>NZ_OU907312.1:1200000-1500000 GCF_918320885.1 unidentified bacterial endosymbiont | reverse complement strand
TACGAGAGAACAGGTCCAGTACGATAGCAACATACAACCATCCCTCTTGGGTCGGAATATAGGTAATATCTGCTGCCCAGTATTGATCAGGGCGAGTGGCTGTGAACTTCTGCTTGAGTAAATTAGGCGCCACTGCGGCCTTTGGATCGACTATTGTGGTTACCTTAAATCGTTTTTTCATCTTAGCCGCAATATGGGCTGCTTTCATTAGCCGACAAACCCGTTTGCGTGAACAGCGCTCACCTCTAGCTCGTAACTCAGCATGGATACGTGGGCTACCGTAAATTTGGTTGCTTATGGTATAAACCTCTTTAATTTCAGATATTAAACGCTCATCCTCACAATAGCGCTTGGATGGCTCAGCCTTGATAAACTGATAATAGCCACTGCGGGATACACCTAACACGTTGGACATCCTCTCTACGCTGAATTCCCCAGCATGCTTTTGCATAAACTGGTATTTTACTTGCGGGCCACTGAGAAGATGCCCAAGGCTTTTTTTAGGATATCCCTCTCTTCGCGTGCTATCGCCAATTCTTTCCGCAATTGACTGAGCTCAGCATCAGACGCTTTCAGGTATCCTTTGCCCGGGAAAGCCTCTGCACCATCCTTGTTATGCTGATGGACCCACCCTGCCAATGTACTCTTGGGAACTCCCAATTCCTCGCTCAATTGACAGAGCGTTTTACCAGTGCTGTGATACAGCTTTACCGCATTCAGCTTGAATTCCTTATCATAGCTCCTTGATTCCCCTTGATTCATAACTTCACCTCAAAAAGTAACAAAAAATTATACGCTTTGTTCCTCTTCGTTGTGTCCGTTAAAGGGTAGCAAGATCACTCCCCTGTTCTGGGCGGCACGGCACGGCACGGCCATACAGAGATTGTCGGTCGCTTAATAGAGAATGGTGCCAAGGTTGATCTCCAGAATTCTCAGAATGAATCTCCCCTATTCTGGGCGGCACGGCACGGCCATACAGAGATTGTCGTTCGCTTAATAGAGAATGGTGCCAAGGTTGATCTCCAGAATTCTCAGAATGAATCTCCCCTATTCTGGGCGGATCAGCTCGGCTATACAGAGATTGTCGTTCGCTTAATAGATAATTCAAGGATTGTTAATCAGTTAATAGGATCAATAACACTGGAAGGATTATGGGGAGAAAGAAATAGCTTGCCTAAGGATATGATGAGGGAAATTAGTTATTATTTAACAACATGTGATAAAAAAAAATTGATATCAGCATCCTTGAACCCTGCAAAAATTGGGTAGTAGGTCATAAAGACTGATGTATTATGATTATCGTCAAAACAAGGAAGTTTAGAGGGCAGTTATCCAAGTTAAGTGTCGTTATTGTCGTCAAGAGAGGGTAGTCAAAAATGGTAAAGCTCCCAATGGGTCACAACGCTTCTACTATCAAGGCTGCCAGCGCTCCTTCCCAGTCAAGTATCACTAGAAGGGTCATCAGCTGGGTATCCATGAACGCCTCATAGAGTTGGCCTTCTAGAGACACCAGTCGTATCTTGGAGATTAGCAAAAACACCGTATCACGGTGTTTAAAAAAAATTAGACCCTGCCTGCTCCAGTAGTCAACCAAAAGCTATCGGTGACGAGGCTTTGATACTAAACGTAAAAAGATACTGTCTCACGTTTTTGGTCCCAGGAGTATTGAGATCTTACGACGGTCGCTATGCCTGCTGAAAAAATTTTCGATAGGAAGGTTCACCACCGATGGCTGGCCAGGGTATCAGCGGATGATTTCTCAACGACAACCTTGGATTGGAAAAATTTTCACTCAACGGATTAAACGTCACAACTTGACGCTGCGAACACGCATCAAGCGTCTTGCGAGACGCACTATTTGCTTTTCCAACTATTGATATCCATGAAAAAGTGATCGACGCTTACCTCGATAAATTTCACTATCAGTCAATAGGAGACACTACCGAACAACCTCTAATCCTAAGAGTCAGAAACTGAGAGAACAGCTGAAGATTGAGACGCGCGACCGCGAAGGAGCACAGCGGTAATTACTGCATGATCAGTCGTGTTGAGCAGTTTATTCCACAGTGATCTAATGCTATCATGTTGCTCTAAAGCGGTGGTGGGGTAATCCGCTGTTAACACTAATAGGAGTTAAGGATCACCACAATCATGGTGTCTAGCACCGAGCAAGGGCAGGCTCTCCCAGGCATCTCACCTTCTGTACCCGTTCATTTGCCTCGCCATGTGGCGATTATTATGGATGGCAATGGCCGTTGGGCGAAGCGCCAGGGGAAATCTCGGATTGCTGGTCATCGTGCCGGTATTAAGGCCGTGCATCGTGCCATCCGTTTCGCTATCGATCAAGGGCTGATGGCCTTAACGCTGTATGCGTTTAGCCGTGAGAATTGGCAGCGCCCTGATCAAGAAGTGACGGCCCTACTCGCCCTGTTTTTCCAAGTTTTGGAGAGCCAACTGGTTTACTTAAATCGCTATAACGTGCGGTTGCAGATTATTGGCGATACCCAGGCATTTAGTCCCTCTTTGCAGGCGCAAATTAAGCGAGCAGAAGCTGCTACAGCTGACAAACAGGGATTAAGGTTAACGGTGGCTGCTAATTACAGTGGCCGCTGGGATATTGTGCAAGCAGTGAACCGAGTAGCGCAGCGGGTACAGCAAGGGGTGTGTAGCCTTGAGCAGATTGATGAGCCCTTGGTTGCTAGCCATCTCTGTCTCAGTGATCTGCCAGCAGTTGATTTAGTGATCCGCACCAGTGGAGAGTACCGCCTGAGCAACTTTTTACTCTGGCAAATGGCCTATGCAGAACTCTATTTTACCGATCAATTATGGCCAGATTTTGATGGCCAGACTTTCCAACTGGCACTAGAGGCCTTTATGCAGCGTGAGCGGCGTTTTGGCACTGTTGGTGCCAACGACTTGTGTCCTATGGAGCATTAAGTGTTGCAGCAGCGTTTGATCACTATCCTTATCGCCGTGCCGCTCCTCTTACTGGCCCTGTTTCAATTACCCGTGCGGGGTTTTATGCTGCTAGTATTCGGGATTTGCTTGCTGGCGGCGTGGGAGTGGGGGCCGTTAGCCGGTTTTAACACGCCGAAGCAGCGAAGTCAGGTCGTTATCCTGTTGGCGCTATTGCTAGTAGGATCATTGATAGCTCTCCCTTTAACCACAGCAATCAGTCAACACCCGGTGGTGCGGTTGATTTTAGGTGGTGGGGTGATCTGGTGGTTGCTGGCTCTGCACGCTATTCTCCGTTATCCGCAGCCATCAGCCACTTGGATGGCCTCAAGGGGTTGGCGTCTACTGATTGGCATGAGCACCCTGATCCCCTTTTTTTGGGGTCTATTGGTACTGCGTCTCTCTGTCACCGCAGTAGAGGGCCATGAAGGAGCTTGGTGGTTACTCTATGCGCTACTGCTGGTCTGGAGCGTTGATATTGGTGGCTATATTGTAGGTCGACTCCTTGGACAACACGCTCTGCTGCCGCTAGTCTCTCCTGGAAAGACCTGGGAGGGTTTGTGGGGAGGATTACTACTGGCACTCTTCACAGCCTATGGCTTATTAAGCTATGGGCCGCTCCCCAAGGCCTCGCCGCTGCTCTGGATGCTGAGTGCACTGCTCGTCGCCTTGAGTGCCGTGGTCGGTGATCTCACAGAAAGTATGTTTAAGCGCACTGTGGGGGTGAAGGAGAGTGGTCAATTAATTCCCGGGCACGGGGGAATTTTAGATAGAATAGATAGTCTAACCGCCGCAATCCCTATTTTTGCCTGTCTGCGGTTATGGCTGTTGACAGGATCGCATTAACCGAAGGATAAATCAGTGATCAACGCGCTTATTGGGAACCTATTGGCCTTTTTGGGCACACTGGGTCTGCTAGTCGCTATTCATGAGACGGGCCATTTTTTAGCAGCCAGGCTGTGTGGCGTTAAAGTAGAGCGATTTGCACTCGGTTTTGGTCCAGCCCTATGGCGCCGAGTTGATCGTCGGGGAACAGAATTTGTGATAGCTGCTATCCCTTTGGGTGGCTACGTGAAGATGCTGGATGAACGGGTACAACCGGTGGCAGCCGCCTGCCGGGATCAAGCTTTCAATCATCGGCCGATTTGGCAACGTTCGGTCATTATTACTGCAGGGCCGTTGGCCAATTTCCTATTAGCCTTTTTGGCCTATTGGTGGATTTTTTTATGGGGGCGCCCGGTGTTACCACCCGTTATAGGGACTGTGCTGCCACAGTCGGTCGCTTCATTCGCCGGGATGCTGCCTGGAATGCAGATCACCGCGGTGGGCGGCTTGGAAACGCCTGATTGGGAAACAGTTCACTTCAGGTTAGCAGCACAACGTCATCAAGCGCAGATCACGGTGACTGTGCAGCCAATGCAGGGTGGCCCGCTTGAACAACAACAGCTGGTGTTACAGCTTGGGCAGGTCGATTGGCAGCCACAGAGCAGTGTGGAGTCCTTAGGGATTATCCCTGAGCAACCCCAGGTGCTGCCGATCATCACGAGGATTGAGCCGCAATCGGCAGCTGAGCAGGCAACTTTGCAGGTGGGTGATCGTATTGTACGCGTTGCGGGGCAGCCGCTACTCCAGTGGCAGCAATTGGTCACACAGATACGCGCTCATCCACAGCAGTCACTATCCCTAGAGATTGAGCGAGCCGATCAGTTACTGGCTATCACGCTGACGCCGCAAGCGCAGCGTTTGTCCAACGGCCAAACGGTCGGCTACGCAGGCCTAGCCCCTAAGCTCCTGTCGATAGCCGCTGATGCCTGGAAGCAGCAGCGTTATGGCGGGCTTGCGGCCTTTGTGCAAGCTGGCAAGAAAACCTGGCAGATGAGCCGATTAACGCTGTCACTGACCGGTCAGTTATTGACTGGGAGCGTCGGCTTAAAGCAGTTGAGTGGGCCGATTGCCATCGCCAAAGGGGCGGGCACTGCTGTCGCTTCAGGTTTGGTGTGCTTTTTAGGCTTTATAGCGTTGATCTCGATTAACTTGGGTATTGTGAATCTATTGCCATTGCCGGTACTAGATGGCGGCCATATGGTATTCTTGCTGCTTGAGGCGCTCCATGGCCGTCCAGTTTCGGAGCGCTTCCAAGAGATCAGCTATCGGGTGGGCGTATTGCTACTAATGGTGTTAACGGGGGTTGCGCTATTTAATGATGTCATGCGCAGCTGAGCCGTTACAGTTTAATGAATTGAGAGTGTTTTATCATCATGGTAATTAAAAAACTGATCATGGCGTCGTTGTTACTCGGTGGGGTAGCAACCTGCAACGCCGATGATTTTGTAGTAAAAAATATTCAATTTAAGGGGCTGCAACGAGTCACCCCGGGTGCGGCACTACTCAGCATGCCAATCACTGTCGGGGATACCGTGACGGCTAAAGCAGTTGGCGCGACTATCCATGCCCTGTTTGCAAGTGGTCACTACGAAGCCATACAAATTGCTAGAGAGGGCAATCAATTACTGATTACCGTGCAAGAGCGACCAACCATTGTAGAGATTACTTTTAGCGGTAATAAAACGGTTTCCAAAGAGCATTTAAAGAAGCACCTAGAACTATTGGCTGTTCGGGTGGGTGAATCGCTTGATCGAAATCAGTTAACTAATCTCGAACACGCTTTAGAGGAACTCTATTATGGGATGGGTCAATTCAGTGCCAAAGTCAAGGCTGAGATAACAGAACTACCGCGTAATCGAGTCGATCTAAAATTAATTTTTACTGAAGGCATTGCTGCAAAGATCCAGCAGATTAATATCATCGGTAACCGGGCATTCTCTATAGCACAGCTGCGGTCAGACTTTTCATCACAGGATCAGCTCCCTTGGTGGAATATCCTGGGTGATCGACGCTATCAAAAACAGAAGTTGGCCGGTGATCTGGAACAACTGCGCAGCTTTTACCTTGATCGAGGCTATGCGCGCTTTGAGATCGATTCTACACAAGTGAACTTAACGCCAGACAAAAAATCTACTTATATCACCGTGAATGTGACTGAAGGCCTCCCCTACACACTAGTGGGTGTTGAGCTATTGGGTAACTTAGCCGGGCATGAAGCCGAGTTGAAACGTTTAGTAACGATTAAACCAAATACCCGCTACAATCACTCTAAAATAACGGATCTTGAAGAGCAGATTAAATCACTGCTGGGGCGCCGTGGTTATGCCTATCCGACCATTCATCATCAACCCGAAATCGATGATAAAACGCAGACTGTTCAGTTGCACCTTCAGGTGGAGGCTGGGCACCGATTCACGGTCCGCCGTATTCAATTAGTAGGTAATACACTGACGAAAGATGAAGTCTTACGTCGTGAAATGCGGCAAATGGAGGGAGGATGGTTCAGTAGTGAACAGATTGAGCTCAGTAAAGTACGCTTAAACCGGCTGGGCTATTTTGAAAGTGTTGAAGTTGAACTCACCATTGTTCCGGAGCACCCTGATCAAGTCGATATCACTTATCGGGTTAAAGAGCGGAATGCCGGTAGTATTCGTGCAGGCGCTAGCTTTGGTACTGATAGTGGCTTGGGGTTTAATGTTAACTTTCAACAGGACAATGTGTTAGGGACCGGGAAGTCTTTGGTGGTTGAGGGTGACAAAAGTCGCTCATCGTCATCATTATTACTAGGCGTGACTGAACCCTACTTGACAGTCGATGGCGTCAGCCTCGGAGGCACCCTTTATTATAATGATTTTAGAGCTGATAAAGCCCATTTGACGAGCTATACCAAAAAGAGTCATGGTTTAAGTAGCCTCTTAACTTTTCCTATCAGTGAAACGAGTCAATTATTTGGGGGGATAAGTTATGAAAACACCCGGCTTGATCATCTAAAACCACAACTGGGGCTCCAGAAGTATTTAACCGCCATCGGCCAACCGAATGGTTTCGGGAAGACTGCCGGTTTTTCTGTGAAAGACTTTCCACTCACTGTTGGCTGGAGGCTGAATAGTTTTGATCGGGGTTATTTCCCTGCCTCGGGTTCACGGGTTGAACTAGAGGGGAAACTCACAAGTTTTGCTTCAGATAATACCTTTTATAAACTGAATCTCACTGCTGTTCGGTACTGGCCCTTTGATCAACAACAGCACTGGATTTTACAAATGCGGGGTGGGATTGGCTATGCCAATGGCCTTGGAAAGAAACCATTGCCTTTTTATGAGAAACTGCATAGCGATTTTAATGCACTACGTGGTTTCGAAAGCAATAGTATGGGGCCTCGGGCCATCTATTTAGAGAATGGCCGCTGTAAGCTGTCTGAAGATGGTGCCGGTGGCAATGCCTTAATGACCGCTAGCGTATCGCTTATTTTCCCTACACCGTTACTGAGTGAGAAATACCGCCATGCCGTACGGACTGCCTGGTTTATGGATGCTGGGAGCCTTTGGGATACCCACTGGCGTTCTAGTGATTTAGTGGGTAAAACCTGGATCGGTCAGGTGTATCCCCACTCGATTCCTAATTATGCTGATGCAAAACGGCTACGGGTTTCCACCGGTGTGTCGCTACAATGGTTATCACCCTTAGGGCCGCTCACGTTTTCCTATGCCGTGCCGATAAAACGGTACCCTGGGGATAAAAAAGAGGCTTTTCAGTTTTCTATCGGTGCTGAATTTTAACAGAAACCGATCACTCTTTATCTGTCATCATCAGCTTACAGTTATCCGCGGAGGCGTTTTGAAAAAGAAGTTTTTGGCAGTCAGTATGGCTTGCCTGTTGTCGCTAGCAGCTGAAACAGGGGCCGCCGATAAAATAGCCTTTATTGATCTCACTCAGATGGTTGAACAGCTGCCGCAGCAGCAGGAGGTTGTCCGTCAGCTGCAAGCTGAATTCAATAGCCGGGCCTCGGAGCTACAGTCGATAGAGCGTCGTGCGGTTGAAAAGCTTAAAAAACTAGAGCGGGATTCCGCTATCATGAAAGCCAGTGAACGGATGGCACTAGAAAAAGAGATCGCCGGACTACGCGAACAATTTACTAGCAAAGCACAACATTATGAGCAAGAGCGGCAGCAACGCCAGTTGGCAGCGCAGGATAAACTCATGCAGCAGATCCGCCAGGTTGCCCAGCGCTTGGCCAAGCAGCAGGGGTATAGTGTGGTGCTGGATGCCAGTGTCGTGATTGATGCCGGCAGCGCGAAAGATCTCACCAAAGAGGTGATTGGGGTCCTCAAAAAATGAGCCATCGCTATCTGTTGGGTGAATTGGCACAGCAGGTGGGTGCTACTGTAGCGGGTGACGGTCAGGTGGTCATTAGAGCTGTAGCCGCTATTCAATCAGCCAAAACTGGTGATATCACCTTTCTGTCTGATCGGCGCTACCGACAACACCTGGTCGAGTGCCAGGCTAGTGCCGTCATTCTCACCGCTGCCGACCGCCCCTATTGGCCAGGCAGTGCTTTGCTAACGACGGATCCCTATCTCTGTTATGCGCGGGTTGCACAACAGCTAGATACCACCCCCAAGCCAAAACCAACGATTGCCAATACTGCAGTGATTGCTCCTGATGTGGTGTTGGGAAACAATGTCACCATTGGGGATTACGTCGTCATTGAAGCTGGGGTACAGATTGGAGAGGGGGCCATCATTGGATCACAGACCGTGATTGGTCAACAGGTGCATCTAGGTGCTCATACCCGGTTGTGGCCGCATGTGACCTTATACCATGGGGTTTCTATTGGTCACCACTGTTCCATTCACTCAGGAGCGGTGATTGGTAGCGATGGCTTTGGTTTTGCTAATCATCAAGGGGAATGGGTTAAAATTCCGCAGTTAGGAGGGGTTTCTATTGGCGACCGGGTTGAAATAGGGGCCTGTACCACGATCGACCGGGGTACTTTAGACAGTACCAGGCTGGGTGATGGGGTGATCATCGATAACCATTGTCATATTGCCCATAATGTGGTGATTGGGGCGCACACGGCAGTAGCTGGGGGGGTCGTTATGGCAGGTGCCGTTAAGATCGGGCGGTACTGTAAGATTGGTGGTGCCAGCGTATTGAATGGCGGTATAGAGATTTGTGATCATGCAGCCGTGACCGGCATGTCTATGGTGATGCGCTCTATTACGGAGCCGGGTATTTATTCATCAGGTCTCCCCGCACAACCCAATGCCACTTGGCGGAAATCTGCAGCGCATCTGTTAAAGATTGAGACGTTACATCAGCGCTTAAAAGCATTGGAACAGAGGGTCAAACAGTACGACACTTAATGCTCTATGCGGATAGGGATCAGCTGAGATCAGCACTGTGGTTAGCTGCCACTGTTTTTGGTTTTTCAACACAGGAAGCGCACTTTGTCTACTCCAGGTATTGTATTAAACATCCAAGAAATTATTGAGTTGTTACCACACCGCTATCCCTTTTTATTGGTTGATCGTGTCCTTCATTTTGAGAAGGGAAAGTACCTCCGGGCAGTTAAAAATGTCACCTTTAATGAACCATTTTTCCAAGGGCATTTTCCGGAAAATCCGGTATTCCCCGGTGTGTTGATCCTAGAAGCGATGGCTCAGGCAACCGGGGTACTAGCCTTTAAAAGCGCCGGTTCATTACAGCCGGGAGAACTCTATTATTTTGCCGCTATTCACCATGCACGCTTCAAACGGCCGGTGCTCCCAGGTGACCAAATGATATTAGAAGTTGAATTTTTAAAAGAGCGACGTGGGATAGCCCGTTTTAAAGGGCTTGCTAAAGTAGCTGATGAAGTCGTCTGCGAAGCAGAGATGATGTGTGCCAGACGGGAGGGTTAAAAGCGTGATCCACCCAACGGCTTTTATCCACCCTAGTGCTATTGTTGAAACAGGTGCAGTGATTGACGAACAGGCCTTTATTGGCCCTTTTTGTTATATTGGAGCGGCTGTTAAAATTGGTGCCGGCACGGTCTTAAAATCGCATGTCGTCATCAATGGAATGACCACCCTAGGCTGTGATAATCAAATTTTTCAATTCTCCTCGATAGGCGAGTGTAATCAAGATCTCAAATATCAGGGAGAAGCGACCCGGGTGCTCATTGGTGATCGTAATCGTATTCGAGAGCATGTGACGATCCATCGGGGCACGATGCAAGGCGCTCAGGTAACTACCATCGGTCACGATAACTTGTTGATGGTCAACGCCCATATTGCCCATGATTGTGTGGTGGGGAATCGTTGTATCTTTGCCAATAACGCTACTTTAGGGGGGCATGTTCAGGTCGATGACTTCGCCATCATTGGCGGCATGTCGGCGATTCATCAGTTTTGTATTGTGGGTATGCATGTGATGGTTGGCGGCTGTTCCGGGGTCTCCCAAGATGTTCCTCCGTATATTGTGGCCCAAGGTAATCATGCTTCACCCTATGGTATCAATATGAAAGGGCTTAAGCAGCACCATTTTTCTCCAACTGATCTTAAAGCCATTGAACAGGCTTACCGAATTCTGTATCGCAGTAGCAAAATGCTGCATGAAATCAAGAGTGCTTTGAAGCAGTTGGCGCAACAGCAGGCAGTTGTACAACCCTTCGTAGATTTTCTCAAGCGCTCTACGCGCGGTGTTATCCGTTGAAGAGCGCACCTTAAACGATGGATCACCCGGTGCGGATTGGCATGGTTGCCGGAGAGCCTTCAGGGGATCTGCTTGGGGCACAACTGATTGTGGCCATTCGTCAAATCATACCCAATGCCTGTTTTATGGGGATAGCAGGGCCACAGATGCAGGCGGCAGGTTGTGAGGCTTGGTTTGATATGGCTGAGTTATCGGTGATGGGGTTATTCGAAGTTATCAGCCATTTGCCGCGTTTATACAGGATCCGTCGTTCTCTAATACAGCGACTGAGCCAGGAGCGTCCTCAGTTGTTTATTGGAATTGATGCCCCTGATTTTAATTTAGCGGTCGCTTTAGCCCTTAAACAGCAGGGGATCCGCATCGTTCAGTATGTGTGCCCCTCTGTGTGGGCTTGGCGCCCACGACGGATCGAGAAGATAGCGCGTGCTGTTGATTTAGTATTAGCGCTGCTGCCCTTTGAAAAGGCTTTTTGTGACCGTTTTCAGGTCGCGTGTCGTTTTATCGGGCACCCCGCTGCGGATGAGATGCCGCTGGAGCCTGACGTCGCCACGGCCAGAAGGGCGCTCAATATTCCGCAACAGGGACCCTATTTGGCCCTACTACCGGGCAGTCGCTCGGCAGAAATCTCGCGGTTAGCTGTTCCGTTTCTGCAAGCGGCCCTGTTGTTACAGGAGTGCTACCCTGAGTTAACGATTCTGGTTCCCTTGGTCACAGTGAAACAGCGTCAACAAGTCGCCGCAATCCAGGCTCAAGTAGCCCCGCAATTGGCCCTAACCATTCTGGAAGGCGAGGCGCGAACGGTGTTAACGGCGGCTGATGTCGCTTTAGTTGCCTCGGGAACGGCAACGCTGGAGGCGATGTTAGCACACTGTCCCATGGTGGTGGCCTATCGTCTACAGCCGCTGACCTTTTGGTTAGCAAAACGGTTGGTGAAAGTACCCTATATCGCCCTGCCCAACCTGTTAGCCAATCAACCTCTGGTTCCTGAGTTACTGCAAGATCAAGTCACCCCACAACGGCTATCAGAGCTCTTAAGCGACCACTTACAGGGCGACCATCGGCTACTGAAGCAGCAGTTTTGGCTGCAGCATCAACAGCTCCGCTGCCGAGCCAGTCAGCAAGCGGCTGCCGCGGTGTTACAACTGGTGGGTCGCTATGAGGAGTCATAAGCTTCAGCCTATTGACTATTCTGCGGCGGTTGGAGAGATCGCTGGCGTTGATGAGGTAGGCCGTGGCCCGTTAGTTGGACCAGTGATCACCGCTGCAGTGATTTTAGATCCCAAACGACTCATCAGCGGATTAAGAGACTCTAAGCGCTTAAGTGCGCACGCTCGAGAGAGGCTCTATGATCAGATTATTCAGCACGCAATAGCTTGGCAAATAGGACGAGCTGACGTGGCGGAGATTGATCAACTCAATATTTTACAAGCGACCCTGCTGGCGATGCAGCGTGCTGTCTTGGGTCTCAGCAGAGTCCCCTCGCTGGTGTTAGTGGATGGAAACTGCTGTCCGCAACTGCCAATGCCGACACAGGCAGTGGTTCAAGGGGATTCCCGGGTGGATGCCATCAGCGCCGCTTCGATTATAGCCAAAGTCACTCGAGACCGAGAGATGATCGCCCTGGACCAGCACTATCCGCAGTATGGTTTTGCACAACATAAAGGGTATCCTACCCCCTATCATTTGCAACAGCTACGACGTTGGGGGGCAACACCCCACCACCGACAGAGCTTTGCACCAGTTAAACAGCTATTGAAACCACCCTCCATCCATTCCGTACCGACTTCACGGATAGATCCTCAGTAAGCGCTCTGATGGCTGATCCCCGTTTTATCCCTTTACGTCTCTGTAGTGACTACTCCCTCAGCCATGGCTTGGCGAAGGTCGAGGATCTGGTCAAACAGGTCGCACAGTGGTCCATTCCGGCGATGGCATTAACCGATTTTAGCAATCTATTTGGCTTGATAAAGTTTTATCAGTGTGCACAGGCTGCTGGGATTAAACCAATCATCGGTGCTGATCTGCTGCTTCATGATCCAAAACTCGGGGATCAGCTTTACCCCCTGACGCTGTTGGCAACACAGCAGCAGGGCTACCATCATTTAACGCAGTTAATTTCACGTGCCTATCTACGTGGTCATATCAACGGGGTTCCGGCCATTGATCGCGAATGGCTCATCACCCATCAAGCAGGTTTAATTGTCTTATCAGGGGGGCCCAGGGGCGATATTGGCACCCTATTACTGCGGGGTGATGTGGTAGGCGTACAGCGCTGTATCGAGGGTTACCAACGCTACTTTCCCGACCACTACTATTTAGAGATCAGTCGTATTGGCCAAGCCGATGAAGCGCGTTACCTAGCAGCGGTATTGGAGTTAGCCAGTACGACCGGGCTACCAGTCGTGGCCACCCATCCGGTCTGTTTTCTCCATCCAGAGGACTTTGAAACCCATGAGATTCGGGTCGCTATTCATGATGGGACCACTCTGACCCATCCGCAACGCCAGCAGCGTTATACGGCGCAACAGTCTCTCTGCTCGGTAGAGATGATGTGTGAACGCTTTGCCGATCTCCCCGAGGCACTAGAGAATAGTGTAGAGATCGCTAAGCGTTGTAATGTAACGTTACGGTTAGGCGACCACTGCATGCCGAGCTTTCCAACCGGTGACAGGAGTCCCGAGGTCTATTTGGTGCAGCAGGCTGAGCAAGGGTTAAGCCAGCGGTTGTCCCAGCGTTTCCCTGAGGAGTCTGAGCGCTCCCAACAGCAAGCTCGTTACCAGGAGCGGTTATCGCGTGAATTAGCCGTGATAAATCAAATGGGCTTTCCCGGTTATTTTTTAATCGTTATGGAGTTTATTCAGTGGTCTAAAAGTCAAGGGATCCCGGTCGGTCCAGGGCGGGGATCGGGTCCAGGATCTTTAGTGGCTTATGCTCTACAGATCACTGATCTGGATCCCTTAGCGTTTGATCTGCTGTTTGAGCGTTTTCTCAATCCTGATCGGGTCTCGTTGCCTGATTTTGATATTGATTTCTGTATGGATCGACGAGATGACGTGATTGATCATGTGGCTGAACGCTATGGTCGTGAGGCAGTGTCACAAATTATTACCTTTGGAACCCTGACCGCCAAAGCGGTGATCCGGGATGTGGGGCGAGTGCTGGGGTACCCCTACGGGTTTGTCGACGCCCTGGCTAAGCTGATCCCACAAGAGATCGGGATGACGCTAGATAAAGCCTTCACGGCAGAGCCACAACTCCGTCAGCGCTATGAGCAGGATGAAGAGGTCCGCACTCTTTTCGATAGGGCGCGCAAGCTGGAGGGGGTGACGCGCAATGCCGGTAAACATGCCGGTGGTGTTGTGATAGCCCCGACCAAGATCACCGATTTTGCACCGCTCTATTGTGATGCTCATGGGCAACATCCGGTGACGCAATTTGATAAAGATGACGTAGAATCGATTGGTTTAGTGAAGTTTGACTTTTTAGGCTTACGGACCTTAACGATTATTCAGGCGGCTTTGCAGACCATCAATGCGCGCTTATTAAGCCAGCAGCAACCAGCCCTTGATCTGTCACAACTTCCCTTAGAAGAGGCTAAGAGCTTCCAGTGGTTACAGCGGGGAGAGACGACGGCTATTTTTCAGCTGGAATCCCGTGGGATGAAGGAGTTGATTAAGCGGCTGCAGCCAGATTGTTTTGAAGATCTGATCGCCTTAGTGGCCCTGTTCCGACCAGGCCCCCTGCAGTCTGGCATGGTGGATAATTTTATCGATCGCAAACAGGGACGGGAGACCATTGCCTATCCTGATCAACAGTACCAGCACCCGCTGCTCAAACCTATTTTAGAACCGACCTATGGCATTATTCTTTATCAAGAGCAGGTGATGCAGATTGCCCAGGTATTGGCCGGGTATACGCTCGGTGAGGCTGACTTGTTACGCCGTGCCATGGGGAAAAAAAAGCCTAAAGAGATGGCAGAACAACGTGCAATTTTTGAGCAAGGCGCTAGAAACAGAGGGATTGATAGCACGTTGGCCATCAAAATTTTTGATTTGGTAGAAAAATTTGCAGGGTATGGTTTTAACAAATCGCACTCTGCGGCGTATGCGCTAGTATCCTATCAAACGATCTGGCTCAAGAGCCACTATCCCGCCGACTTTATGGCTGCCGTACTGAGCGCTGATCTCGATAATACTGACAAAATCGTCGGTTTAGTAGAAGAGTGCCGACGACTGGGATTAACGGTATTGCCCCCGGATATTAATCGCAGTGACTATGGTTTTAGCGTCACCAACCAGGGTGAAATTATTTATGGCTTAGGGGCGATTAAGGGGGCAGGACGCAGTGCTGTAGAGGCAGTGGTAGCGGCACGCACCCAGTCGGGACCTTTTAAGGATCTCTTTGATCTCTGTGCCAGAACGGAGAGTACTCGGCTCCCACGCCGCACACTAGAAAAGTTCATCATGGCCGGCGCGTTGGATAGCCTGCAAACGCATCGGGCGGCGTTAATGGCACGCCTAGACAGTGCCTTGAAACGGGCGGAACAGCATAGCAAATCTGAGCAGCAGGGACAGGTTGATATGTTTGGTGTGTTGGCGTCACTCCTGCCTGAGCAGGCGACCATTGCCCCAGAGGTGCCCCCGTGGTCTGAACAGCAACGGTTAGCCAATGAACGGCAGACAATAGGGCTCTATTTGAGTGGACATCCCATCAACCACTACCTGTCAGAGCTCAAACGCTATATTCACTGTCGTCTTCAGAGTCTGAAGCCCACCGCCCGGGATCAGCTGGTCTGCACGGCGGGTTTAGTGGTTGCCTCCCGCATCGTGATGAGCAAACGGGGGCATCGACTGGGGCTATTAACCTTAGAGGATGGTGAAGCACGCTTGGAAGCGGTGCTATTCAATGAGATACTGGAGCGGTATCGATCCTTGTTGGTGCGTGATCGCCTGCTGATAGCCACCGGTACGGTGAGTATCGATCTCCGCTTGAACGGTTTAAAAATGGTGGTACAGGAGCTTCGGGAGATCCAGGCGGTGCGAGCCGAGCGGCTCCGCTCGCTGACTTTAGTATTAGAGTCGCAGCAGCTGGATCAGCTATTTTTTAAGCGATTGCACGCTATTTTGCACACTGCTCAGGCACCACAGGGCGTCCCGATCGCCGTACACTATCAACAGCGCCAGGCGCAGGTACAATTACGACTAGGTTCAGCTTGGCGGGTCTATCCCTCTGATACCCTGTTAAGTGATTTGCAGAGTTTAATGGGGGTTGACCGGGTCGTATTGCAATTTGATTAAAGGTGTGATGAAACCATGAAGCTTGATTTTCTAGATTTTGAACAACCGATTGCCGAGCTAGAAGCAAAAATAGAGGCACTGAATCTCCTCAACCATCAAGCCAGTGAGCAACATCGTTTCAGCTTAGACGATGAAATTCAGCGCTTACGGCAAAAAAGCACGGAGTTGACCCATAAAATTTTTAGCGAATTAACGGCCTGGCAGATTGTAAAACTAGCGCGCCATCCCAATCGACCCTACACGTTGGACTATATTGACGCGCTATTTACCGAATTTGATGTACTAGCGGGTGATCGCCTCTATGGAGAAGATTGTGCGATTGTCGGCGGTTTGGCCCGTTTAGAGGGGCGTCCAGTCATGGTGATTGGCCACCAAAAGGGGCGGAGTACCAAAGAAAAAGTACGACGTAATTTCGGCATGCCCTCACCGGAAGGGTACCGTAAATCGCTACGATTGATGCAGATGGCTGATCGCTTTAAGCTGCCTATCTTCACCTTTGTTGATACGCCAGGAGCCTATCCCGGTGTTGGAGCTGAAGAGCGCGGCCAGTCCGAAGCGATCGCTTGTAACTTGCGTGAGATCTTTCAGCTGACTGTTCCGGTGATTGTGACCGTAATAGGCGAAGGGGGATCGGGAGGAGCCATCGCCATTGGGGTGGGGGATAAAGTTAATATGTTGCAATATAGCATCTATTCGGTGATCTCTCCCGAAGGGTGTGCCGCTATTTTATGGAAAAGCGCTGATAAAGCTGCCTTAGCGGCTGAGGCCATGGGGTTGACTGCCGAGCGTTTACAACAACTGCAGCTGATCGACCAGGTGATTCCAGAACCCCTAGGGGGCGCCCATCGTGATTTTCTGGGAGCGGCACAGGCACTAAAACAGCAGCTCCTGGCCGATTTAGCCGAGTTAGAGGGTTTAGCAATTCCACAGCTACTCCAGCGGCGTGAGATGCGGATTATGCAGTATGGGAGCAGCTAATTATCCGCTAGTGATTCGATGAGATCTGGGGTGAGTTTAGAATTACAACAGATAGTCGCTCAAGCACTGCGCGGTGCTACCCGGCTCTTACTGGCTTTGAGTGGTGGTTTGGACTCTTGTGTCTTACTGCAATTGCTGCAGCAATTGCTCGAGACACAACAGCTGCAATCGCTGCGAGCGGTGCATGTACACCATGGCTTAAGCCCGCAAGCTGACGAGTGGGCCACTTTTTGCCAGAGCTACTGTCACACTGTTGGGGTGGCCTATCAGTGTGTACCAGTCTTTGTCATCCAACGATCACGACACAGTCTAGAAGCTGCCGCCCGCACTGCACGGTATGCTGCGTTAGCACAGCTACTCGATCGGGGAGAGACGTTAGTCACTGCTCACCACCGAGATGATCAGTGTGAGACCCTGTTATTAGCTCTGAAACGAGGCAGTGGTCCAGCAGGATTGGCAGCGATGCCGCAGTGTCAACCCTTTGCTGCAGGTGTTTTGTGCCGGCCGTTACTGAGCGTGTCACGGGTTAGGTTACACGCCTATGCCCAGCAGCAGGGGCTGCAATGGGTTGAAGATGCCAGTAACCAGTTACTCCAGTTTGATCGTAATTTCCTCCGTCACCGCATTCTTCCCCCGGTAGTCGGGCGTTGGCCACACTTTGCCGAGGCCACACTGCGCAGTGCCCAGTTGTGTGGCGAGCAGGAGCAGTTGTTGGATGAACTGCTGCAGCCGCTGCTACAGCAGTGTCTGGATCAGCACGGTGCGCTGGCCATAGAGGCGCTGGCCCACTGCTCTGACGCTAAACGGCAGGCACTACTGCGCCGCTGGTGCCGTCAGTTAGGGGCGCCGGTTCCGAGCCGCCAACAGTTGCTTCAACTCTGGTCTCAGATCGCCCTGAGCAGTCAGGATGCTAATCCACAGCTACAGCTTGGTCACTGGCAGGTGCGGCGTTATCGGCAGCGGCTCTATCTGGTAGCACCCTTAGCGCCACTACCAGCGCTCTGCGTTTGGCAAGATCTTGAGAGCACTTTGTCGCTCCCAGCAGGGTTAGGGCGTGTCTGGCTGCAATCCAGTGATCTGCCGCTGCTAGCGACCGAACAAGTAGCAAGTTGGATCCGGCTTCCTGATCTAGGACAACGGGTTAGCTGGCGTTTTGGATTATCTGGCCGAGTACGCATCACTGGGCGTGGCAGCCGGCCACTAAAAAAAATCTATCAAGAGCAGGGGATCCCCCCCTGGTTACGCCCCCGGCTGCCTGTCCTGTATTACGACGACGTTGCGGTGACTATTCCTGGTTTATTTGTGACGGAAGCGGGGGCTCCACACCCAGTGAACCCAGCCAACTCATTGATATGGCAGAGTGATATGGCCCCTTTTTTGTGCAGAGCAAGCAGAGAAACCCTCTAGCCTAAAACTAATGCCGCGCTTTTTTAGGGGCTAGCGGCTGTTTGGTGAGGTAGAGATCTTTCGTGTAAAACCGATTCATGGGGTTACGGTCACTCAAGCCCCCAACATAGGGCTTGACCAGACGCAGAGCTACTGGATGAAATAACGGGATAATAGGCACGTCTTCCGCTAATTGTGCTTCCGCTTTGTGATACAGGGGCCAGCGTTCAGCGTTAAAGAGGCAGTCTAAGGCTTTCTCAAGCCAATGATCGAAATTCGGATTGTTATAGCCTGTTTCATTGTAGACACTATGAGAATATTGGACACCCAGTAACCCGTAGGGATCACCATAAGTGGTAGAGAAATCAAGGTGTGACATCTGATAGTTTCTTAAACTGGTCTTTTCTAAATAAACCTTCCACTCTCGAGGGACCAGCGTGGTTTCCACTCCTAAATGAGCCTGCCAGAGTGCCCGAACCAGCAGTGCCAACTGTCTATTAGCTTCAGCGGTTGGATACAGCAGGGTAAATTTCAACGGATTTTCTGGCCCATAACCGGCCGCTTGCAGCAGGGCTTGGGCCGTTTCTAGCCGTTGCTCTGGACTCCATAAGAGCCAGTCTGGCTGGTAAGGAGTTAAACCGCCTAAACCATCGGGGACCAGATTATAAGCGGGACCTTGTTCCATAAGACATAACTGCCGCAAGATCGCTTGGCGGTCTAATACTAAATTTAATGCCTGCCGAACGCGCACATCATTAAAGGGGGGAACGGTGGTATTCATTTGGTAACCCAGAAAACCGGGAATTGGAAACTCTCTTAGTTCTTGAGTCAGTTCCTTTTTTGTTTTTTTTATTAAACTGGTCGACACACCAGTAGGTGTGAGGTCAATATCTCCGGTTTGATAACGGGCTATTGCGGCTGCTTCATCGATTGACAGGTAGGTGACTTGGTCAACGATGGTGTGCTGATTATCCCAGTAATGGGGATTACGGATCAGCACAGTTTTTTCATTGGCTACCTGTTCTTTAAGACAGTAGGCGCCATTGCCGACCCAGTGTGTCGGCTGGGTCCACTGCTCCCCATAGCGCTCAATAGTTGCTCGATGTACCGGCAGCAACCCACTGTTGACTAACAGTTTTTTTAAAAATCCTAGCGGTTGCGATAGGGAGAGGTGCAGTGTCAGTGGCCCAAGGGCTTTGATCCCTAAGGTTTCAGGCGGTAGTTTGCCGGCCAAGATCTCTTCAATATTAGCGATTTTCATGGTCTGTAAGAGAACGGCTTTGGGCGCAGCGGTTTTAGGATCAGCAAGCCGCCGCCAGCTGTAGACAAAGTCATGGGCATCGATTTTATCCCCATTGGACCACTTGGCCCCAGGACGCAGATGAAAACTCCAACTCTTTTTATCAGGGCTGTAGGCATGGAGTGCCATGCCAGGAACTACTTCACCATGGCGATCAAGAATAAATAGCCCTTCCAGGAGATCAAACATGATTTTTTGTTCTGGCACGCCCAAGGTTTTATGGGGATCAAGTGATTCGGGATCCGAACCATTGTTGATCACCAACGCTTGTAGCGTGGCCAAAGGTTGTTTATCTGATCCTGCAACCGCTTGTAAAATAGTGTGAAACCACCCCATCCCGCATGCTCCTATGAGTAAAAAATACCGCCATGGCTGTTTTTTATGCTTCACCAGTTCACCTCTCGGTTATTAAAAACCACGCTTTGCCTGGGTATTGATAGTAACGTCAATAGTCTTTTTAGAGCTAATAGTCTGTTAATTTTTAGTCTATTAATTGTAAACTAATAAAAACTAACTTTTAAGGTGGATGATATTTTATGTTTTATTCGTTACTATTAACATAATATTAGTTGGGTATAATATCGCTTATTATGGGGAGCCCCCTAGTGCTGAAGGCAGTTGGTCTACTGCCGCGCTTTTTTAGGGGCTAGCGGATGTTTGGTGAGGTAGAGATCTTTTGTGTAAAACCGATTCATGGGGTTACGGTCACTCAAGCCACCAACATAAGGCTTGACCAGACGCAGGGCTACTGGATGAAACAACGGGATAATAGGCACATCTTCTGCCAGTTGCGCTTCTGCTTTGTAATACAGGGAACGGCGTTCAGTGTCATGGAGGCAGTCTAAGGCTTTCTCAAGCCAATGATCGAAATTCGGATTATTGTAACCCGTTTCATTATCGCAACTATGAGAACATTGGTTCCCCAGTAACCCGTAGGGATCACCACCGGTGGTAGAAAAACTAAGGTGTGCCATCTGATAATTTCTTAAACGGGTCTCTTCTAAATAGACTTTCCACTCTCGATGGACGAGCGTGGTTTCTACCCCTAAATAAGCCTGCCATAGCGCACACACCACCAGTGCTAATTGTTTATTAGCTTCAGAGTTTGGATACAGCAGGGTAAATTTTAACGGATTTTCTGGCCCATAACCGGCTGCTTGCAGCAGTGCTTGGGCAGTTTCTAGTCGCTGTGCTGGACTCCATAAGGCCCAGTTTGGTTGGTCAAGGGCTGAACCGCCTAAACCATCAGGGACCAGATGATGGGTTGGCAGCTGGTCTACAAGACATAATTGTTGCAAGATCGCTTGGCGGTCTAATACTAAATTTAAAGCTTGCCGAACACGTACATCATTAAAGGGGGGAAGGGTGATATTGATTTGGTAACCACGAAAAGCAGGCATTGGAAACCGTCTCAGTTCTTGAATTAATTCTTTTTTTAATTTTTTTAACAAATCTGATGAAACTTTAGTATGAGTGAGGTCAATATCTCCTGTCTGATAACGGGCTATTTCGGTCGCTTCATCGAGTGACAGGTAGGTGACTTGGTCAATCGTGGTGTGCTGATTATCCCAGTAATGGGGATTACGGATCAGCACAATTTTCTCATTCACTACGTGTTTTTTTAGACGATAGGCGCCATTGCCTACCCAGTGTGTCGGTTGGGTCCACTGCTCCCCATAGCGCTCGATAGTTGCTTGATGTACCGGCAGCAACCCGCTGTTGACTAGCAGTTTTTTTAAAAATCCCAGTGGTTTTGATAGGGTGAGCTGTAGTGTCAGTGGCCCAAGGGCTTTAATCCCTAAGGCTTCAGGGGGTAGTTTTCCAGCCAAGATCGCCTCAATATTAGCGACTTTCATAGTCCGTAAGAGCTCTGCTTTAGGCGCAGCGGTTTTAGGATCGGCGAGCCGCCGCCAGCTATAGACAAAGTCATGAGCATCGAGTTTATCCCCATTGGACCACTTAGTCCCAGGACGCAGATGAAAACTCCAACTCTTTTTATCAGGGCTGTAGGCATAGAGTGCCATACCAGGAACTACTTCACCATGGCGATCGAAAATAAATAGCCCCTCCAGGAGATCACCCATGATTTTTTGTTCTGCTGATCCTAAGGTTTTATGGGGATCAAGCGATTCTGGCTCAGAAGCATTGTTGATCACCAGCGCTTGTAGTGGTGCCAAAGGTTGTCTATCTGATCCTGCAACTGCTTGTAAAATAGTTTGAAACCAGCCCATCCCGCATGCTCCTATGATTAAAAAATACCGCCATGGCTGTTTTTGATGGTTCACTAGTTCACCTCTCGGTTATTAAAAACCACGCTTGGTCTGGGTATTGATAGTAACGCCAATAGCCTTTTTAGGTCTAATAGTTTGTTAATTTTTAGTGAATGAATAGCAAGCTGATAAAAAATAACCGTTAGGAGGGATACTATTTTATGATTGATTAGTTACTAAAAATATTAATTTTAATAACTAATCAATATAATGTTCCTAGCGGGATACAGCGTGCTGACGTCAGTCTTGCATGTCCGTAGTGACTCGCAGTTGATGATACGCCTCCTTATTGAGAGCAAGGTAGGATTCACGCGACTGCATCACCGTTCCATGGTGGGCTGCAGAGCAGTTTTGCACGGTGGCTGATCTATTCAAATGGAAAAAGAGTTAACTAGGCTGGTAATAAGTGTTTTAAAAAGTCACACTATTAATTTTTAACGTACTAATTTTGTTACTAATGGGGCTAGTATGCTAGATCAACACGCAAAAAACTGGTGGGCCTTCATTGGCTACTTTTTAAAAGAGTACAAGCGCTTTGTGATACCGTTTGTTAGCCTAGCGCTACTCTCTGGACTCTGGGCACCGTTGAATAGTCTATTGATCAAGATCATCATCGATAGGTTAGGCTTAGTATCCACCGAGCAGGCAACGGTCTGGATCCTGTGGCCAGCAGGGCTATTTGTGATTAACTTTGAAGTCCATAATCTATGTTGGCGTGGGATGGGCTATATCAATTATAAACTGCAGCCCCTGCTGAAAAATAGCATTATCACTGAAACAGTGAGCAGGGTTCATCAACAGTCCCAGCAGTTTTTTCAAGAGAGATTAGCCGGCCGCATTGCAGGCAATATTAATACCCTGGCGGATAATACAGAGCGTATTGTCCATGATATTGCTCGGCAGCTGCTGCGAACAGCGGTATTGATAGTGGGCGCCTTCATTAGCTTATACCTGGTGCACCCGAAGTTTTTTGTGGTCTTGCTCAGTTGGTTTCTGATCTTTGTGGTGATGGGACTGAGTCAGTCAAAACGATTAGTGATCTTATCAGAAGCCCAGGCAGCCGCGGAATCAACCGTTTCCGGGCAATTGGTTGATAGCATGACCAATAGTCATAACGTCAGAACTTTTACGAATGCTGCTTATGAGATCACGCATCTTAAACAGTATTTATTGAGGGCTAACCAAGCGTTTCAAACAAAAGAGTGGTTTGCTCTCAAACTACATTATCTGCAAGGGCTGTCGATTTCTATCTTGCAGGGATGCATGCTCTATTATCTGACGCAATTTTACCGGGATCACGCTATCACACTCGGTGATTTTGCACTGATTATCACCATGAGCCTAGAGGTCAGCTTTATGATTTGGCATGCTCTGGAGCAAGTGGAGGCATTAAACAGAGCCATTGGCCATTGTCAGCAGAGCTTGTCCAGGCTGTTTGTACCGCAAGCGATCAGTGATCAGGCACCGGGGTTAGCGTTGCGGGTGACACAGGGAGCCATCAGTTTTTCAGCGGTCACTTTTCATTATCCAGGCAGAGCACTACTCTTTAAAAAACTGTCGATCACGATTCCAGCGGCGCAAAAGGTGGGGCTGGTTGGCTATTCTGGCAGCGGCAAATCAACCTGGGTCAATCTACTTCTGAGGCTGTATGAGATCACGGAAGGCCAGATTATGATCGATGGACAAGCCATTCACGCAGTGACTCAGGACTCTCTGCGACACGCGATTGCGCTGATCTCTCAAGATCCGACGCTATTTCATCGTTCGTTGAGAGAGAATATTCGCTACGGTCGACTGGCGGCGACGGATCAGGAGATTCAGCTAGCAGCAGAGCGTGCCGGCGCTCATCAGTTTATTACCCAGCTGCCGGAAGGGTATGACACGCTGGTGGGGGAGCGTGGGGTAAAGTTGTCTGGCGGGCAACGTCAACGGATTGCGATGGCCCGGGCGATTTTAAAAGCGGCCCCCATTTTGATTTTAGATGAAGCGACTTCTCAGCTTGATTCACTGACGGAAAACAGTATTCAAGAGACCTTATGGCCATTCATGGAGGGTAAGACGACGATAGTGATCGCCCATCGGTTATCGACTCTGCTGCGGATGGATCGCATTCTTGTTTTTAAGCGCGGGCAGATTGTTCAAGATGGTTCACATACAACGTTACTCCAGCAGGAGGGTTTATATAAAACATTGTGGGATACCCAAGTCGGTGGCTACTTGAAAGATAACCGTTAGCAGCGGCTTTAACGTCGGAAGAGCAGCCGTTGCCCAGGCTGTTGGCCCGTCAGTTGTTGGCGCTGATAGACGATCACCCCATTGACCCAGGTAGTATCGATGCTGCTTTGGAAAGTCTCTCCAGTCAACGGAGACCAGCCACAATGATAGAGTAGATCCTCCTGGCGTACCGGGGTTGGCCGTTGTAAATCAACCAGGACTAAATCAGCCCAGTAGCCTTCACGAAGGTAACCGCGATTGACGAGTTGAAAACGCTCAGCCACGGCATGGCTGGTTTTTTGGACAATGAGCTCTAACGAGAGCAGGCCACGCTGGTATAACGCGAGTAACATCAAGAGCGCCTGCTGAACTAAAGGTAATCCAGAGGGCGCTTGAGCGTACGCCTGCTGTTTTTCGGCCCAGGTATGCGGCGCATGATCGGTCGCAATGATATCAAGTCTCCCCTCTTTGATCCCCTGGATCAGCGCCTGTTGATGCTGTGCCGATTTGATCGAGGGGTTACATTTAATTTGGTGCCCTAAGCGCTGATAATCCTGCTGGTTAAAGAACAGATGATGCACACAGACCTCAGCGGTGATCTGTTTATTCTGCAGATCGGCCAAGGTCGGGGCAGGGGTAAATAGCGCCAGCTCATCAGCGGTGGTCAGATGCAGCACATGCAGACGTGTTCCATGCTTTTTGGCGATCGCAACCGCTAAACGAGAGGAGCGTAGACAGGCTGCAACCGAACGGATTTCCGCATGTGCTTCCGCGGGGATAGCGCTGCCATAGCGTTTTGCGTAGGCTAGTTCGGCTGCTTGAATGGTGGGGGTATCTTCACAATGGGTAGCAATTAATAGCGGTGTGGTCGCAAAAATTTGGTTGAGAACCGCCTCATCATCTACCAATAAATCGCCCGTAGACGATCCCATAAAAATTTTAAGACCACACGCTTGTCCAGGTTTTAAGCGTTGGATCTCTTCGAGATTGTCAGGAGTTGCCCCAAGATAGAAACTATAATTGGCGACCGAGCTCGTGGCGGCTCGTGCATATTTGTCCTCCAAGGCTTGAAGGTTTGTGGTCGGTGGATTCACATTGGGCATCTCCATAAAACTGGTGATGCCTCCAGCTACTGCAGCCCGTGATTCGGTTGCGATAGTGCCTTTGTGGGGGAAACCGGGCTCACGAAAATGCACTTGATCATCAATCATCCCTGGGAGGAGATATTTGCCGGCAGCTTCTAGCACGGGTATTTGCGGTGGCGGGCTGATGGTGGGAGCGATCTGTTGGATCCGCCCCTGGGCAATCAATAGATCAGCCCGATAGCAGCGTCCCTCGTTAACCAGCATCGCCTCTTTAATGAGTAGGGAAGTCATCATGTCAGAATTGGTCTCATGAAGGCTGCAGTGCGTAAAGAGGTTGCTAATAAGCACGACAGTGATCGATACTGCTCGTTGGTTAGTATACGCTGATTATTGACAGAGAGGAAAGCATGGAGAGAGAGAGTTCCCTATTTACGCAAATTATACAGCGCCAGCGACCGGCTGACATTCTCTATCAGGATGAACAGGTGACTGCTTTTCGTGATATTGCACCGGCAGCCCCTGTTCATGTGCTGATTGTCCCCAATCGTCTGATTAAGACTCTGAATGATCTGCAATCTAGTGATACGGGCCTAGTGGGGCATATGGTACTGGTTGCCACTGACTTGGCTAGGCAACAGGGGATTGCTGATGACGGTTACCGTTTGATTATTAACTGTAACCAGCATGGGGGGCAAGTAGTCCCACACTTGCACCTTCATTTAGTGGGAGGACATCCTTTAGGCCCGCTGTTGAATCATCCCGATTAAGCGGCTCTGTTTTAAAAGGTGTGCAGAGTCCTTCGCTGAGAATAGGGCGGTAAAAACGTTACAATCCATTGGTTTTACTACCTTCTTCAATTTCAGTAGCCACTGACCGTCACAACAGTAAACTGCTAGGAATAATCCCCTATTTTAATCGTTATGGTCGTATCTCCCCAATTAAACGATCTATCGATCAAGGTGAATAATGAGTGGGTGGCTGCTGTTTCCTGATGCTTCCTGGCTGTGATTTCCAAAAGTTATTAGATGCTTATCAGGCCTCTTAATGTTTAGTCAGTTGATTGAGATAAATTTTAATAGTTAAAAAGTGTCATTAAAATCTTGTTGTCATCGGTAAAAACAGTCACAATAAGGTGAGGAGTTGCAGTGGTTTCGTAATTACCCTCTAGTTATTCCTTTGCGGGATGTAGTTTCTGTCAATTAATTTAACCATGGAGTTTTCATGTCTGCTGAAATTTTTAAGATCCTTCACAACATTCGAACATTAAGGGCACATGCACGGGAATTACCGATGGATGCGTTAGAAGAGATGTTGGAAAAAGTCAAGACGGTAGTCGACGAGCGTCGTCAAGAAGATCTTCAGGCCCAGGCGCATAAACAAGAGCATGAACAAAAATTGCAGCAGTACCGCAATATGCTGATGGCTGATGGGATTGATCCGAATGAGTTGCTGATGCCAACCGCTACTAAATCTGGGAAGCGTCGGGCACCACGGCCAGCAAAATATCAATATCTAGAAAATGGTGAGCAAAAAACTTGGACCGGACAGGGCCGTACACCAGCTGCTATGAAGCATGCCATTGAACGAGAAGGTAAAACATTAGAAGCCTTTTTAATTTAGTAGGCGCCCATACACTAGGGCAGGGCTGCTTCTGTTAGCTATTAAGAAGCGCCCTTAGCCTGTTTGGCTGCTAGCTACTGATTTAAGTATTGTACTGCTTGAGGACACTGGTGCTGTAATTCATCAACCCATTGCTTCACCTGAGGCCAAGCTTGCGGTAGGTTGGCTTGTTGGATTTTCTGGGCTAGTTGTTGTAACCGTTTTAAACCTAGAGTACTACAGGCGTTTTGAATGTTATGTGCTACGGCGCAGAGCTCCTTCTCCTGGTGTGCACCGAGCTGCTGTTGCAGCTCACTGAGGTAAGTTGGCAATATTTTCTTAAAGAGTGCCATATTGTCTGTTAATCCTGCAGGGCCTAATAACCCCAAATAATTATTTAGGCTCTCCTCATCCAACATCGGGATAAGCGCTTCCGGGGGCTTTTCCAACGGTTCTGGGCTAATCGGGCTTTTTAGCGTGCTATTTCTGCTATAGCCGTGCTGCTCAATGAGTGCTGCTAAAGACTCTATCGAGAGCGGTTTATTCAATACCGCATCCATCCCTTGTGTCAGATACGCCTGTTTATCCATCAATACCTGCGCCGTCAACGCCACTAGTCGGGGTAACAGTGCCTGAGGATAGGTGGCTCGTAATCGTTTAACCACTTCAAAGCCGCTCATATCGGGTAATTGAATATCTAATAAGATTAACTGGTACCGTTGAGGGGAGAAGCGGGCTAAAGCTTCGGCACCACTCGTGACAACGTCCACCGTATGCCCCAGCTTTTCTATAATCATTTTAGAAATTTTTATAGTTAAATCCATATCCTCAACAAGGAGTAGATGGAGTGGCACGGAGGGATGTGGTAGTGGGGTTGGCACTGGTGCAGCGGCGGGGTGTAGGGGGATGCGTAGGGTAAAGCAGCTGCCTTGCCCGAGCTGACTGTCAACCCTGATGGAGCCCTCCATCAGCTCAGCCAGGTGTTGCGAGAGTGCTAAGCCAATACCAGCCCCGGTTGGATTGTTCGGTGCTACTGGCTCTTTCACTTGGTAGTACAGGTCAAATATTTTGGATTGTTCACTGGCTACAATCCCAACGCCACTATCTGTGATCTCGAAGGCTAATAGAGGGGCAGGGGCGACTTCTGGGTAGATCCGCAATCTTACCCCGCCTTTTAAAGTAAACTTGACCGCGTTGCTCAGCAAATTCCACAAAATCTGCCGTAATCGGGTGCCGTTCAGTAATATAAATTCTGGTAACTTCTCACTCAAATGCAGTGTAAATGTCAATCCTTTAGGTTCTACTAGGACTTGGCCTAAATCTTCTAACTCCTCGACCAGATCACGGAGTGATAGCGGCGCAGCAACTAGTTTGATCTGGTGTTGCTCAAATTTTCCTAAGCTGACAATATCATCAAAAATATGATTCAAGGTGAGGGCATTAAGATAGATGGTTTTTAGATAACGCTGCTGCAGTGGTGGATCGAGCTGCTCCTCCCGCAGCAGTCGACTTAAGCCGATAATCCCGCTCAATGGCGTGCGCAGCTCGTGGCTAATAGTCGCAATAAAATGAGTTTTGCTATGATTAGCTTCTTCTAGTGCTAGTTGTAAATTTTTGCGATTTGTAGTATTTCGTCCTAAGGATAATATCCCACGCTGTTTTTTTATCGGATCATAAAAAGGCACCTTGTGGCTTTCAAGATAGATCTGCCATTCGGGTACCCAGTGTTCATAGATTAGTGGATAATTGGTTTGAAATAGTTGTCGATTGGTTTCAACTATCTTTTGTGCCACGGATGTACTATAGAGATGGTGTGGGGTTAAGCCAATGATCTGCTGCCGGCTTTTGCCTAGGAGTAATTCAAAAGCCTGATTGCAGGCAATAAGTCGATGATCTTCATCGTAGAGGCCAATCAAATCTGGCGAGGCATCCATAATAAATTGGAGCAAGGCCATCTTATGCCCCAGATCGTGTTCTATTTGTTCTTGTTGGGTGATGGCCCGCTCTAAATCTGTGATGGTATTTTGATGCCGCTGCTCTGCATGAACTTGCACTTTAAGCTGTTGTTTCAGCTGGGCAGACCGTTGCTGTTGCAGCATGACATTAATACTGGACAGGAGTATGATAGTTTTTAGCCAGCGGCAACAATTGAAGGGTAGGAATTCATCCCAGATTAAAACCAGCAGTAGTAATAGCGATAGCCCGACGGGCAATAGGCTTTGCAAAAGCCCCTTCCGCTCGCCCTTAGTGCCGCAGATTTTCTGGTAAAATTTATGAAACTTTTTCATGATGTTTCTGTGGGTTTTTTATTAACCTGGTAGTCATGGTGTAATCCGCTGAGCAGGTTACTATACCAATAATGTTGATCCACTACACTGTTTGGTCTACTGAGTCATCAGAGCGGGTGGAGGCTAGCCACTGATTTAAGTATTCTACCTCTTGGGGCCACTGGTGCTGTAAGTCATCGACCCACTGCT
Organism: unidentified bacterial endosymbiont; assembly: GCF_918320885.1. NCBI lineage: Bacteria > unidentified bacterial endosymbiont. The sequence continues at coordinate 1,470,861 of NZ_OU907312.1, read as the reverse complement.
TCACCTGAGGCCAAGCTTGCGGTAAGTTGGCTTGTTGAATTTGCTGGGCTAGTTGTTGTAACCGTTTTAAACCTAGAGTACTACAGGCGTTTTGAATGTTATGTGCTACGGCGCAGAGCTCCTTCTCCTGGTGTGCACCGAGCTGCTGTTGCAGCTCACTGAGGTAAGTTGGCAATATTTTTTTAAAGAGTGCGATATTGTCTGTTAATCCTGTGGTGCCTAATAACCCCAAATAATTATTTAGGCTGTTCTCATCCAAGATCGGGATGAGCGCTTTCGGGGGCTTTTCCAACGGTTCTGGGCTAATCGGGCTTTTTAGCGTGCTATTGCTGCTATAGCCGTGCTGCTCAATGAGTGCTGCTAAAGACTCTATCGAGAGCGGTTTATTCAATGCTGCATCCATACCTTGTGTCAGATACGCCTGTTTATCCGTCAATACCTGCGCCGTCAACGCCACTAGCGGGGGTAACAGTGCCTGAGGATAGGTGGCTCGTAATCGTTTAACCACTTCAAAGCCGCTCATATCAGGTAATTGAATATCTAACAAGATTAACTGGTACCGTTGAGGGGAGAAGCGGGCTAAAGCTTCGGCACCACTCATGACAACGTCCACCGTATGCCCCAGATTTTCTATAATCATTTTAGAAATTTTTATAGTTAAATCCATATCCTCAACAAGGAGTAGATGGAGTGGCACAGAGGGGTAGGTTAGCGGGGTGGTTACTGGTTTAGCAACAGGGTGTAGGGGGATGCGCAGGGTAAGGCAGCTGCCCTGCCCGAGCTGACTGTCAACCCTGATGGAGCCCTCCATCAGCTCAGCCAGGTGTTGCGAGAGTGCTAGGCCAATACCAGCCCCGGTTGGATGATTCAGTGCTGCTGGCTCTTTCACTTGGTAGTACAGGTCAAATATTTTGGATTGTTCACTGGCTGAAATCCCAACGCCACTATCTGTTACCTCGAAAGCTAACAGAGGAGCCGGGGCGGCTTCTGGGTAGATCCGCAATCTCACGCCACCTTTTAAAGTAAACTTGACCGCGTTGCTCAGCAAATTCCACAAAATCTGCCGTAATCGGGTGCCGTCCAGTAATATAAATTCTGGTAACTCCTCACTCAAATGCAGTGTAGATGTCAATCCTTTAGGTTCTACTAGGACTTGGCCTAAATCTTCTAACTCCTCGACCAGATCACGGAGTGATAGCGGCGCAGCAACTAGTTTGATCTGGTGTTGCTCAAATTTTCCTAAGCTGACAATATCATCAAAAATATGATTCAAGGTGAGGGCATTAAGATAGATGGTTTTTAGATAACGCTGCTGCAGTGGTGGATCGAGCTGCTCCTCCCGCAGCAGTCGACATAAGCCGATAATCCCGCTCAATGGCGTGCGCAGCTCGTGGCTAATGGTCGCAATAAAATGAGTTTTGCTATAATTAGCTTTCTCTAGCGCTAGTTGTAAATTTTTGCGATCCGTAATATCTCGTCCAAAACCTAATACCCCGTGTTGTTTTTTTATCGGATCATAAAAGGGTACCTTGTGGACTTCAAAGTAAACCTGTGCTCTGGGTCCCCAGATTTCGTAGGTTACCGGACGATTGGTTTGAAATAGTTGTCGATTAGTTTCAACTTCTTTCTCCGCAACTTCTGTATCAAAAAATGGAAAGGGCGTTGAGCCAATCAGCTGCTGCCGGCTCTTGCCCGTGAGTAATACTATAGCCTGATTGCAGACAATAAATTGGGAGTCTTCATTATAGATGGCTATCAAATCTGGTGAAGCATCTGTAATAGATTGGAACAAGGTCAACTGATGCGTCAGATCGTGTTGTATTTGTTCTTGTTGGGTGAGGGTCAACTCTAAATCAAGAATGGTTTTTTGATACAGTGACTCTCTCTGAGTTTGTACTTTCAGCTGCTGTATGATAACACCAATGGTTGACAGAAGGATAATGATCCCTAGCCAGCGGCAACCATCAAAGGATAGGAATTCATCCCAGATTAAAACCAGCGGTAGTAATAGCGATAGCCCGACGGGCAATAGGCTTTGCAAAAGCCCCTCCCGCTCGCCCTTAGTGCCGCAGATTTTCTGGTAAAATTTATGAAACTTTTTCATGATGTTTCTGTGGGTTTTTTATTAACCTGGTAGTCATGGTGTAATCCGCTGAGCAGGTTACTATACCAATAATGTTGATCCACTACACTGTTTGGTCTACTGAGTCATCAGAGCGGGTGGAGGCTAGCCACTGATTTAAGTATTCTACCTCTTGGGGCCACTGGTGCTGTAAGTCATCGACCCACTGCTTCACCTGAGGCCAAGCTTGCGGTAAGTTGGCTTGTTGAATTTGCTGGGCTAGTTGTTGTAACCGTTTTAAACCTAGAGTACTACAGGCGTTTTGAATGTTATGTGCTACGGCGCAGAGCTCCTTCTCCTGGTGTGCACCGAGCTGCTGTTGCAGCTCACTGAGGTAAGTTGGCAATATTTTTTTAAAGAGTGCGATATTGTCTGTTAATCCTGTGGTGCCTAATAACCCCAAATAATTATTTAGGCTGTTCTCATCCAAGATCGGGATGAGCGCTTTCGGGGGCTTTTCCAACGGTTCTGGGCTAATCGGGCTTTTTAGCGTGCTATTGCTGCTATAGCCGTGCTGCTCAATGAGTGCTGCTAAAGACTCTATCGAGAGCGGTTTATTCAATGCTGCATCCATACCTTGTGTCAGATACGCCTGTTTATCCGTCAATACCTGCGCCGTCAACGCCACTAGCGGGGGTAACAGTGCCTGAGGATAGGTGGCTCGTAATCGTTTAACCACTTCAAAGCCGCTCATATCAGGTAATTGAATATCTAACAAGATTAACTGGTACCGTTGAGGGGAGAAGCGGGCTAAAGCTTCGGCACCACTCGTGACAACGTCCACCGTATGCCCCAGCTTTTCTATAATCATTTTAGAAATTTTTATAGTTAAATCCATATCCTCAATGAGGAGTAGATGGAGTGGCACGGAGGGATGTGGTAGTGGGGTTGGCACTGGTGCAGCGGCGGGGTGTAGGGGGATGCGTAGGGTAAAGCAGCTGCCTTGCCCGAGCTGACTGTCAACCCTGATGGAGCCCTCCATCAGCTCAGCCAGGTGTTGCGAGAGTGCTAGGCCAATACCAGCCCCTGTTGGATTGTTCGGTGCTACTGGCTCTTTCACTTGGTAGTACAGGTCAAATATTTTGGATTGTTCACTGGCTACAATCCCAACACCGCTATCTGTTACCTCGAAAGCTAACAGAGGAGCCGGGGCGACTTCTGGGTAGATCCGCAATCTTACCCCGCCTTTTAAAGTAAACTTGACCGCGTTGCTCAGCAAATTCCACAAAATCTGCCGTAATCGGGTGCCGTCCAGTAATATAAATTCTGGTAACTTCTCACTCAAATGCAGTGTAAATGTCAATCCTTTAGGTTCTACTAGGACTTGGCCTAAATCTTCTAACTCCTCGACCAGATCAGGGAGTAATAGCGGCGCAGCAACTAGTTTGATCTGGTGTTGCTCAAATTTTCCTAAGCTGACAATATCATTAAAAATATGACTCAATGTGACGGTGCTAAGATAGATGGTTTTTAGATAACGCTGCTGCAGTGGTGGATCGAGCTGCTCCTCCGGCAGCAGTCGACATAAGCCGATAATCCCGCTCAATGGCGTGCGCAGCTCGTGGCTAATGGTCGCAATAAAATGAGTTTTGCTATGATTCGCTTTTTCTAGTGCCACTTGTAATATTTTTCGATTTGTAATATTTCTTGCGTAGGTTAATACCCATCGTTGTTTTTTTACCGGATTATAAAAGGGAATTTTTCGGACTTCAAAATAGGCCTGCCATTCTGGATGCCAGAATTCATAGTTCATTGAACAATTAGATTGAGATGCCTGTTGAGTTATTTCAACAGACCGCTGTGCAGTAGCTTCGCTATCAAAGAACTGGCATGGGGTTAAGCCAATGAGCTGCTCTTTACTTTTCCTGAAGAGTGCCCCAAAGGCTTGATTGCAAGTAATCACTCTCTGATTTTCATCATAGATGCAGATTGAATCTGGTGAAACATCTAGAACCTCCTTAAATAAGATCATCTTATTTTCCAACTCATTGTATAATTGTTTCTGTTGGGTGACGGTTAGCTCTAGATCAAAAATAATTTTTTGATGCAGCTGCTCTGTTTGGGCTTGCAGTGTCAGCTGTTGTTGTAGCCATTGGGTTTGGCGTTGTTGTCGCGTGGTAACGCCAATAATGCACAGGAGAATGATGATGATTCTTAGCCAGCGGCAATAATTGAAGGGTAGGAATTCATCCCAGATTAAAACCAGCAGTAGTAATAGCGATAGCCCGATGGGCAATAGGCTTTGCAAAAGCCCTCCCCGCTCGCCCTTAGTGCCGCAGATTTTCTGGTAAAATTTATGAAACTTTTTCATGATGTTTCTGTGGGTTTTTTATTAAACTGGTAGTCATGGTGTAATCCGCTGAGCAGGTTACTATACCAATAATGTTGATCCACTACACGGTTTGGTCTACTGAGTCATCAGAGCGGGTGGAGGCTAGCCACTGATTTAAGTATTCTACCTCTTGGGGCCACTGGTGCTGTAAGTCATCGACCCACTGCTTCACCTGAGGCCAAGCTTGCGGTAAGTTGGCTTGTTGAATTTGCTGGGCTAGTTGTTGTAACCGTTTTAAACCTAGAGTACTACAGGCGTTTTGAATGTTATGTGCTACGGCGCAGAGCTCCTTCTCCTGGTGTGCACCGAGCTGCTGTTGCAGCTCACTGAGGTAAGTTGGCAATATTTTCTTAAAGAGTGCAATATTGTTTGTTAATCCTGCAGGGCCTAATAACCCCAAATAATTATTTAGGCTCTCCTCATCCAAGATCGGGATGAGCACTTTCGGGGGCTTTTCCAATGGTTCTGGGCTAATCGGCCTTTTTAGCGTGCTATTGCTGCTATAGCCGTGCTGCTCAATGAGTGCTGCTAAAGACTCTATCGAGAGCGGTTTATTCAATGCTGCATCCATACCTTGTGTCAGATACGCCTGTTTATCCGTCAATACCTGCGCCGTCAACGCCACTAGCGGGGGTAACAGTGCCTGAGGATAGGTGGCTCGTAATCGTTTAACCACTTCAAAGCCGCTCATATCAGGTAATTGAATATCTAACAAGATTAACTGGTACCGTTGAGGGGAGAAGCGGGCTAAAGCTTCGGCACCACTCGTGACAACGTCCACCGTATGCCCCAGCTTTTCTATAATCATTTTAGAAATTTTTATAGTTAAATCCATATCCTCAACAAGGAGTAGATGGAGTGGCACAGAGGGGTGGGGTAGCGGGGTGGTTACTGGTTTAGCAACAGGGTGTAGGGGGATGCGCAGGGTAAAGCAGCTGCCCTGCCCGAGCTGACTGTCAACCCTGATGGAGCCCTCCATCAGCTCAGCCAGGTGTTGCGAGAGTGCTAGGCCAATACCAGCCCCGGTTGGATGATTCAGTGCTGCTGGCTCTTTCACTTGGTAGTACAGGTCAAATATTTTGGATTGTTCACTGGCTGAAATCCCAACACCGCTATCTGTTACCTCGAAAGATAACAGAGGAGCCGGGGCGATTTCTGGGTAGAACCGCAATCTTACCCCGCCTTTTAAAGTAAACTTGACCGCGTTGCTCAGCAAATTCCACAAAATCTGCCGTAATCGGGTGCCGTCCAGTAATATAAATTCTGGTAACTTCTCACTAAAATGCAGTGTAAATGTCAATCCTTTAGGTTCTACTAGGACTTGGCCTAAATCTTCTAACTCCTCGACCAGATCACGGAGTGATAGCGGCGCAGCAACTAGTTTGATCTGGTGTTGCTCAAATTTTCCTAAACTGACAATATCATCAAAAATATGATTCAAGGTGAGGGCATTAAGATAGATGGTTTTTAGATAGCGTTGCTGCAGTGGTGGATCGAGCTGCTCCTCCCTCAGCAGTCGACATAGGCCGATAATTCCGCTCAATGGCGTGCGTAACTCGTGGCTAATGGTCGCAATAAAATGAGTTTTGCTACGATTAGCTTTTTCTAGCGCTAGTTGTAAATTTTTGCGATCCGTAATATTTCGTCCAAAGGTTAATACCCCTCGCTGTTTTTTTATCCGATCGTAAAAGGGCACCTTGTGGACTTCAAAATAAGCCCGCCATTCAGGTAGCCAGTGTTCATAGGTTATTGAACAATTGGATTGAAGTAGTTGTCGACTGGTTTCATCTGCCCTCTGTGCCGGGGCTTCGCTATAGAGCTGTCGTGTGGTTAAGCCGATGATCTGCTGCTGGCTTCTGCCGAGTAGTAATTCCAATGCTCGATTGCAGGCAAGCACTTTCTGATCTTCATCGTAGAGACTCATTGCATCTGGCGAGGCATCCAGAATAGCTTGGAGCAAGTTCGCTTTGTATGCTAGCTCCTGTTGTACTTGTTCCCGTTGGGTCATGGTCAACTCCAAATCAAGGATAGCGTTTTGCTGCTGCTGCGCTGCCTGGGCTTGTTCTTTAAGTCGTTGTTTCAGCTGTTGGGCCTGACGTTGTTGTTGCGTGATAACACCGATACTGAACAGGAGCCCAATGATGCTTAGCCAGCAATAACCATCGAAGGGTAGGCGTGCATCCCAGATTAAAATCAGCAGCAGTAACAGCGATAGTCCAACGGGCAGCACTCTTTGAAAGAGTCTAGCATCGACGATCTTCTGGTAAAATTGACGCCACGGGTTCATGAGGTTTCTGGCGGTTTTCTGCCCCTTGGGGAGCTAGCGGGTCATCCGCTGTAATAGCGTCGTTTTTTCCAGCCGCTGTATCCATCGCAGGCGCAACAGTAGCAAAGTGGCTGTACCGGTCAGGCCCACAATAAAGCCATACCATATTCCGCGGGCCCCCATGGCTGGGACTATCCAGTCAGTCAATCCCAAAATATAGCTACAAGAAAATCCCAATAACCAATAGGAGATGAGGGTGATTAAAAAGACTGCCAGGGTATCTTGATAACCGCGTAAAGCGCCATTAGCAATGACTTGCAGGGCATCCAGGCATTGATAAGCCGCCGCAAATAACATCAGTTGTATCGCCATCGACTGCACGATACTATCGCTATTAATCCAGCCTGCGATAGGGGAGCGCCAGACGATGGTAATAGTGGTCGTCACCAGTGCAACCAAGAGCCCCACGGCTAATCCGGTATGGGCGGCCGTTTTTGCCTGTTCGGTTGCTTGTTCTCCTAACCGGTTGCTGACACGCACCGAAACGGCAATTCCCAGTGAAAATGGCAGGGTGAACACTAACGAGCTAAAGGTCATGGCAACCTGATGGCCGGCAACCCAGTGGTCCCCAAAAGGGGTGATCAGTAACGCGGCCATAGCAAAGAGTGTCACTTCAAAAAAGTAGGAGAAGCCGATAGGGAGTCCCAATTTGAGTAAAGCAGTTAAAGTTTTGAACTGTGGCCACTCAAATTGTGTGAATAATTTCAGAAAATGCAATGCTGGACTAGCAAGCACATAGCACAGCATTAATACAAATAGCACCCAATAAACGACCACAGTCGCAACACCACAACCACCCCCCCCCAATGCCGGTGCTCCAAAATGGCCATGAATAAAAATATAATTAACCGGAATATTCACTAAAAGGCCAATAAGACCGATGATCATGGCGGGAACGGTCCTCGAGAGCGCTTCACACAGACAGCGCAGTACCAAATAAAACAGATAGCTGGGTACTCCCCAAACCATAATATGGAGGTAACGTAGCGTCAGCTGGGGTAGGTTTGAATCAATCTGCGGTCTATGGGCAATCACCCAGGTAAGCATCCCGTCACTGCAGTAGAGTATTCCGATAATAGGGAATGTAATCAACAGTGCCAACCAAAAGCCTTGCCATACCAGGTGCTTGATTTCATGATAAGCCCCAGCGCCCTTCAGTTGGGCAATGATGGAGGAGAGGGCTTGTAACAGACCGTGACCAAATAAAATAACCGGTAACCAGATAGAACCAGCCACCGCGACTGCCGCCATATCAGTAGGGCTGACAGTACCCGCCATCACCGTGTCGATAACCCCAACGGCGATTTGCGTGAATTGCGTAATCCAGACTGGCAGTGACAGTTTTAAGAGTGCACGTGCTTCACGATAATATTTTTGCACTGGATATTCCTTTATAGCGTGTCTTAAACAAAGAAAGCAGTGAATAGCCACTGACTGATCGATATTGCATGATCTCATTTTACCGGAAGTGAGAAAATAATTGAGGGTTATTTGAGGATAGCTAGGCACTTATTCAGCAGGACGGTAGGGGATTCCTTCCAGCTGGAGTAGTTGCTGTTTGATTTTGAGTCCCCAGTGGTAGCCAGTTAACTGCGCTTGGGCCCCTAACACCCGGTGGCAGGGGAGGACGATCATCCAAGGATTCGCCCCGATCGCCGCCCCTACGGCCTGGCTGGCTTTAGGCTGGTTCACTGCACGCGCTATTTGACCATAAGTAGTGCTCACACCATAAGGAATGCGCTGTAATTGCTGCCAAACTGTTTGCTGAAACCGGCTCCCTCGCGCGGCTAAAGAAATATCACTAAAAGAGACGGCGCTGCCACTGAAGTAGGCCTGTAAACGCTGTAATAGCGTCTGTAGAAGGGGTAATTGGCGACCATCTTGATGCATCATGGTTAAGTTCTCATGGTCGCTTAAACTGATTTGCCATACACTGTGCGCATCCGCGAGTAAACAGAGTGTGCCAATCGTGGTGGTGTAATAGCAGCAATACATACAAAATTCCAGCTGATTGAGGGGTAGGGTGATTATAGAGGATTTTGGTGAAGCTGGGGTGCTGGCTACAGCACTGAACAGCTTTACACCTCGCGCATCACAATCAGAGATGGCCGAGGCTGTGGTACAGACGATCCAGCGACAAGGGGTGTTGGTGGTTGAAGCGGGGACGGGCACTGGTAAAACCTACGCCTATTTGGTGCCAGCGCTGCGTTCGGGGCGCAAGGTGGTGATTTCAACGGCTTCAAAAGCCTTACAAGATCAACTCTACCAGCGGGATCTGCCCGCTATTGCCCAGGCGCTCAATTTTACCGGCCGGGTGGTGGTATTAAAGGGGCGGCGTAACTATCTGTGTCAACAGCGGTTAGAGCAGCATATCAGCCAGGCAGCCCAGTTCGATCCAGCCGTGGTAGCCGATCTCGTACAGTTACGGTACTGGTCTAGTCAGACGCGTTCAGGCGCCATCAGCGACTGTGCAACGGTCTCCGAGGAGAGTGCTGCCTGGCCATTAGCGACCAGCAGTGAGGATAACTGCTTGGGCAGTGAGTGTCCGCATTATCAAGGGTGCTTTGTGGTTAAGGCACGGCAACAGGCGCTAGAGGCTGATATTGTGATTGTGAACCATCATCTGTTTTTTGCTGATAGACAGCTGCAGACAGCGCATCATGCCACCCTGATTGCGCCAGCAGAGGTGATGATTATTGATGAGGCACACACCTTGCCGGAGATTGCCGCGCACTATTGTAGTGATTCACTGAGTAGCCAGCAGCTAACAGCGGTGGCTCGGGAGGTGATCCAGAGCGTCCAACAGGAATTGAATGAGTTTATGAGTTTAAGAGAGGGTGCTGAACAGCTCTCTCACAGCGTGCAGCAGTTGCAGCGTACCTTAGGGACGACCCGCCATCGGGCCCATTGGCGGCAAGCCCTACAGGATGAGACGATACAGCAGGCCGTCACTCAATTGCAAGAGGCCTTAGCGCTCTGTCATTCACTGCTAGGGTTGGTATTGAAGCGAAGCACGCTGTTGGATAATGCTTGGGAGCGGGTGACGGCTTATCAAGCGACCCTGAAGCAGTTGCAGCTGGTTGAAGTCGCGGGTTATGGCTATTGGTATCAAGCAACCCCCTGGAGTTTTACCATTGCGCGGACACCGTTGTCGGTGGCCGCCCCTTTCCAAGCACTGATGATCGCTCAGCGTGCCGCCTGGATTTTTACCTCTGCTACCTTAGCCGTGAATCAGCAGCTGGAGCATTTTTGTCAACAGTTGGGCCTGCATGATCCGCAAACACTGCTGCTCTCCAGCCCTTTTAACTATTCTGAACAGGCCATGCTCTGTATTCCACGCTATCTGCCCTCCTCTCAGCATCCCTCTTGGGCTAACCAGTTGGCGCAGCTATTGCATCCCCTACTTAAAAAGATCTCTGGAGGCTGTTTGGTGCTGTGCACCGCTTACCAGCGGATGCATCACTTAGCTGCAGCCTTTCAAACGCTACTGGATCACCCGGTATTAGTTCAAGGAGCAGCCAGCAAATCACAGTTGTTAGCGCAGTTCACCCAAGCAGGTAATGCACTCCTAGTGGCCACCAACAGTTTTTGGCAAGGGATTGATATCCCAGGCCCAGCACTCTCTTGCCTGGTCATCGATAAATTGCCTTTTACACCGCCGGATGATCCGCTATTACAAGCGCGCAGTGCTGAGTGTCGACGCCAGGGCGGAGATCCTTTTAGGGCGCTGCAGATCCCAGAGGCAGTGATCGCTTTAAAGCAGGGGGTTGGACGACTGATCCGCACTAGTAGTGATCGGGGTATCTTGATCCTGTGCGATGATCGTTTAGTCTCTCGACCTTATGGTACCCTGTTTCTGGGGAGTTTACCGCCCATGCCGCGCACCCGGGATCTCCAGCAGGCGATTGATTTTTTGCTCGCTACCGATCCGCTCTCCAGGAATCCTGAATGACTACAAGAGTATTGGCACTTGAGAGTGCTACCGAGGCCTGTTCTGTTGCCTTATGGGTTGATGGGGCCATTGAGAGCTGCTATCACCTGGCCCCCCAGCAGCAGCGACAACAGCTGTTACCCATGGTGGCGCAACTACTGGCGCAGGCCGGATTATCATTAACGGCACTGGATGCTGTGGCCGTTAGTCAAGGGCCGGGCAGCTTTACGGGGGTGCGATTGGGTCTGGGGGTGGCACAGGGGTTAGCATTCGGCGCTGATCGCCCCTTGGTTGGCCTATCTACCTTGATGATATTAGCGCAGGGGGCTTACCGGCTCTCCAGATCAGAGCAGGTTGTGGCAGCCATTGATGCACGATTAAAACAGATCTATTGGGGCAGTTATCAGCGCCAAGGGGAGGGTTGGCAGGCAGTCACTGCGGAGGCACTCTCCACGCCCCTCACACCGCTCGATTTTTTGGCTGAGTATCCAGGTGCTTGGAGTCGGGTTGGTACGGGTTGGTCAGTCATCAACGCTCAACAGGGATCTGAGCCGCTGGCAGCACCGGCGCTATTATACCCTCACGCACAAGATCTACTGCCCTTAGCGGTGGCAGCTTGGCAGCGTGGAGAGGCCGTAGCAGCGATGCAGGTGCGTCCTTGCTACCTCCGTGACCAGGTGGCATTAACGAAGCAGGATCGTGCTGTCACGGGATCACTCCAGGGCTACTCACCTAGACAGTAGGAATTAAAGTTAATGCAGTATGAGATTATCCGGAATGATCAACAGCTGGCACGTTGTTGTCACAACGCCCGTCAGGCCCCGCGCATTGCCCTCGATAGTGAATTTGTGCGGAATCGCACTTTTTACCCGCAATTAGGTTTAATTCAGCTCTATGATGGAGTACAGATTTCACTGATTGATCCGCTAGGTATTCAAGCGTGGCAGCCATTACGCGACCTGTTCCAGGATCCACAGGTCGATAAGGTGCTGCATGCCAGTGGCGAAGATATCGAGACCTTTCAACACTACTTAGGAGTGGTACCCCACCCCTTGTGGGATACCCAAATTTTGGCGGCCTTTGGCGGGGGACCCTTATCGAGCAGCTATAGTAGCTTGGTAGCAAGCCATCTGCAGGTGTCATTAGATAAGCAGCAGCAGCGAACTGATTGGTTAGCCCGCCCGCTACAGCAGCAACAACTGCACTATGCTGCCGCCGATGTCTACTACCTTCTGCCAGTAGCCGAGCAGTTGTTGGAGCAGCTCACCCAAGGCCCTTGGCTGGTGGCGGCTCAAGAGGAGTGCCAGTGGTTAGTTCAGCAACGCACATTAGCCATTGATCCCCAGCAGCTCTATCAGCAGATGATACCAAGCCAAGGTTTAGCGCCCCGCTCGCTGGCTTGTCTTAAAAAGCTAGCAGCCTGGCGTTTTTCTGAAGCAGTGGCTCGTAATAGGGCACTGAATTTTGTGGTGCAAGCGCATGATTTATGGCAAATTGCTCAGGCGCTCCCAAACTCTTTGCAGGCGCTGCGGCAGTTAGCGTTACCGCAACCGGTGCTGCACCGTTATGCACAAACGCTGTTAACCCTCGTGGCGGAAACAGAGCAGCTGCCGGTAGCCTCCTTACCCACGCCGCCCCCTTGCTTGATCCTACAGGGTCACTATAAGGCGGCGGTCACGGCGATTAAACAGCTGATCAATACCGTTGCAGCGCAGCACCAGCTCACCCCAGCACTGTTAGCCTCGAAACGGCATATTGATCAGTTGTTAATCTGGCATTGGTACGTTGAGCAGCGGGATCAGAGGGGTTATCCGCTATTGCTACAGGGCTGGCGTGCCGCGCTGTTAGGTCCATCGCTGATGGCGTTATTGGCTGCTTATTAATGCACGCTGCCGGCACCCCTAAAGAGCGATCACTCGCTCACTTTGGGTTCATCGGGTAGGGTAATGTTCAGTTCCAATACGGAAATATCCTTGGACTTCTGTTCAAGCTGCAGCGTCAACTGATCAGGATCGATGTTGACGTAACGACAGATGACTTGCAAAAGATCCCGTTTGAGTTGTGGCAGGTAAGGTGGTTCCTGCCCAGCTCGTCGCTGTTGGGCCACAATGATCTGCAGTCGCTCTTTAGCGACCGAGGCGCTGTTTTTTTTACGCGCTAGAAAGAAATCAAGCAGTGCCATGTCGTTAGCCTCCAAACAGCCGTTGCAGCAAACTTTTTTTGCCATGGCCTATAAAGCGCAAAGGGAGGCTCTCTCCCAGTAGCCGGTCAACCGCATCACGATAGGCCTGGCCGGCGTCGGATTGCTGGTTTAAGATCACCGGCTCCCCCTGATTAGAGGCTTGCAGCACCGCTTGACTTTCTGGAATAACCCCTAATAGCGGAATGCGTAAAATCTCTTCAACATCCTCGATGCTGAGCATCTCCCCACGATGGACTCGATCGGGGTGATAGCGGGTGATCAGTAGGTGCTCTTGGATGGGCGCTTTCCCCTGCTCAGCCCGTTGTGATTTGGAAGCGAGCAAGCCCAGGATCCGATCAGAATCGCGGACTGAAGAGACCTCTGGATTGGTGACAATAATGGCCTCATCAGAAAAGTAGAGGGCCATCAAGGCGCCATTTTCAATCCCCGCCGGAGAGTCACAGAGGATGCACTCAAAATCCCGTGCGATCAAATCATTCAGCACTCGCTGAACCCCCTCGGGCGTTAGTGCGTTTTTATCACGGGTTTGTGAGGCGGGAAGCACAAACAGATTGGCGATCCGTTTATCTTTAATTAAGGCTTGATTCAGCGTCGCTTCACCTTGGATCACATTGACAAAATCGTATATCACCCGGCGTTCACACCCCATAATCAAATCGAGGTTACGCAATCCAATATCAAAATCGATGACGACAGTTTTCTTGCCCTTTTGGGCTAAGCCGATGGCGATTGCAGCGCTGGAAGTCGTTTTACCAACCCCTCCCTTGCCAGAGGTGATCACTATAATACGTGCCATGCTATTATCCTTTATCAACAGGCTCAATTGGCCCGCTACTCATTGAGCAGGGTTATTTTTAATTGTTCACCCTGCAGATCAATCATGACGGCACAGTTCCAAAATTGCTGAGGGATCTGGTCACTAAGCCAGTAATGGCCAGCAATAGCGACCAATTCCGCCTGAAAATGGCTACAAAAAATCCGGCTGTCGCTCGCTCCAGCGGCCCCGGCTATCACTCGGCCACGCGTGATGCCATATAAGTGAAGATGACCATCGGCGACGACCTCGGCACCCGCGCTAATTGAGCTGGTCACAATGAGATCGCGCTGCACCGCATAGATCTGTTGCCCCGATCGCACCGGTTGAGTGATGAGCTGACTGGATCGCTCGGCGCTGCTGGATGCTAGCGTACTGGGGGCTTTTCCTTCCGTCAATAGGGGTAATTCGGCGGTCTGAATGGCCTGTTTCTGTTGCTGGGTATAGTGGCCACTCACTCCGACAATGCGTAAACCGACCTCACTAACGGTCTGGGAGACCCCTTGCCAATCAGTGTCAGCAGGCAGCGCAGTCATATTCAAGACCACCGGAGCCTGATGTAAAAAGGCTTGGGCTTGCTGAACCTTTTGTTGCAAAGCGGCTCGCAGCACCGGCACCTCGGGGTGCTGTAAATAAAGGACCGTGAGCGTAAAGGGAGCGCCTTTAAAAACAATAGGAGGTTGTAACATGACGATAAACTCACACGATCCATTGGAGTAGCCTAAGCCCGCTAATCTAACACGGTTGTAGGCTGCATGGTATCGTGCACCATGCCGTCGTGCAAGAGAAAGCCTGGGGTGTCAAGCATTATTTTGGCGACTGGAGCGCCATTAAACCGAGTGGTGCGGTGATTAACCATAACCCTAACAACAGATAAAAGGTAAAAAGCAGCAGTAGCCACTGGGGGATCGTTAGGTATAACAGGGTAGGAGTGGCGAGGTGGCACTCCCCGGTGGCTTCAAATAGCCACGGCAGCCAGCGATCGAGCGGCAGCCACTCTGGGAATTGTGGTTTGAAGGGGCAGATCAGCCAGGGTGCTCCACCCTTCTGCAGTTGCGTTTGGATCCAAGCGACCTGCAACCCCCGCCAAGCACTATAGCTCCACAGCAGCAGCGCACTACCCCGCAGCCAGCCAAAGCGTGGCTGCAGCAGTGCGATCAGCGCCGCCAGTAGACTGCCACAGAGCGCCACCCGCTGGTAGATACAGAACACACAGGGGGCAATTTCGATCGCATACTGCAGATAGCATGCCGCGCTGAGCAGTAGCAGAGCGCTGGCCGCTAGCAGTAGCCAGAACGGCCGGGAGCGACCCGCGCAATCTCCCCAATTTAAGAGGCGGTAGCGGCGTGACATGCTGGGTGTAACTGATGAAATTTGTCTATAAGTTGGTCAGGCGTTTCAAGGCGCTGGGGATCGAGTATAATGCAGTCGATAGGACACACTGTCACGCAGGTAGGCTTAGCATAGTGCCCAACACACTCCGTACAGCGGTTAGGATCGATCTGGTAAATAGTGTCTCCTAGGGTGATGGCTTGATTAGGGCACTCTAGTTCACACATATCGCAGTTTATACAGTGATCAGTAATCAGTAGGGCCATGTTCACAGCTCTGTCTATGATGAGGCACTGTTAGGATAGTCGATTAATAACGCGTAAGCCAGTGTAGCGCACGCTGATGACGCCGTATGAAGCAATGAAGTACTTCGGATTGAAACAATTGTCGCTAGGATCAGATGACCAATACTCCCAATCTCTCTGAGGGGACCAGGCTGTCATTACCACAGTCTGCTGCTACCAACAGTGGGCTCGAGCTTGAAATATCGCCAACAGGCTGTCTGCAACTGGGATCTAGTGCCAATCAGCATGAGCTGGCACCAGCATTATCCGCCGCAGCGGTCACCCGTATCAGCCAGGCCTTTGCCCGGGGCAGTAGCCAGGGTCTGTTGCACTTAGGGGCTGTGGAACTGGCGACGCCATTGCCCCCCTCCCTGGCCTTTGGGCGAGCCATCACGCGTCTATTGATAACACGCTTATGTGCCACTCCAGATCTGGCCAGTAATCAGGATAGCCAGTGCGTCAACCTGCCGATCGCCACGCCCTGTGTTGAACTGGAAAAGCTGCTGCAGGGCATGCCGCCCCTGCGGGGCGCAGAGTATCTGACACTGGAGCGGCTAGAGATCTTATGGTTGGAGTTGCAGCAGACCGTGCAGAGGGAGATCAGAGAGACGCCTGGCGATCTGCAGGGGTGGCTTCAAGGCAAACATCCCAGTTGGAATCTAGTAGGCCGGGTCTGTTTTCATCTTGCTGAAAATAAAAGTGATCTAGAACTCCCGTTCGCCTTTCTCACGACCTACGCCACAGGGGTATCACAACACGCCCGCGTACAGCATCAGCCCTTGGGGCGTGCGCTTCAAGAGTATGCAGAGGCGTCGGGAGCACGTGAAGCACTGCTCAAGTTACTGCTGCCGGTTAACCGGGCTGCCGAGCAGTGCCCCTGGTTAAAATCACTGGTAGAGTCTGGGGCGATTTTCCGTCCCCTGGCTTGGACACCTAGCGAAGCGCATCGATTGCTACACAGCCTGCCGATCCTTGAGGCCAGTGGTATCGTCGTCCGTATTCCAGACTGGTGGAAACCGAGCCTACCACCGCGACCGCAAGTACAGATCAAGATTGGCCATAAAGCGAGCGGTTTGGGGCTAGAGACCCTGCTTGATTTTGATCTATCGATTTCACTGGCTGGCCAGGAACTCTCCGCCGCCGACTGGGAGGAGCTGCTACAAGCGGGCGATGGCCTAGTCCGACTCAAAGGGCATTGGGTGGAATTGGATCGCGAAAAGCTAGCCGGGGTGCTGGCACATTGGAAAACCGTTGGGCGTGCCGTAGCGGCTGGTGGTCTATCGTTTTTAGAAGGGATGCGCCTGTTGGCGGGTGTTGCCGTAGAGGAGAGTGATCAGAACCGGCCAGCCCTGGAGGTTGCCCCTTGGTCGACCGTCGTCGCTGGCGATTGGTTGCAACAGGCCCTGGAGGGGCTACGCAATCCACACAGTACCACGGGTAGTGCTGATCCAGGTCCTGAACTCAAGGCCACGCTGCGGCCCTACCAACAGCAGGGGGTGCGTTGGCTCTGGTGGTTGCATCGTTTAGGCCTCGGCGGCTGTCTAGCTGATGATATGGGTCTGGGGAAAACCGTTCAAGTGCTAGCACTATTCCTGCTGGCAAAGCGTGAAGCAGATCCCACGGTTGATCGCCCTCCTCATTTATTAGTGCTGCCCGCTTCATTAATTGGCAATTGGCAGGCAGAAATGGCCCGTTTTGCACCTAGCCTCTCGGTGCTGGTGGCACATCCGTCAGTGCTGCCAGTCTCGGAGCTGGCCAATCTGCCGGCCGAACGCCTCCAGGGGGTTGATGTGGTCATCGCTAGCTATCAAGGGTTAATCCGGCTGTCATGGCTATTAGAAACCCAGTGGTCGCTCGTGGTGCTGGATGAGGCACAGGCGATTAAAAATCCGGCAGCACGGCAAACCCAAGCGGCCAAAGCGCTGAAAAGCCGTGGTCGACTCGCCTTAACGGGGACACCGGTAGAGAATCAGTTAGGTGATTTATGGTCACTGTTCGATTTTATCTCTCCTGGATTGCTAGGCTCTGACAAGGCTTTCGGTCGTTTGGTGCGCCGGTTGGAGCAGGCAAGCCACCCAGGGGGAGAGGGGAGTTATGCGCCGCTGCGCAATTTGGTGCAACCCTACCTCTTACGGCGTCTAAAAAGTGACCAGCGCATTATGGCTGATTTGCCGGATAAGAGTGAAGTCAAAGCTTACTGTACCCTGAGTCGAGAGCAAGCCAGCTTATATGCGCAGGTGGTCAGCGATCTGGCGAAGCAACTGGAGCAGGTGGAGGGCATCCATCGGCGAGGGGCTGTGCTCGCCTGTTTAATGCGCCTCAAGCAGATCTGTAACCATCCTTCACAGTGGTTGGGCGATGAGTGCTACGATCCCCACACCAGTGGCAAATTTGCCCGGCTGCGGGAGCTGGCTGAGTCGATGGCCGCCCGTCAGGAAAAGGTACTGCTCTTTACGCAATTCCAGGAGATGACCGAGCCCCTAGCACGCTTTTTATACACTATTTTTGGCCGCGCGGGGCTGGTATTGCATGGCAAGACCCCGATCAAAGCCCGCCAAGCCTTAGTCAATCAATTTCAACAAGCAGCGGGGCCGCCTTTTTTTGTGCTGTCGATCAAGGCGGGGGGTACTGGTCTTAATCTCACGGCTGCCTCGCAGGTGATCCATTTTGATCGCTGGTGGAATCCCGCCGTGGAGAATCAGGCAACCGATCGGGCCTACCGTATCGGGCAGAAGAAAAATGTGTTAGTGCATAAATTCATCTGTCGCGGCACCCTAGAAGAAAAAATTGATGCCTTGGTTGAAGCCAAACTCGGACTTTCGAATAATATTCTCAGTGGTAGTAGTGAGCTGCTGCTGACGGAAATGAGTAATGATGCCTTACTAAAGCTAGTGGCGCTGGATATAAACAGTGCCATGGGTGAGCAGTGATGCCTAGTGGAATCCGGGAGCTCGCATGAGTTATGGTGTAGGGGGTTGGCCGCGTTATGTGCCGGTGGCGGAGCAACGGGAAAAAGCCCAGCGCCAGCTTAAAAAGCTTAAGAAGGGGCGACGGCTCATTAGCCCGGTCACGATTGAGGGTCGACTGATTGCGCGAACCTTCTGGGGTAAGCAGTGGTGTAGTGCCCTAGAGGCCTGTAGTGATGAGGAGAACCGGTTGCTGCGTGGCCGCAGCTATGTGCGCCAGGGTGCGGTGGTTGATCTCCAGATCAGTGCCGGCAAGATCACCGCGCTGGTGGCTGGATCACAACTGTACACAGTCAGTATAGCGGTGAGTGCATTAGAACCCACCCACTGGCAAGCCCTCTTGCAGGCATGTACAGGCCAGGTGGCTTCCTGCCTGGAACTGTTGCAAGGCCGTCTATCCAATGCTGTGATGGAGCGGGTGATCCACTCCGACAGTGGCCTGCTCCCACTGCCGCAGCACCTGATCTTTGACTGCGACTGTTATGACTGTGCCTCCCTTTGCAAACATGTCGCAGCAGTGCTCTATGGGGTGGGTGCCCGTCTGGATAGTCAGCCGGAGCTGCTGTTTCTGCTACGTCAGGTCGATCCACAGGCACTTATTCAGGCTAGTCAGCGACTGCCTGCTTTTGGAGAGCAGGCAGCCCTTGGCCAGCACCAGCCGTTAGAGGGTGCTGATCTCTCGGCGCTGTTCGGTATTGAATTAGAGGAGCCAGCGGTGATGCCTGCGCCGCCGCTGGCTGGCGAACAGTCGCTAACGCCTCTTGAGCGCTCCAATCAGCCCGTGGGTGTGCCGGCTCTCAAGCCAGCCACTCGCCGAAAAACAGCGAGCAGCCGCTGAAACGGGTGACCGCGTCACCTGCCGTGCGGGATGGAAGAACGTTAAATGAGCTGCAGTACTGAAGCGTTAGCGGTTGATCAATTCTGGATGCAGCAGGCGCTACAGTTGGCACAGCAGGCAGCCGCAGCAGGAGAGGTGCCGGTCGGTGCCCTGCTGCTCTATCAAGGCCAGGTGGTTGGTCGCGGGTATAATCAACCGATTGGTCAACAGGATCCAACCGCCCATGCCGAGATAATCGCCCTGCGGCAAGCGGGTCAAGCGTTAGGGAACTACCGGCTGCTACAGACAACGCTCTATGTCACCTTAGAGCCCTGCTGCATGTGTGTTGGGGCGCTGATTCATAGCCGGATTGCCCGGTTAGTGTACGGCGCTGCCGATCCCAAAACCGGGGCTGTTGATTCGTGCTACCCACTGCTCAAACAGCCGCAACACAACCACCAGATCACGGTCACTGCCGGGGTTCTTCAGGATGCTTGCGCCAATCAGTTAACTGCTTTTTTCCGTGAGCGGCGGCAGAAAAGAAGCTCATTAAAATAGTCAGGTGATTATTCAGGGGTGAGCGTTGCAATCACTCCTTCATCATTATAGTGAGCGAGTAAAGCTTGAGCAGACATTCTGCGTAGTTCAAGCACCGTGGTGTGGATATCTCGATTTTTCAATCCCGCTGCCGCACTATAGTAGAAACAGTCACCACCGCCACCGCATTCGATAGGCTGGCCATTGGATAAAAGTTGATAGTGTCCGGACAATTGTAATATATCGATAGTGTTATCTGCATGTATGGGCTTCCCAAATTGAATAACATCCTGAGTAGAAAAAAGATGTTCATTACCATCTGAAATAATTTTTAAATTTGTGCTATGGGGCCAAATGCGTATCTGAGGAAGCAATGCCTTCACTAAGTCGTCTTCTTTACCATTCCAGAATCCGGGAGTGAGAATATTTTTATAGGCTGTTCGGATAACGGGCAAACGTTCCTTTGCATCGAGGATATAAATGGTCATCTCATTGGAGTGGACTACTTTACCCTGTTGATCGGTAGCAGTAACGCGCAGGGTCTGCCGGCCGACTACATTGGGTGTTACCGTTAAGCTAGTGTTATTTGAATTAGCTTGTGTCACGGCGGCCAATGAGCCAGCAAAGGCTAGCGTGTAGGGTGTTAAATTTCCCTGAGCAGTTAAAGGAATGTGGATCACAGCACCGATATTGTACAGCTCATCCTCGGGTGATAGTTGCAACTGCCCGGCTGTTCCTGCTTTATCTGCTTTCTCTTTATAGGCTAGCAAAATTTGGTTGTTGCGTTGCACGGGTTCAAGCAGCGAGCCGATGAGTGAACGCTGTGACGCCACCCGATGGCTGTCTAGCTGTTGGGCTAACGGAACCCCCAGTTGATAATCAACGGCTAATGCGATCTGCTGTCGGCAGCGGTCGGCAGCCCGTTGGCCGAGGGTGTAGTCATAGCTCAGCTTGAATAGGGGGACCGGGGTGTAGTGTAGCCCTAGGGTCACCGAGGAGACCCGTTGTTTAGCGTTTGGCGTGAAGGCACCGACTTGATCATCAAAATAGTGCTCAGCATTGACTTTGATCCCGAGCTGTGGATGCTGCGGGAGATAGGCCTCGACAATCATATCCACCCCACGGGCGGGGCGTGCCAAGCAGGGTTCTGATTCCTGCTGGTTTTTCCACTGGCTGGTAGGATAATAACCATTGACGCTCAATGATAAATAGTCCCGTCGTGCCTCAGCCCCTAATCCCAGACGTTGATGGTGTTGAGGTAATAGCAGATCGTAGAACAGATTATAGCCTAGCAGCCAGGCTTCAGAAAAAATATGACGGTGCCCGATCCCAAGATTTACCGTGGTATTGTGATGGCGCTGGTGGTGTAAACCAAACTGGGTAAACAGTAACTGCTGCTCTGGCAGCGCTTGCTGCCTCCAGAGGGGGAAGAGTGCAGTGATTTCACTGGTATCAAGAGAAAATCGGCGAGGGTTCATGCCCAGTCTGACTTGAACGCGGCCCCAGCGATTCAAGTATCCCTCCAGAGCTTTCCCGGTGTGCTGGGCTAGCGGTGCAGTCAGCAGTTCGCTGACGCTCTGTTGTGGATGCCTCCTGGTGGCAGCGCGAGCCACGTCAGCGGCGGCGGTAGCCAGTGCTTCCGATGCGCCAACTGGGGTAGTGCTGGCTAATTGAGGTAGTGACTGAGTCTCTGATACGCAGCAGGGTTGTTCAGAAATAGCCCAACTGGGGGGCGGGGTAATTAACATATCAAGCACCTAATTTGACTCATAAAGTACAGCAGCTATTGAATTTTACACTGTTTTTTACAAAATTATAGCTTTTTAGACTGCAATTTTAAGGTTATTGAAAGAAGCTCGGTTGTAGCAACGTCACGAATCGATTAATTTTGATCAAACAGGCCAGGTACTCGAATGAAGGCAGTCACTAGTGATTAAGTTCATAGGCTGTCACCTGGAGGATCCGTTATACTAAACTTCTTTTTACCTATCCTACAGAGGATGAGGCCAGGAGCATTGAGACAGTATGAAGACCCTACGCGGTTCATCCGCCTTATCTCCCTTGCGTATGACGCATTTACTGGCACGTTATCAACAACTGGGTTTAGCGGTTGAGCAGATCACTGCTGAGTATCTTTATTTTGTGACCGAAAGCACCCCCTTAACGCAGGAGCAGCAAGCCTGCTTGAGGAGATTACTGTATGACGGGCAGCCACAAAATTCTGTGCTAATGACTGGAGAGTTACTTCTAGTCACACCGCGTCCTGGAATTATCTCAGCTTGGTCTTCAAAGGCTACGGATATTGCACACAACTGTGGTTTAACTGCCATCAAACGATTAGAGCGTGGTATTGCCTATTATCTGCAGACAGTGCCATTAACTGCGTCGCAACACCAAGCCTTGGTAGAGACGCTCTATGATCCCATCACCGAAACGCTGTTTTATGATTTGCCCCATGCGGAAGAGCTCTTTGCCGAGAGTGTCCCCGAGGAGAAAACGCTGCAGGGGATCCCGTTATTGAAGCAGGGAGTCAGCGCATTAGAAGCTTTTAACCAGCACTATGGATTGGCCTTAGAGCCTAGTGAAATTGAGTTCCTGGATTCTGCTTTTACCCAATTAGGGCGTGATCCTTACGACATTGAAGTCTATATGTTTGCTCAAGCTAACTCTGAGCACTGCCGGCACAAAATTTTTAATGCCGATTGGATTATTGACGGCCTTAAGATGCCTAAAACCCTATTTGAAATGATTAAAAACACCTATCACCGGACGCCCGATCAGGTAGTCACTGCCTATCAAGATAATGCTGCGGTCATGCAAGGCTCCTCTATTCAGCGTTTTTTTCCATCCCCCTATGATCACCTCTATGGCTACCATCAACAGTTAACGCATCTGTTGATGAAGGTGGAGACCCATAACCATCCTACGGCTTTTACACCCCTTTCGGGCGCAGCGACGGGTTGTGGCGGTGAAATTCGGGATGAGGGAGCAACCGGCTGTGGCGCCTCACCGAAGGCCGGTTTGGTCGGTTTTTCTGTTTCGAACCTGCGCATTCCTGACTTTAATCAACCTTGGGAACAGGATGATTACGGCAAACCGGAGCAGGTGGCTTCGGCATTACAAATTATTTTAGAGGCTCCTCTGGGCGCTGCAGCTTTTAACAACGAATTTGGGCGTCCTAGTTTGGTCGGCTATTTCCGGACCTATGAGCAGTGGGTGAACACCACGACCGGAAAGGAGTTACGGGGTTACCATAAACCGATTATGCTGGCAGGAGGCATCGGCCAAATCAGTGCTGAACAGTGCCATAAAGGAAACATCCCGGTGGGATCACCGTTGATTGTGTTAGGCGGCCCCTGTATGAACATTGGGCTTGGGGGGAGTACCGCCTCTTCTCAGGATGCTATGCACGTCGAGGGCAAGCAAAATGGTGCCTCGGTACAGCGAGAAAATCCGGAGATGCAGCGGCGCTGTCAGGAGGTGATTAACAGCTGTTGGCGGCTTGGAGCAGATAACCCGATTCTATTTATTCATGATGTGGGTGCCGGTGGACTGTGCAATGCCATGCCAGAGTTGATCCAGGGTGGCCATTGCGGTGGTCAGTTTGAGCTGCGTAACATCCCAACGGCTGAGCCTGGGATGAGCCCACTGGAGATTTGGTGTAATGAATCACAAGAGCGCTATGTATTAGCGGTTTCTGTCAATCAGTTGTCACGGTTTACAGCTATCTGTGATCGTGAGCGGGCACCCTATGCCGTGATTGGTGAAGCGACCGCAGAGTGCCAATTGACTCTCCAGGATCAACTGTTGGGAACACAGCCAATTGATCTGCCAGTCTCCTTGTTGTTGGGCGATATGCCGAAAAAAATCCAGGAGGTGCGGCGTGTTGAGAGAACCAAGCAACCACTAGAGACTCAGGGTATTGAGCTCTCTACTGCTCTGGAACGGGTATTACGGTTACCCAGTGTGGCTGAAAAATCCTTTCTGATTAACATTGGTGATCGTTCAGTCGGTGGGATGGTCGCCCGGGATCAAATGGTCGGTCCCTGGCAGATCCCCGTCGCTAATTGTGCGGTGACCACTGCCAGTTTTGCGGGTTACCTGGGTGAAGCGATGGCCATTGGAGAGCGCGCACCGGTGGCACTATTAAATCCGGTGGCTGCTGCACGGCTAGCCGTCGGCGAGGCATTAACCAACTTGGCAGCAACGGCGATTGGCTCCTTGCGTCAGGTGAAATTATCTGCCAACTGGATGGCAGCGATTGGCCATCCCGGTGAAGATGCCGCACTGTATGAAGCGGTTAGAGAGATTGGTGAGGTGCTCTGTCCGGCATTAGGATTGACGATTCCGGTGGGGAAAGACTCTCTCTCTATGAAGAGCAGTTGGCAGCAGCAGGGGGAGACCAGACAAGTGGCAGCGCCACTCTCACTAGTGATATCCGCCTTCGCTCAGGTACAAGACGTGCGTAAAACGGTGACACCACAACTGCGCGTAGATCAAGGGCCAAACCGACTGTTACTGATTGATTTAGGCGCGGGCCACCAAGCGCTGGGGGCTACAGCATTAGCTCAGGTCTACCAACAACTCGGGGACCAAACCGCCGATTTGCATGATCCAGCAGGCATGATTAACTTTTTTAATGCCATCCAGCAATTGGTCCATGAGGAGTGGTTACTAGCTTATCATGATCGATCCGATGGCGGTCTGGTGACCACCCTGGCAGAGATGGCGTTTGCCGGTCATTGCGGCCTTGAAATTGATCTGACTAGCCTAACGGGTGATCCCTTGGCGGTCCTGTTCAATGAGGAATTAGGGGCTATCATTCAGATCAAAGCAGCCGATACCCTTAAGGTACAACAGCTGCTCGCCCAACATCAGTTGCAGCACTGTGTGCATGATATTGGTCGTGCTGTCGTGGGTGATCGTTTTGTAATACGGCGTACAGATCAGGCGTTACTCGACGAGAGTCGCCACCGGCTACGCTTGATCTGGGGTGAAACCACCTGGCAGTTAGAGCGTTTGCGTGATGATATCGCTTGTGTTGATCAAGCGTGGCAAAGCAAACAGAATCCCGACGATCCCGGTCTACAGGTTCATCTCACTTTCGATCATAACGAGGACCTGGTTGCTCCCTTGATCTTAACGGGGGTGCGTCCCCGTTTAGCCGTATTGCGTGAGCAGGGGGTTAATTCGCATATTGAAATGGCCGCAGCTTTTGATCGAGCTGGTTTTGCGGCTGTCGATGTCCATCTGGAAGATATTTTAAGTGGTCAAACGACCTTGCAAGATTTTCAGATGGTGGTAGCTTGTGGTGGTTTCTCCTATGGTGATGTTTTGGGGGCTGGTCAAGGGTGGGCAAAATCGATTCTACTCAACCCGCGCAGCTATGAAGCCTTTACCGATTTTTTCAACCGGCCGGGCACCTTAACCCTGGGGGTCTGTAATGGCTGCCAAATGTTGACTACTCTACGGGAGCTCATTCCAGGGGCGCAGTGGTGGCCGCAGTTTGTGAGGAATCGATCGGAGCGGTTTGAGGCACGCTTGTGTCTGGTAGAGGTTCTGGAGAGTCCGTCGCTATTATTACAAGGGATGACTGGTTCCCGTCTCCCTATTGCGGTGGCGCATGGTGAGGGGCGGGCATTGATACAGAGCCCAGAGCAGCAACAAGCGCTCTATCAGCAGCAGCTGATTACCTGTCGCTATGTTGACAACACTGGACAGCCTACAGAGCAGTATCCAGCCAATCCCAATGGTTCACCAGCGGGGATTACCGCACTCACCAGTAGTGATGGTCGGGTAATGGTGATGATGCCACATCCCGAGCGAGTATTTCGGGCAGTCACCCACTCTTGGTATCCGGACGAGTGGCGCGAAGATGGCCCCTGGATGCGCCTGTTCCGTAATGCACGCCTCGCTTTAGGTTAATCTAACATGCTGACCACTTTATTTAAGGATTTTCAATTTGAGGCAGCGCACCGGCTGCCTCAGGTGCCTGAAGGCCATCCCTGTAGCCGCTTACATGGTCACTCCTTTAAAATGCGGATTGAAGTGAGTGGCGAGGTTGATCCAAAGCTAGGATGGCTGATAGACTTTGCTGAGATTAAGGCGGCGGTCAAGCCTATTGTAGAGCAGCTGGATCACTACTATTTAAATGAGATCCCGGGTCTAGAAAACCCCACTAGTGAAGTATTAGCCGCCTGGATTTGGCAGCAGTTAAAACCAGCATTACCGTTACTCTCAGCCGTGACAATTCAAGAGACTTGCACCTCTGGGACGGTGTTTCGCGGTGAATTTTGAGAGCCATTCCTTCAGGCAATCTCTAGATACTTATGAAGCTGTACTGATAGCCGCCAATTGTGGGTGATGCAGGCCTGAATACACCATTGGGTTGCTCGGCGGTTCTGGCTAATCGGTTGCAGTGCAATGATGCGATTTTTTTGGTCATCGAGCTGCTGGAGTAGGGTGTGTAGCTGGGTAATGTCGCGCTCACGTGCCACGGGGTGTTTAATCTCATCAGCGCGTTGCAACGCTTGCTGTTCGATGGCCAAGCCACCCTGCATCCCCACTTTAGGCGACACGGTAACCCAAGTGTCCGGACTACAGTGTACCTGGGCCGTGCCGCTGGTTTCAATTTGGCAGCGATAGCCAGCTTGCTCTAAATGCGTGGTTAACGGAATAAGATTATGCAGGCAGGGTTCCCCGCCAGTAATCACCACATGCCGTGCAGTGTAGCCCGAGAGGGCTAATTGCTCACCAATGGCCGTGGCCGTTAAGCGGCACCACTGGGCGTTATCTTCCTGCTTAGTCAGAATAGTGACTGACGGTCGTTCTGCGCTGGGATCAAGCGTCCAAGTATGTTTGGTATCGCACCAACTACAGCCTACTGGACAGCCTTGTAAGCGAATAAATAGCGCTGGGGTTCCAGTAAAATAACCTTCCCCTTGTAGGGTTTGAAAGATCTCATTGACGGGGTAATGCATCGCTGATCAGGGTAGTCGCTGTTAAAATTGACTCATTGGACCATACGAATTGTTCGAGAGCAATCCTGTTCAATCGATTAGACTACTGTATTGGTCACATTGGCCTGTGGTGTCTAGTAGGTTAGTGATAGTCTGAGTAGCAAATCGGGATAATACCGGGGTGGTCTGGTTAACCAGGATCGTAAAAGATAGAGACTCTTTTTACTCATAATTGACTGTTATTACAGCAGGAGTTTTTATGTCTTCTATTTCAAACCCTACTCAGGCCGCTCTATTTCCCAGAGCCCGTTCCTTAAATGATTCAGTGCCCGCCTCTCGGGCCGGACGGTTGCCTAGCCAACGCACGATTGCTTACCCTATAGCAGGAGAAGTCGCTAATGGGTTGACCCCTACCGTCGCGGGAGCGCCTGTTCACGCTTCAAGCGCCCCAAAACTTAACATCAGGCTGCTACGGGTAGTCACAGGTTGCACATTAGGAGCTGCTATCGGTGTTCTGATTGGCGGGCCGATTGGCATCTTCGTGGGCGCTTTGGCGGGTTCAGCCTATGTGATGATAGGGCCTCATGCGATGGCTCAGGCTATTCGAAGGGCCGCGCTGATGGCCTATCAGCATATTCAAGATTATCGTGCTAGCCGTAAGCCAGCTGCTAGCGTCTAAAAGTTGATGGTCAGCTGCCGAGGGCTGACCACTCAGCCCGCCTGGGTGAAAACTGGTCGTGATCCAGGCGGCTTGTTAATTAAGTCATACAGCAGTATTTTAATTTTAATCCCTACGCTAATATTGAATTAGGTAATTTCTCTGAATAGTTTTAAGCGTATCAGTCAGTATAATCATCAATAAGGTTTTACAGAGGATACCTACCAGTTGATTGCCTAGAAATGATAGATGATTAAGCATAGAATACCTGTCCAGGTATTCAAAATTGTTGAAATGGCTAAAAAATTAGGGTGGTATTTTTAATAAATTTTAATATGAAGGATCTTAGCTATGTTACAGGTATCAAATATCAATGATTCATCTTTTATTAGTCGCAGTGTGAGTATGCCATTACTGAATATTAAAGGAGGATCTACATCAGTAAAAGAAACCATTGGAAAGACTACTGCTGGGCGTAGTATTCAGCAGACCGAAACACCTAAATTATCTTTGTTAAACAAAATTAAAGAGTTCTTTTATAGCTGTTTTTCTTGCCTTAAACGCCAGCGTAAAGTAGAAGCTATTACGGCAGATCGGGTCGATAATTCACTAGCTTCATTACGTTCTGAATTTGAAAAAAAGCTTGTTGAACAAGAGGGAAAGATGAATTCTCTTCAACAAGCCTATGATAAAAATAATCAGTATATCAACCGTAATCTTAGAAAAATTCTTGCGGTATCGGATAACCTCACTGATTTACAGCAACGGACTGAAGCCAAATGGGCAGAGATCCAGAGTAGAGTGGATCAGCTAGAACAGCAGACTCATTTCAATCAGGCCGTGTCACAAAAAAGCAGTAGAGAAATGGTGGTACAAACAGAAGATGCCTCCACACGACAAGGGTCGTTCGAGAGCCGCTCATCGCTGAGCTCTGATGGCAGTCACGGCGATCAAGCACTGGCTTTAACAGAGGGTTGTCAGGTGCTCTCTTTACCGGCTTTACCGGAAGGTGTTCAACCGACGGAGGGTTGTCAGGTTTTGTCTTTACCGGCTTTACCGGAAGGTTCTCAGGAGTTGGCTTTGATGACAGGAGTTGAGCAGCGAGCGTCGCTAGCAGATCAGGCACCGTTAGCCTTGACGGCAGGTCCTGAACAGCGAGCGTTGATGGCGGGTCAAGAACCGTTAGCCTTGACAGCGGGTCCTGAACAGCGAGCGTTGATGTCAGGTCAAGAACCGTTAGCCTTGACAGCGGGTCCCGAGCAGCGAGCGTTGATGTCAGGTCAAGAACTGTTAGCATTGACAGCGGGTCCTGAACAGCGAGCGTTGGTGTCAGGTCAAGAACTGTTAGCCTTGACAGCGGGTCCTGAGCGAGCGTTGATGTCAGGTCAAGAACTGTTAGCCTTGACAGCGGGTCCCGAACAGCGAGCGTTGATGGCGGGTCAAGAACTGTTAGCCTTGACAGCGGGTCCCGAGCAGCGAGCGTTGATGTCAGGTCAAGAACTGTTAGCATTGACAGCGGGTCCTGAACAGCGAGCGTTGATGGCGGGTCAAGAACTGTTAGCCTTGACAGCGGGTCCTGAACAGCGAGCGTTGATGGCGGGTCAAGAACTGTTAGCCTTGACAGCGGGTCCTGAACAGCGAGCGTTGATGGCGGGTCAAGAACCGTTAGCCTTGACAGCAGGTCCTGAGCGGCGAGCGTTGATGGCGGGTCAAGAACCGTTAGCCTTGACAGCGGGTCCCGAACAGCGAGCGTTGATGGCGGGTCAAGAACTGTTAGCATTGACAGCGGGTCCTGAACAGCGAGCGTTGATGGCGGGTCAAGAACTGTTAGCCTTGACAGCGGGTCCTGAACAGCGAGCGTTGATGGCGGGTCAAGAACCGTTAGCCTTGACAGCGGGTCCCGAACAACAAGCCTTAACGGCAGGATTTAAACAGCGAGCCTTAATGCCAGCTCCTCAATTACTGGCTTTGACAGCAGGGGAAAGTACAGCTGAACCTGGAACACCAGCAGAAAAATTAGCAGCTTCTCAAGCAGAGGCCAAAAAAGTAATATCAAATCCCTCTAGCACCCAAGCAGAGCGTTCGGCAGCGCAAGCTGAAGTCATGCAAGCACAGCGTGAACTTAAAATTAGTCGAAAAGCAGCTAATAGGAAAAGAAGAATTACCGTAGCTAATCAGCTAAAAAAAAATTAATCATTAATCATTATGACGCTTCTAAGGCCAGGGATGGCCTCTCTTTTGATACCAGTCAGCTAACTAATGAGATCAATAAGGTAGCGAAAACAGGTGTTGATGATATCAATACTGCTTATGAAAAATTTTCAGGACTCTATGAAAAATTTGCATCATTGTTGTCAAATTTACCCAAGCAAACTCTCTCCTTAGGCGCTATTCCCGTACCGATGATTCCCGAGCAAGAGAATCAAAAAATTAACCCATTGATGAAGTCAGCAGCCCCTATCAAAAAATCGGTTGATCAATATGCTCAATCGATTGCTGTTTTGTCTATCCAGGCTGCTATGGCCTTGGGAACTTCTACTAAAGTAGTCAAAGAGAGTCATGAGATTGTTGATAAAATAACCTATCTGCTTCCAGCACTTTCTCAGCCAGAGAGTGCAGCGATAGTCTCAACTATTTCCTCTTTAAAAACAGTTATAGAACAATCTTATCAAGCGATTGAACCGTTAAAAAAAGAGGTCGATACTGTAGCAAAAGAGCAGTCTAGTCAGGATGTTCTGAGCCATTTGAACAGCCTGGTCCCTAAGATTCAGAATGAGAAGACAACTATTTTAGAGGCTAAGGAAACCTTATCAAAAGTACTCGATAAATTATTTGAATTACCCAAATTAACTATAAATTCACAGCAAGAAAGTAAACTTTTTGCTAATCAGATCTATGTGGCAGCTGATGAAGTTAAAGGGAAAATTGTCGAGGCTCAAAAATATTCCAATGATTTAAATTCCCAGCTTTCTAAATATAATCTGGAAGCCAGATTAATTAAAAAAGAGTTTAATTTGTTATGGAAAGATAAAGAAACAAGCCTGTCTGATATAGCAGATAAAATTAAATCATTGGCGCTATTAAAAAATGAAAAAATAATTTCTCTACAACAAAAAATCATCAATAATAGTGACCCGCTATGGTCGAATGCTGTAGATCAACAGACAGCATTCATTGAAAAACTAGATGGTAAGCTACAAGAAACAGTAGAGGGTGCAGTGGTGCAGGCATTAACTCACTTAAAGAACGAGAGTGAGCGTCAATTTAAAGACCTTGTTAATTTACATCAAGAATATCAATCAAAGATGCCTAATAAGTTATCGCGAAAAATTAACTGCAAAAATATTGCCATAAGAGCTCAACAAGCGGTTAATTTCTGTATTGATAGTTTGTTTACTCCAGGTTACCAAGCGGCGCCAATGATACTTAGCTTGTTTCCAAACTATCTCAATCAAATTAAGCTCTGGACTATAAGCGGGAAGATAAAGAAGTACCATATTGTTCTCCACGAACCACCGTTTCAATGTCTCTTGCTCAATGCCATGATGAATACTGGCATTATCTAATACCACAAAGGTATAGCGTTGCTCACCCTTCTGGGCAATATCCTCTAAAAAGTCAACGACCTCTTTTCTTGTCACATTTTGCTCAATAATCTTATGGGACAAGGTGTTAGCTGAAAAATCTAAAGCCCCCAGTACCGAACGTCTGCAGTGTGGTTTTGGTTCTACCCGATGCGGCTGCCCTCTAGGTCCCCAACCATTCTGAACAGGAGGGGTAGAGGAAAAACCACTTTCATCAAAATAGATCAAACGATATTTGTTGTCTTCACGGGAGAGCAATTTGAGCCTTGAGAGTACAGCTGATTTTGCAATGTAACAGGCTTCATCACGTTTTTTTTAAGTGAATAACGTGATCTTTTATAGGAGAGCCCTTGCTCTTTAAGCGCCGAAGCGAGTGTTTCTAGCGTGCAAGGTAAGGCACCATGTTCAGCTTCCACTCGTTTGGCTATGCCTGCTAAACTCAATGATTCCGAGCATGCAGCGTCGACAGCACTGGCAACCATTTCTGGCGACAGCGCTCGTGGTCGGCCGCCGTTATATTGACAAAGCAGGCCACAAATACCTGCTCGGCGCCACCTATGGATCCAGTTATACACCGCTCGAAAACTAACCAAAAGCTCCTTGGAAACTTCAACCGGTTTGAGTCCCTTGGCTAGTAGTAACAGTCCAGCTCCTCGCATCCTGGTCTCTCTATAATGATGGTTTAAAGATAGTTGTTGTAATGTAAAGCGCTCAGTTTCTGTCAATTTTATGGACAATTTCATTGGGCAACAGCATGCAGAGTGAAAATTCATATCTTTAGCATAACTCATTGCATTTCATTTTTATAGAGCACTTAACAAGTTATTGGGAGAGATCTTTGATAAAAAACAAAAAGAAACTAATGCTCGTTTAAGAGAGATTATGCTTGAAATATACACTTTTGCTGAACAGCAGGCAAAACAACTTAAAAAACTTAATGCCTGATTTTTCTCAGGTGTTAAATACTGATATTATTATCGAATCTATAGGATGAAAGGATCATTAACAGCCTTGTAATTCTTGACAGTAATGGCTGAACCCCTCACTGGTTGAGGGGTTTTTTATACGATTTTTTTAGGGAAAGTGGTTGGACAGCGGGGTGATTGGCCGCTACTTTTCTTTTTTAGGTGAATTGGGGGTTGCTAAAAGTATAATACTTGTAAGAAGATGGCTCCTTTGAGCCTCGTCAGCAAGGAATTGTGGCCAATGAGCCTACTCCAACCCACGCCCACCCATTTTATTCAGCAGATCATTGAGGAGGATTTGGCAGCCCAGCGCTGCAGCACGGTGCACACCCGTTTTCCTCCAGAGCCGAATGGCTATTTACATCTAGGTCATGCCAAATCGATCTGTTTAAACTTTGGCTTGGCTAAAGCCTATCAGGGCAGCTGTAATCTGCGGTTTGATGATACCAATCCAGTCAACGAGGAGCCGATCTATGTGGCGTCTATTCAAGACGATGTACGCTGGTTAGGGTTTCAGTGGTCTGGTCCAGTCCACTATGCCTCAGACCATTTTGAGGCACTCTATCACTATGCCGTGGCGTTAATCAACCAAGGAGTAGCCTATGTTGATGAGCTGACGCCAGAAGCTATCCGCCACTATCGGGGAACCTTGACAGAAGCTGGCAAAAACAGCCCCTATCGTGATCGTCCTCGGGCGGAGAATTTAAGGTTATTTGAACAGATGCGGGCTGGCGAATTTGCAGAGGGCAGCGCTTGCTTACGGGCCCGCATTGATATGGCCTCTCCTTTTATGGTATTGCGTGATCCGGTGCTCTACCGGATCAAACAGGCCACACATCATCAGACTGGAGAGTGCTGGCCTATCTACCCTATGTACGATTTTGCCCATCCTATTTGCGATGCTTTAGAGCAGATCACCCATTCGCTGTGCACGTTGGAATTTCAGGATAATCGGCGCTTATATGATTGGATCCTCGACCACCTGACTATCGCTCATCGCCCACGGCAGTATGAGTTCTCACGTTTGAATGTCGCGTATACGGTGCTTTCCAAGCGCAAATTGCAGCAATTGGTCTTGGAGCAGGTGGTCACCGGTTGGGATGATCCCCGAATGCCCACCCTGTCGGGACTCAGGCGGCGCGGCTACCCGGCTGCAGCCCTGCGTGATTTTTGTAGTCGGATTGGCGTGACAAAACAGGAGAATCTAGTCGAGCTAAGCCTATTAGAGTCCTGTGTCCGTGACCACTTAAACCAGCACGCCCCCCGAGCGATGGCGGTCTTAGATCCCTTAAAACTGATTATTGAGAATCTACCGCTGGCTCACCAAGAGATCCTCTCAATTGCTAACCATCCCCAGCAAAGCGCCTTAGGAGAACGGCAGGTCCCTTTTGGGCGTGAGCTCTATATTGAGCGCACAGATTTTCAGGAGAGCGCTGACAAGCACTATAAGCGCTTAGTGTTGGGCGGGCGGGTGCGCTTGCGCCATGCCTATGTGATCACCGCCCATCGGGTTGAGAAGGCGGCGAATGGGGAGATCAGTGCCGTCTACTGTCATTATGATCCAGAGACTTTAGGACAGAACCCTGCAGAGGGCAAAGCGCGGGGCGTGATCCACTGGGTCGCCGCCGCCCAAGCAGTGCCTGCCACCTTTAATTTGTATGATCGTCTGTTTACGGTGGCCAATCCTGCCGCAGAAGAAGCGTGGTTAACGACCATCAATCCAGACTCCTTAAAACAGTGCCAAGGATTTGTTGAGCTGGCCTTACAGCAAGCCTCTCCTGAGCAGCCCTATCAATTTGAACGGCTGGGTTACTTTTGTCGTGATCAGCACGCCACTGAGCAGTCGGCACTGGTGTTTAATCGGACGATTGAGTTACGGGATGTGTGGCAAAAAAAGGGCCCCTAATCCTGGCCGTCAGGGGGAGTCTTCATCATGATCATCATTGAAACTGCAAGATTGATTTTGCGGCACTGGAGAGCAGACGATGGGGCGCCTTTGACGCTGATCAATCAAGATCCCCAGGTCATGGAACACCTGCCCAAACGGCTTACACCCGCGGAAACCAGGGCGATGATCCAAAGAATTAACCACTGCATTGAGCAGCGGGGTTTTGGGCTCTGGGCGGTGGCGCTTAAACAGAGCGGCGTGCTGATAGGGTTTATCGGACTCTCTACTCCTGCTTTTGAGGCCCCCTTTACCCCTTGTGTTGAAATAGGTTGGCGGTTATCTGCAGCGCATTGGGGGCAGGGTTATGCAACGGAGGGGGCTAAAACCGCCCTAGCCTATGGCTTTACGAAGCTATCGCTGCAGGAGATTGTCGCCTTCACCATACCCGAGAATCAGCGCTCTTTGCGGGTGATGCAGCAGATTGGGATGCAGCGGGATCACCAGGGCGATTTTGCGCATCCTAAGTTCCCGAGTGATCATCGATTATCTCGACATCTCTTGTATCGGATCCAGCGATCCGACTGGGAGCTTTCGAGCACGCCTGACGGTGAGGGGGTTCTATCCCCTCCATAAAGAGGGCACTGGCTGATTTCACGGCAAGCAGCAATCATCGGCACCCGGTGTTGTAAAGGCTGTAGACTGGCTCCGCGCTCGGTTGTAGACTGGCGCCCTTGACTATTTTTCATGGTTGACTGAAGAGATCCCCATGCCGATCTACCTTGATCGCCCCTATGCAATACCTGCCAAACCAGAACGTCTCACTGCACAACAGCAGCCAGCGTATCGTGCTAAGGTCAAACAGTTATTGGAGCAGCACAATGCAGTGATGGTGGCCCATTATTATACTGATCCAGCGTTGCAAGCCTTAGCTGAAGAGACGGGAGGGTGTGTGGCCGACTCGTTGGAGATGGCCCGCTTTGGACGCCAACACCCGGCAGAGATTTTATTAGTCGTGGGGGTGCGTTTCATGGGGGAGACGGCCAAGATTTTAAGCCCAGAAAAACAGATCTTGATGCCGACGCTCGCTGCGGAGTGCTCACTAGATTTGAGCTGTCCAGCCACGGCTTTCAGTGATTTTTGCGACCAACACCCCGATCGTACAGTGGTGGTGTATGCGAATACGTCAGCTGCCGTCAAAGCGCGGGCTGATTGGGTGGTGACCTCCAGCATCGCTGTAGAATTAATTGACAAACTCGATAGCCAAGGTGAGAAGATCCTCTGGGCGCCCGATCGCCATCTGGGGGACTATGTCCAGCGGCAAACCGGTGCTGATCTACTCTCCTGGCAGGGGGTGTGTATTGTGCATGATGAATTTAAAGGACGGGCACTCCAGCAGATGAAACGACTCTACCCAGAGGGCGCAGTATTAGTCCATCCGGAGTCGCCAGCCGCCGTCATCGCTCAGGCAGATGTCGTCGGATCCACCAGCCAGCTGATTAAAGCCGCCCAACAACTGCCACAGCGTACCCTGATTGTGGCGACTGATCAGGGGATCTTCTATAAAATGCAGCAGGCCTGTCCGGAAAAAACCTTGCTAGCAGCGCCGACAGCCGGGGCGGGAGCGACCTGTCGTAGTTGTGCCCAGTGCCCTTGGATGGCGTTGAATAGCCTGCCGGCACTGGTGGATGCTTTAGAGGGCGATCGAGATGCCCATGCCATCCACCTTGATCCGGCAGTGCGAGAACGGGCCTTGCTGCCCCTTAATCGGATGTTAGACTTTGCCCAGCAGTTGAGAACCTAGCTAGCGCTGCTGTTTTTTGCGGTGCTGTATGACGCGCTGGCGTTGACGCTGCTGAGTGGGCGTCAGGGGGTTACGCCGATCAGCGTAAGGGTTGTCACTCGTTTTAAATTGCAAGACGATAGGGGTCCCCCTGATATTCAGGGCTTGTCGGTAGCGGTTCATCAAATAACGACGATAGGCTTCGGGGAGCTCATTGAGTTGATTGCCATGGATCACAATAATCGGGGGGTTATGGCCACCTAGATGGGCAAACTTGAGTTTCACCCGACGTCCTCGTACTAAGGGGGGGAGATGTTCTGTTTGGGCGGCCTGCAAAATGCGGTTAATAACCCCCGTACCAATGGGCCGGGTAGCACTCTGATAGGCTTCAGTAATTGACGTAAAGAGTTTAGCAATCCCCTGATTCTTCAAGGCAGAGATAAAATGGATCCGCGCGAAATTGATAAAAGCTAAACGCCGTTCTAAAGTCTGTTGAACTTGCAGTTTAGCCGCTTGATCGAGACCATCCCATTTGTTAACGACCAGAACCAAGGCGCGACCCTGCTCTATGACAAAACCTAATAATGACAGATCTTGATCACTGATCCCCTGCTGAGCATCCAACACCATGAGGACCACCTGAGCTTGTTCAATGGACTGCAGTGTCTTCACAATCGAGAATTTTTCTATCTTTTCATGCACTCTAGCCCGGCGGCGTAAGCCGGCTGTGTCGATAATGGCATAATGGCATCCCTGTCGCTGCAGGGGAATGGTGACGCTATCTCGTGTGGTTCCAGGAAGATCATAGACCACGACGCGCTCTTCCCCTAAGATACGGTTGGTCAGCAAAGATTTCCCCACATTAGGCCGTCCCACGATAGCGACCTTAATGGGATACTGTGGGGAGCCTCTGGGAGGACGGGGTGTGCTCTGTTTGGTGTCGGTAAGCGCCTCGGGATCGGACTGCTCCATAGGCTGGGAGTTGATAGTGGGTTCGGTGGTCTGATCAGGCGACGCGCTGTTCGAGACTTGAGCTTTGAGCACAGCGATGAGCGATTGCATTAAGGCCCCGATGCCTTGATGATGTGCTGCAGCGATGGGGATCAGGTTATCGCCCAACCCTAATCGGTAAAAATCAGCAACCGCGATATGCTCATCGATGCCCTCTATCTTGTTGACCGCCACGACAATGGGTTTTTTTTGCAGCCGCAATTGCTGTGCAATGCGACTATCACTCTCGGTCAATCCACAGCGGCCATCCACCAAAAACAGGATAGCATCGGCTTCCTCCACCGCTTTGAAGGCCTGTCTCTCCATGTGATCGGATAGCCCTTCCGCCTGTGTTGCTGGATCATCCAGCCCACCGGTATCAATGAGAATCAAAGGCTGTTCACAGCACGAGGCAGTGCCATAGAGCCGATCCCGGGTCAAGCCAG
This sequence comes from unidentified bacterial endosymbiont, assembly GCF_918320885.1. Classification (NCBI taxonomy): domain Bacteria; species unidentified bacterial endosymbiont. Next base: position 1,433,927 of record NZ_OU907312.1, on the reverse strand, counting down.
GGAAATCAGCCACCAGGGCATCTCGAGAGCGTGTTAAGGCATTGAACAAGGTCGATTTGCCCACATTCGGGCGTCCCACTAAAGCAATGACGGGTATCACAATGACTCCTCGATGGGGCCTGTAGAGCGCACTCAACGGGCTTCTGACAGGCCCGGCAGAAGCTGTTTTAAATCAATCGTAAACTGGAATGGATGATCAAACTCCTAAGCGCCGAACTTTAACTGCCGCCCATTCTGACATGCTTTCAGCGCTGCGACAAGGATGGTGGCTAGTCACCCAGCTATCCTGGATGATGAAGTCTGTAGGGGATAGTGCTTACTTCATGGGCTAATGGGCATTCTATAGCCTGTAGGGGGAAGCGTGCTACGACACGCAACAAGAACGAATGTTCTTATAAAGAGCCTTTGCGGCGATTGAGTGTATCATACTTGGCAAAATCCCATGAGTATGGCAAACTGAAATCCTTTAAAAAAGGAGGTTATAATGCATCCGATAGTACAAAAGACATTGGGTGGATTGTCAAAAGAGTACTATTTTAGACAATTCATTTTTGGATTGATTTTCCCAGCGTTTATTATATTTATGGATATTCCTGGGAAAAATTCAACGCCCATTTCCGTGTACCTGTTATTTGCAGTTAATACCACCTTATATCCATATTCAAGATTTGTTTACGAAAGCATTGTTGACTTTATTATGGGCGACAATGTATTTTTCGTTAATGCAATTTTTATGCTAATAGTGAAAATTTTCACCATGCTGCTATGCTGGAGTTTTGCAATTTTCATCTCCCCCATAGGATTGCTGTATTTGTATTATCACCATAGCAAGCAATAAAAATATCATTCAGAGCCCATATATAAAATGGCAAAAAAGTTGAAAGCGTGTGTGGATTGCGGGAATATGATTAATGTTACCGCTAAAACCTGTGGCAAATGTGATTTTACTGATCCCTTTGGAGAAGAGCGATTGAAAAAGAAGTTATCTAGAAACTTTTTTGTTTTATTTATTATTATTATTGTTGTTGGTCTGTTCTACCTATCCCGTTTTGGGTTCACTAATCCACTGGAAATTATCCGACAGCCGTTTCGGTAACAGTAATCCCAATTCAGGATCCCGGAGTGAGTTCCTACTTTTTTATAGAAAAAGAGGCTTCCTATCGACCACTCTAGCCGATACGATAGTGCAGTGAATCCTAGGAAAGCGTATACAGTATGCAATCAGAATTTCAGCAACGGCGTCAGCGGGTGTTGGCGCAGATGGTGCCGGCCAGTGCCGCCCTGTTTTTTTCAGCCCATGAGCAGATCCGTAGTCGTGATACCCAGCATAGCTTTCATCAAGATAGCGATTTTTGGTACTTAAGTGGTTTTAATGAACCCCAAGCCCTGCTCGTCTTGATTAAAAACACTCAGGGGGTTGGCAGCAGCGTGCTGTTTAATCGTCCCCGGGATCCCCTGGCTGAAAAGTGGGAGGGTCGTCGATTAGGACCGGAGGCAGCGCCGGCCCAGTTAGGGATCGACCAAGCTTTCTCCTACGACACAGTCAGCACCCAGTTAGTGGCGTTACTCAACCAGTTAAGCACCCTCTATCACGCTCAAGGTCGTTATACGTCTGCTGATCAACTGGTATTGATGGCCCTAGAGCGCTTGCGCCAGGGTAAAGCGCCACAGTGGCGTGCCCCGGTAACACTCACCGATTGGCAACCTTGGCTACACGAGATGCGGCTTTTTAAATCAGCCGCGGAGCTTGATCGACTGCGCTGTGCTGCCAAAATTACGGTAGACGCCCACCGTCGTGCTATGCAGCAGTGTCGTCCAGGGCTGTTTGAGTATCATCTAGAGGCGGAGATCCAGCATGAGTTTACCCGACAAGGGGCACGCTATCCCGCTTATAATACGATTGTCGGCAGTGGTCATCACGGTTGTATTCTGCACTATAGCGATAATCGGGCGCTGCTCCAGGCAGGGGATTTAGTGTTGATCGATGCAGGTTGTAGCTATCAAGGGTACGCCAGTGATGTGACCCGTACTTTTCCTATTAATGGCCACTTTACCCGCCAGCAGGGCGCCCTCTACGATCTCGTTTTGCAGATGCAGCAAGTGGCGCTGCAGCAGCTGGCGCCCGGGCGGACCTTAGGGCAGGCCAACCAGGCTGCTATCGAGGTATTGGTGCCCGGTTTGGTACGCTTAGGGCTGTTGCAAGGCGAGAGTAGCGCGTTAATCGCCAACCAAGCCTACCGTGAATTTTATTGTCATAACCTAGGGCATTGGCTCGGTTTGGATGTGCATGATGTGGGCAGTTACCAGGCATTAGCCCAGGATCGGCTGCTAGAACCGGGGATGGTCTTGACCGTAGAACCGGGTCTCTATATTGATCCCGATGCTGCAGTGGCTAGCGACTATCAGGGCATGGGGATCCGCATTGAAGATGAGGTGCTGATCACCCCTGAGGGTTACGAGTTATTGACCCCTGGACTGCCCAGACAGCGCTCAGAGATTGAAGCTTTGATGCGCAGCCGCTACACGTTGACTTAATGTACCAGGTCATTATTGTTGGCGGCGGTTTGGCAGGCGCTTGCCTAGCGTTGGCACTGAGTCAACACGCTCAAGGATCGATCACCACCGCTGTCATCGAAGCACTGCCTCCAGCACGGCAAACGCCAGCAGAGGATGATCGTGCCATCGCTTTGGCGCATCACAGCTGTCAGCAGCTCGCTCAGTTGGGCTTGTGGCCGCTTGTGGCCGCGAAGGCCACCGCGATCCGCTCTATTCAGATCTCAGAAACTCATTGCAGTGCTTTAGCCACCTTACGGGCGGAAGCGTATCGACTGCCCGCATTAGGACAGGTCGTCGCCATCCAGACGTTACGTCAACAGTTAGCTCGCTTGTTAACAACAGCAGCAGGGGTCACGGTGTATGCGCCAGCAGAAGTGGTTAGCGTGACCCCACAGGCCGATCAGGTCTTGGTCCAGTTGCAACCAGGAGAGGTATTATCTGGCCAACTATTGGTCATCGCCGCTGGCAGTCGTTCACCCCTATCCCAGCAGTTGGCACTACGCTATCACTGCTGGGATCATCATCAGCACGCCATCATTGCCACCCTATCGACAGAGGAGCCGCATCGGGGACGGGCTTTTGAACGCTTTACTCGGGAAGGATCACTGGCCATATTACCGAAAACCGTAGAGCAGTGTGCGCTGGTGTGGTGCCAACCCCAAGAGCGCCAGCAGCAGTTATTAGCTTTGACCGATCAAGCTTTTTTACAGCAAGTACAGCAGGTATTTGGTTGGCGTTTAGGGGCATTATCACAACTGCAAAGGCGCCAAAGTTACCCGTTATCGACTCAAGTCGCTGTACGCCCCGTGGGTCATCGGTGGGTAGCTGTGGGCAATGCGGCGCAGACGCTGCATCCGATTGCTGGTCAAGGGTTTAATCTTGCCCTGCGAGATGTCCTGCAATTAGCGGAGTGCTTAATCAGCGCTTGGAGCCAGCAGCAAGCTATCGGCACTTATCAGTTACTGGACGACTACCGGCAACGTCGGCAGGGTGATCAACAGCGGATGGTGCGCTTTACCCAGGGGTTATTACAGCTATTTGGCAGCCAGCAGCCGCTGTCGAAGGTGAGTCGTCAGGTAGGGTTACACCTATTTGATAGTACGCCGTTCGTTAAAAATCGAGTGGCCTCCTGGCTATTGGGGACCCCAGCATGGTAAGAGGTTACGGGCCCCCTCCCGATTTTGAGGTGATCATCGTGGGTGGTGGCATTGTGGGGCTAACGTTGGCGGGATTAATCGCACAATCCACTCCGTTACGGATTGCGATCATTGACCGTCAGGTGCCTGTCCCAGGAAGCCCTGCTGAGCAGGGTGTGCAGAGAGTTTCGGCACTGAATCGGGCCAGTGAGGCCTTACTGCAGCGGATCGGGGTTTGGCCTACTGTAGCAGCCAGCGCGGCCCCCTACCGGCAACTACTGGTCTGGCAGGCGGTAGGGTGGGGGCAGCTGGCTATCAGCGCGCGCGCTGTTAACCTCCCCCAGTTAGGGCATATCGTTGATAACCAGCAGTTACGCCAAGCGCTCTGGCAGCAGAATCAGCAGCAGCCCACCATCACGCTGTTAGCACCGGAGCAGGTAGCAGCAGTGGTTTGGCAGGAGAGTTTGGCCTATTTAACGCTCGCGCGGGGAGCCGTGCTGACGACCCGTTTGATCATTGCTGCGGATGGCGGGCACTCCTGGGTGCGGCAGCAGGCGGCTATTCCTGTGACTTTTTATGACTATCCACAGCAGGCACTTGTGGCCACGATTAAGACAGAGCGGCCACACCAGGCGACGGCCTACCAATGGTTTCACGAGGAGAGTATTTTGGCACTCCTACCATTAGTCGATCCTCACCACTGCTCTATTGTGTGGTCTGTCCCCACCTGGATGGCCACCTTATTAACCGACGAAAGCCCAGGACGTTTCAACCATCAGCTGAGTGCTGCTAGTGATCGCCGTTTAGGGGATTGTCAGCTGGTGGGGGAACGCCGCTGTTTTCCTTTAACTGCGCGCTATGCGCAGCAGTTTGCAGGACACCGCATCGCCTTGGTGGGGGATGCGGCGCATACCGTGCATCCCGTCGCCGGTCAGGGACTCAATCTTGGATTAGCCGATGTCGCGTTATTAGCCACCGAGTTACAGCGCCTACCCGCTAGCGATCAAGCGTTCGGTGGCTATCGCTCGTTGCGTCGCTTTGAGCGCCAGCGTAAATATGAAGCGGCTAAGCTATTGGCAGTCACCCACGGGGTGCAGCAGCTGTTTGCTGGCCACTCTCCGCTAAAGTGTTGGTTGCGGGGTGCAGCGTTACAAGCAGTTGACCGATTGCCCCCCCTAAAAGCTTATTTGGTGCGCCAGGCGAGTGGGATTCGGGATAACGATAATAGATAGTGGTGCTGATAATTTTTGCGGGCAGACTACAGATTTAGATAGATCAATAGTTCATCTAGCTAAGCGCTTATATCTCCATAGGTTTGCATTAGTGGCCTCACTCTTAACCTATCAAATCAACACGCTGCTCTACTGGCCGGCAAGCAAGCATCTCACCCAAACTGGGGGAAGGAGACCCCCTATTTTGCTCTCTGAGGGCCGATATTCTCCAAAACGAGAGAGCGGAGAATGTTCGAAGTCCGGAAGCGCTTATTTTTTTATCCCTTAAAAATAAAGCTATTACTGACAGATCTAGCGACGCTGTTTATTCCCAGCATTGCCTAGCAACACAAAATGACTAACTATCTATTAACCAATCAGTATTATTTAACTATTAATTTTAATAGAATGCCAACATTTTTTTGCTTCAGAAAAAGCAGCCTAAAACTAGATCAACCGATATTTTACGTAAAATCCAAGTGGGTTTTACTGTTGTTTGTCTTCATACACCACAAAAAACACCTACCCCAGAATATAAAACTTTTTAAATTATTTTATAAATAAGTTAGTTTCTTTTATGGTTATAATCCAGCTGCTGGTTCCGATCATATCCGAACACTGATTCCGATTTGATTCGAACAGCGATTCTGATCTTGCCACCTTTTTTTAGACACAGAGAAGAGAAACCTTAAGCGACCTGGGATAACCAATTTTTTTCAAAATTTACAGGAGACAGATAGCCTAGCGTTGAGTGCCGTCTCTGTCGGTTATAAAACACTTCTACGTATTCAAAAATGCTCAATTTGGCTTGTTCTCTGCTCTCAAAACGTTCAAAGTGGGTGTGCTCTGTTTTTAAGGTATGGAAAAAACTCTCTGCTACTGCATTGTCATAACAATTGCCCGTACTACTCATGCTAAGCGTTATCTGGTGATGCGCCGATACAGCCTTGAATCCTTTGCTGGTATACTGGCTGCCTCGGTCGGAGTGGTGGATGAGACCTGCAGCAGGCTTCCTCCGTGTTATTGCCTGGCGTAATGCTGCGGCTACTAACTCGGTGGTCATGTGAGCTTGCATATCCATCCCCACGATACTACGAGAGAACAGGTCCAGTACGATAGCAACATACAACCATCCCTCTTGGGTCGGAATATAGGTAATATCTGCTGCCCAGTATTGATCAGGGCGAGTGGCTGTGAACTTCTGCTTGAGTAAATTAGGCGCCACTGCGGCCTTTGGATCGACTATTGTGGTTACCTTAAATCGTTTTTTCATCTTAGCCGCAATATGGGCTGCTTTCATTAGCCGACAAACCCGTTTGCGTGAACAGCGCTCACCTCTAGCTCGTAACTCAGCATGGATACGTGGGCTACCGTAAATTTGGTTGCTTATGGTATAAACCTCTTTAATTTCAGATATTAAACGCTCATCCTCACAATAGCGCTTGGATGGCTCAGCCTTGATAAACTGATAATAGCCACTGCGGGATACACCTAACACGTTGGACATCCTCTCTACGCTGAATTCCCCAGCATGCTTTTGCATAAACTGGTATTTTACTTGCGGGCCACTGAGAAGATGCCCAAGGCTTTTTTTAGGATATCCCTCTCTTCGCGTGCTATCGCCAATTCTTTCCGCAATTGACTGAGCTCAGCATCAGACGCTTTCAGGTATCCTTTGCCCGGGAAAGCCTCTGCACCATCCTTGTTATGCTGATGGACCCACCCTGCCAATGTACTCTTGGGAACTCCCAATTCCTCGCTCAATTGACAGAGCGTTTTACCAGTGCTGTGATACAGCTTTACCGCATTCAGCTTGAATTCCTTATCATAGCTCCTTGATTCCCCTTGATTCATAACTTCACCTCAAAAAGTAACAAAAAATTATACGCTTTGTTCCTCTTCGTTGTGTCCGTTAAAGGGTAGCAAGATCAGTTGAGCAGCGTTCGCGTTTAGGAGATTGGGAGGGAGATACAGTGTATGGACAAGAGGCCAGTTTAGTGACGCTGGTTGAGCGTAAGAGCCGGCTGACATTGATAGGAAAAGTCCCCAATAAAACAGCGGAAACAGTATCTAATATGATGATTAATATGCTAAATCGCGTTGATACTGTACATACCATTACCCTGGATAATGGTGGAGAATTTGCTCAGCACGAGAAGGTTACAAAAGCCACTGGGTCCCAGATATTCTTTGCACGCCCTTATGCCAGCTACCAGAGAGGCACTAATGAGAACACAAACGGTCTTATTCGACGCTGCTGGCCTAAAAAAATGTGTATGGGGGCTCTGAGTAAACAGGAGATTAGGGATATGGAATTACGCCTTAATATGACTCCCAGAAAAGTACTCCTGGGTCTAACTCCCCTAGAAGCTTATACCGGCTGCCGTGTTGCACTTATTGCGTGAATCCAGCTTTTCACCACTACGTAGAGCAGTAACATCTTGGTGGATGTAGTAAGCAGTCAGTGCCTTATCAGCTACCCACATGGTCCCCAGGGCAACAGGAATTAACGGGGCAAAAACGGCATTATTCTCTGCTTCAATAGTTGCCGCCGCATTGGCCAGGGCGGCCTCGCCGCCGAGGGCGTGGGTGGTGCCGGTGATGAGGGTGGAGACGAGGTTTTTGCGGGCTTCGCGCTCCGCTAGGCTGAGAGTGCTGCTGGTTTCCCCATAGGCGCTGTCTATGAGGTTGTTCAGGACCACGCTGGCACTGGCCCCCAGGGGTGGCGCTTTGCCCTTGGGCGGCGGCGCTGGCACTAGCCCCTGCAGGGCAGTGCGGGCTGCTTCGCTATTCATGCTGTCGGCTAGCAGCTTAATCTGCTGGGCGCCGTAGCTTTGAATAACGTTAACAGTGGCCGCTTGCAGCAGTTGGCCGGTGCTGCCGGTGATGTTGCCGGCGGCAGCCAGAGTCAGGACACGCCTCAGTTGATTCACAGCCATCGTTCACTTGGGCAAGCTGGTGGGCGGCATCCCACCCCTTACTTCCTTAATTTTCCTATATTTTTCTACAAATCAAGTGATTTGAAAAAGTTTTGTTCTATTTGAGAAAAACGTATCTGCATTAAGATATCTCCAGACTCTAAAGTAAGAAAATAATCACTATTATTTATTAGAGAATCATTTTCTGACGTCAGCCATCCTGGGGGGTCTTCCTTGACAGCTCTTCTCAACTGTAAGTCACACACATAACAACCAAAAGCATCATCATCCTCAAGAAAATTATTTTGATATAAAAAATGACTTACGTTTCTGCAATGAATATATCCAAGAAAATTTCCGTTATATGTGCTACAAAATTTTATCATAAAATCTTTTGCAGAATTCAAAAAAGTAAAACTTTCTAAACAAAAATCATCAGCTTGCATTTTATCTCCAAACATATTTTACTCAACAAAATGGCCAGTTGAATGGGATTGATCTGGTAAACGGTTTCCAAAATAATCTTGTCTTTCTCCATACTTCTTGCTTTTATCAGCAGCCCAAATCTTCTGGGTTCTAATGACCTCTCCTGTCGGTTTTATATTTATCTTAACACCATTAGGCCCTACCCATCTTTCATATCCTCCTGCACTAGTTTTATCAGGAGGAACAAATCCTTTTGACTTAAGATCAGCATATAATTCAGCTCTTGTTTTTGGCAATACTTGAGAAATGTTCGAATTTTTTGAGGGTGCTATACTGGTCAATTTGGGCGGCTGTTTTAAAACTGCAAAGCTAGAAGCAGACGGGCTCGCAGCTACGTGTCCTGCTTTGCTCAGCGAATTTGCTGCTGCCAGTGTATCACTGACGCCAGCAATCTTCGAGGGAACTTTAGGTACTGTGGCAGTCATTCCTTGTTTAGCGTTTGTCGCTAGTCCTCGGACAGTCTTGGTAGACTGGATGCCTTGTTTGGCAGCTTTAACGCCTAAATTGGTTAAGGCAACACCCCCCTTAGCAACCCCAATACCGCTAGCAGCCAAGGAGGCGATATCGGCAATTAGCTTAGTACTTTCTAACCCCGCTTTGAAGGAGCCACTGGCGCCTGCTTTTTCGAACTCGGCGTCCATTTTATCGAGGCGGGCAATATAAGATTGTTTTACGGCTTCAGAGACGGTCCCCAGTACATTATCGCTATCAAACAGAGACTTGAGTGATAGGTAAGTTTCATGAGGGCTCAATGCTGCATTGACTATCCCCTCTACAGCCTCATACAGGGTGTCAGGGATACCAGCTATCTCTCCTGCTCTAAAGCTAACATCCTGTCCAGTGTCAATTAAATCCCACTTGGCCCGGATAGCGGCCTTATGAAGCAGATTTTCACCTTCAGATAATTCCTGATTTCTCCGGCTGCATTGCGCCCGGCTTAGATAGTTGTTTTCCATCTCCAGCGTGGCCGCCGCATTCGCCAGGGCCGCCTCGCCGCCGAGGGCGTGGGTGGTGCCGGTGATGAGGGTGGAGACGAGGTTTTTGCGGGCTTCGCGCTCCGCTAGGCTGAGAGTGCTGCTGGTTTCCCCATAGGCGCTGTCTATTAGATTGTTCAGTATCACGCTGGCACTGGCCCCCACCCTGGCTCCAGACATCGTCGAAGCTATCCTTGATGAAACTTTGCCATCCACCGTCACCCTATTCATGCTAGCCTCTAATACACCGCTACTGTGGGAGGAGCAGCGGCAGCAGGTGCTGCTGATGCCGTAAGTAGTATCTCGGTTGTCTAATTTGAAAATTTAGGATTATGTTAATAATGTATTCCATTTAACTAATATAAAAGGATTTATTGTTATTTCAACTTCTATTTTTATACCATTAATTATTATTTCTGAAAAAAGATATTTTTTTTCTCTATATCTTTTATATTAAAATTCTTAACACCTTCACTGAGGCATTGATGAATTATTATTCCTTTATATTCTAATACAGTCTGAATCCATCCTTCTACAGCTGCAAATGAGAATATTAAGGTTAAATTGTTATTATCAGAAACACGATATGCATACTTTCCTTCTATAGGGTCACTAAACTCAGGTTCTACTTCAAAAAAATTCAGCAATTCTAACTCATCAGGATATGTCTCTATAAACATTATTTAGCTCCACTGAAGGAAATGGCTGTTACAAAGCGATGAGAGCCATCAGACATAACCTGGAAAGTTGTCTGCAACATCGCTGCTTTTCCTGATGGCCCCATAAGTAACGATTCTCTAACCTCAAAATTTCCATGTATATTAGAGAATTTATTAATTATACTTTTTGTATTTTGAGTTATTGATTGTAAGTGGTTTGTTAATGTTGCACGGCCAAGTTGATCATTATGTATGCCTAGTCTTTTCATTTCCAGAGCCAATTGATTAGAACGTGCTGCATTATGTGCATTACTACTTGATTTACCAAATAAATAATCAAATTTACTTGAGTCAATAATATTTATTGTCCCCTTTGCTGCACCCTCTAAATTTACAGTTCCTAGTTGTGTAGAGGAGGCAGCATTGGAGCTAATCCCAGGTGGTTTCGCAGCTACGTGTCCTGCCTTGCTCAGCGAATTTGCTGCTGCCAGTGTATCACTGACGCCAGTAACCTTCGAGGGAATTTTAGGTACTGTAGCAGTCGTTCCTTGTTTGGCGGCTGTCGCTAGTCCTCGGACAGTCTTGGTAGACTGGATGCCTTGTTTGGCAGCTTTAACGCCTAAATTGGTTAAGGCAACACCCCCCTTAGCAACCCCAATACCGCTGGCAGCCAAGGAGGCGATATCGGCAATTAGCTTAGTACTTTCTAATCCCGCTTTGAAGGAGCCACTGGCGCCTGCTTTTTCGAACTCGGCGTCCATTTTATCGAGGCGGGCAATATAAGATTGTTTTACGGCTTCAGAGACGGTCCCCAGTACATTATCGCTATCAAACAGAGACTTGAGTGATAGGTAAGTTTCATGAGGGCTCAATGCTGCATTGACTATCCCCTCTACAGCCTCATACAGGGTGTCAGGGATACCAGCTATCTCTCCTGCTCTAAAGCTAACATCCTGTCCAGTGTCAATTAAATCCCACTTGGCCCGGATAGCGGCCTTATGAAGCAGATTTTCACCTTCAGATAATTCCTGATTTCTCCGGCTGCATTGCGCCCGGCTTAGATAGTTGTTTTCCATCTCCAGCGTGGCCGCCGCATTGGCCAGTGCCGCCTCGCCGCCGATAGCCTGGGTGGTACCGGTGATGAGGGTGGAGACGAGGTTTTTGCGGGCTTCGCGCTCCGCTAGGCTGAGAGTGCTGCTGGTTTCCCCATAGGCGCTGTCTATGAGGTTGTTCAGGACCACGCTGGCACTGGCCCCCAGGGCCGCTGGGGTGGCGCTCTGTCCTTGGGCGGCGGCGCCAGCGCCAGCCAGTAGCCCCTGCAGGGCAGTGCGGGCCACTTCACTATTCATGCTGTCGGCTAGCAACTTAATCTGCTGGGCGCCGTAGCTTTGAATGACGTTCACGGTGGCCGCTTGCAACAGTTGGCCGGTGCTGCCGGTGATATTACTGCCGGCGGCGAGGGAGAGGGCGCTCATCAGAATACGTCCTTTGCCGCCCATCTCCCACAGCTGGTTCTCTTGTAAGCGCTCCTGTAGCGCTGCTATTTTTTGGGTATTTTGCTGCTCGAGCGCTTTGCCTTGCTCCTCGGTTAAGTCCGTTTGCGTTTTCGTCTGCTCCTTAGCTCGATTGTCTAGGAAAGTGCCGACTTCGCGGGTGAGAGCCTCGACAATCTGGAAGCCCGCTTTTATCTCTTCTAGGTTGAAGCTGTTGGACAGTGCGTTGCTGCTGTCCTTATCACTGGTGACGCTGGCATCGAAGGCGGCGATGGCCTGCTCTGGAGTTTGGCCGGTGAGTGCTAGTTGAGCAGCGGGATTGGTAATGGTCACGGCTTGCCTGGCGCCACTAATCACACTGCGGGTGGTACTGCTGGCGCTGCCGCGGGCGTTTGTGACGATGGGTATGGTAGCGGAGAGGCCATGGTGGCTCGGCAGCCCACTGCCCGGTACCTGCAGGGCTCCTGGAGCGGCTTGCCCTGACTGGTTTTTGCCAACACCCCCATCCTGCAGGGCGGGCTGCCCTGGCTTCTGGGGATGTTGGCTAAAACCGATGCTGCCACTGATGCTCTGGGCGTTATGCTTGTCATAGTTGTCAAGCTGGCTCTGGGTTAAGGTGCTGGCTCTGGCTTTATTGCGGCCGGCGGTCACTGCCTTTGCACTGCTTTTGAGGCCGCCGGCTCCCAGGTGGAAGTTGCCTTTAACATCCAGTTGATAACCCAGGTCGCCCGCTTCGAGGCCTGCCTGCTGCTGGACGCTTTTAAAATCGCTGCGGTAGTCACTTTGGTTGAAATTCAGGCTGCCACTCACCATGGGACCGATATCTAGGTTTATCCCAATCTGCTGCTGTTCGCCCTCCTGGTGGTCGGTGTCTTGCAGGCTTTCAATCGTGAGGTTGCCGGCAATAGCCGCTTGGATTTGCGGGGCGCTCACCACCCCCTGCACGAGGGTATCGCCGCCACTCTCTAACTCGACTTTCTGGCCAGCGTGTACCTGGGCGAGTTGGTACCGGCAGCTCTCCCCTTGGCTGCTGCCTTCGCCTTCACTCATTCCCACTACGATGCCTCGGCCAACACCGAATGACTGGCTGCTGGAGCTCTGGCTGCTCTCCTGCTGGCCGCGGTTTTCACTGGCCAGTAGTTTTAGATTGCCGGCGGCGGCTATCCTTGCTAGCTCCTGAGCTTGCAGGTCGCCCTGTATCGTGGCATCTCCGCTTCTAGCTTGAATGATAACCCTGCGGCCGGACACCAGCGAGCGCTGGGAGGTGGTGTGATGCTCACTGCTTTCACTGTGACTTTCACTACTGCCGAAGGTGGTGGTGACGTTAATTCCACCTAGTTGTTGCGGATTGCACTGCAGGGCATCATAGGTGTTCTTGGCGGCCAGGCCGCCGGCCGCGGCAGCTAGGGCGTGCATCCGGGGGTCGCTAGTCTGGCCGACAGCGCTCTGCAGCTGTTGAGCGGTTTGGAGAGCGCTCACGGCCGGGTTGCTGACACTCATGGTGAAGCCGCTGGTGCTGCTGCTACTTTCCTGGGTGAGTTGCTGCTGGTGGTGGGTGTCTAGGACCTCTATCGTGGCCGCTGAGACGTTAATATCACCCTGGGGGGTGATCAGGTGGCTGCCCAGTTGCTGGAATTTCTGCTTGGCCCAGATGCGCACATCACCCAACAGGCTGCCCACCGCACTGCTCTGCTGCTGAGTGCCCTCGAGCTCTTGCTGCTGGCTGCTCTCGCGCTCGCCTAAGGTCAAAGCAGCGCCTCCCCCGGTGAGTAGCCCACTCTCTTCTACCTGATGGTAGCTGATTTGCCGTTGGCGATTTTCAGCACTGGTGATTTTTATATTGCCCTCTTGGGCTATCAAGGTAGTACCTTGCTCTCCCAGGACGCTGGAGCCGTGGATTCGCAGATCGCCTTCGGTGGCAACCATCTCCGTTTGTGTGCCAATGAATTGGCTCCCCAAAGCGATGGTCTCTTGCTGGACGATGCGTGAGGTGGTCGTTTTATCATTAAAAAGCCCGCTATGGGTTTTCTGGTGCGCTTCATCCAAGTAGCGAGTGGCTTGACCAGGAAGAATTTCAATGCTTTTAGCACTCATCTGTAACGTGCCGGCGGCGAGTTGTGCCTCCAGGGACTGCTCGGTCGACACGAGAGGGGCAGCACCGCTGCCCTCCTGCTCTAGGGCAAGGGGCCCCTGAACGAGCGCGGCGACTGACTGGGCGGAAACTCCACTGGCTACCTGGGCAGCGGTGGCGGTGAGTTTATTGCCCGCGTGGAGCTGCAGGGTGCCGACGGTTTTGATTTGGCTGCCGACATCTCGGTAGCCCCCTTCAACCCGGTGGTTGTTCTCATCCCAGATGAGTTGCTCGTGTTGTCCGACCTGGGCAGTGCTCAGCTTGAGATCGTGGCCAGCCCTTATCTGTGTGTGGCCGCCCTCGCCAGCGTTCAATATCTGGGTAGCCACCAGGTTAGCGTCGCGTCCCGCCTGGACCGCCATCACACCGCCTGCTTGCCTGACCAGCAGCTTTGCTCGTTGGCCTAAATTGGTATGGCTGCTATAACTGCTGCCGTTGGGATCGCCGCCAGTGGTGGTGACGGTGGTAGTTTCCGCCGTGACGTCTCTGCCCGCCTCAACTTGTAATAGCGTGTCGCCGCTCACTAGGCCGCCCTGATGGTTGATATCTTGGCGCGCCTTGAGGTGGGTCTTTCCACCGTAGAGTGTTCCGCCCTGATGGTGGATGTTTTCAGCAGTGATGGATAGGGTGTCGCGGGCCAGCGTCGTCCCGTTACCGGTGAAATTACCACTGAGATCAAGCAGGATGTTCTTCGCCGATATCAGTGAGCCGTACCCAGCGCCAATAGTGCCTTCGGGAACTCTTAGATAGAGCTGTGGTGCTAAAACCTGCACCTGGCTGCCATCGGGTGCCTGGACTGAGGCTTGTACCGGCCAGACGATATCCCGGGTGAGTTGAGCCATCTGGGTGTTGGATAGCGGCACGCCAGGCTGTAGCTGCAGCGTTTTAGCCGCACTAATGGCATTGGCTATCAGCGCTCGATATTGCGTATCATCATCCTGGTAATCGCCGATAAACCGCTGGCTAGTCATTTGAATGACGGCGTCACGCAGCTGCTGCTGCTCATAAAAGCCATCGCCAAAGGGCTTCGGTAGGTTTTTCAAGTCGACCTTGAGCGCTCTCAGTAACCGCTCAGAGCTGACATACTGCCGCTGCCGTATAAATTTTGGATCGGTGGTGACTAGGGGAACTCCAGGCTGGGTATTGACCGAGAACAGGCCGCTAGTCGGCAACGTCAGCGCTAACGGCAGAGTGGAGACCCGTTCCCGTAAAGCGGTCGGGTAGGGCTGCAGGCTCTGGTTGCCTAGCGTTGCTAGCGCCTCGTGGCTGGGCTGCCAAGGCTTGCCGTTGAGGGTGACTTGGGTGCCCTGGGTGGTGGCCTGCTGCAGCTCGGCTTGTGCGGTGCGAAGGACGACGGCACTGTTACTGCCAAAATGACCCCGCTGTCCTAAAAGTGTTTGTGCTTCTATCTGTAGATCACCCTGCCCGGCATGCTCGATTCGGCCGCCCTGATTGTTCACCGTTTGTGCCTGGAGAGTCAGCTGGTGACTGTTACTGGCAATCCGACCGTTGCTATTATCCAGGGTCCCAGTCATTTTCAATGGCAAATCTTCTGGGCCATGCTGAACTAAGTTACCCCCAATATTGCTTAAGTCCCGGGCACTCAGTTGTAGTTTTTCGGCTCTCAGGGTGGCGGCATCCGTGTTCAGGACGGTTGGGGTGGTTAAGGTTAGGGTCTGCTGGGATTCCAGAGTGGCCCCGGGTAGCTGCAGCGCGCCCTGGGTGGCTTGCAGGGTGAGCGATTGGCCTTTTAAGGTAACCCCCATCCCCTCTAGGGTGCTGCCCTGATAGCTTTGTGTGCCACCCGATTTTATTTCTCCCTGTAGGGTGAGCGTTTGCTGGGCCTGTAGATTGACGTTCTCTCTGGCGACCACTAGACCGGTGTGTGTCAACCAGCCGTCGCTATTGACCACCACAGAGCCGGTAGAGGCTGTCAGTCGCCCCGCATTGCGGATGCCAACACCAGCCTCCGTGCCGACGATAAAAATATGCTCGGCATACATACCACCCAGCTGGGCGACATCCAGCGCTACCGTGGGGGCAGCTTCAGTCGTGGTTATCGGCGTTGCTTGGTTATTATCGGCCTGCACCTGGTTGCTACCGGTAGTTATCGTTAATTTTTTGGCCTGGAGGTGGCTGTTCACCTCAACCGCTCGTGCCATAATCGCCGTATAGTCGGTATCGCGACTATTTAAGCCTTGACCCTCAATCTTTATGGTACCGCTGGTCACCCGATAGCTGTCGAGCTGCCCGTTTTTAAACTGTGGTTGACCGGTCGTCAGTGTGGCTCCCGTCGTGTTGATAAAGCCGCCCCCATTGATATAAATCCCTGAGGGGTTGGCTATCACCACGTGGGCGCCTTGTCCCGCCACTTCAATCATCCCGCTCAGCACCGTGGGATCGCTGGAGTTGACTTCGTTGAGGATGAGGCGGGCGGTGCCGTTGGCCAAGTGAGCATTGCCGGCAATCGCTCCCGCGAGCTGGGTTTGGGTGGCGGCGGCGCTGTTATTGAGGACTGCGCCGGGTTGTTCAACATCAAAGCGGCTATAGGTGTTGTGGGAGACACCTGCGGCATTGGGGGTTTGAATATTGACCACCGGGGCCCCGTTAGGGGCGGTCACGACGCTGGGCTGTTGCGCGGCTGGGGCGTTGCTGTCGGCCACGATGGCTGCCTGGGTGAGGGCGCTCCAACCGAGGATGAATGTAAACACCAGGGGCTGGGCACAGCGTAGCCACCGGGCGGTTGGAGTGCTCGAACGGCTTGCTTGGCCTGGCGTTCTGGCTAGTTCGCCCACCACCATCGTTTGGCCACGTTTTTGATTGAAGATTACCCGGTAACAGCCCTGATTCATATGATGCTCCTGAGATCCCTAGCTACTGGTTATAGACTAGTGATTAGTCCTGTAATAACTTCTATTGATTGAAATGGTCAGTGAAATCTGCATCGATTTCAACCTGAGAATAATGATTTTAGTGGGACATGGTCGCCAAATCCGCCTCAAGATCAGCAGGCAGACTTGGCTGCTCAAGCACAATGGGTCGTGCAGTGGATAAATCATTTGGGGTAGGCACCGCCTCAGTGTTATTGGTGTTGAGAGAGCTATCCTGCTCCCGAGGGTTCAGAGCGGCCACGCTGATTACGGTCGGTTGGACTAATACAATCTCTGGGCGGTCAGTTATTTTTACTCCACTGCCAAGGGGCCGGGTATTGCGCTGCTCTAGGGCTACTGTTATCTGGATAGGCTCCTGACTGCGGGCATGGTAGGGTACTGCGTTATCCCAGTAGCGTTGAGTATATTGTCTAAAGCCTCCCCGCCATCGAGTATAAGTCCATTGCGCTGTACCACTATCTTCAATAATTCGAGTGCCTGATTCATTGAGATTGTTGATGGTTTTCAAAGGGCCAGTCATGCTTCCTCCCATGATGACCTGACTTTTATCATTGTTAAGACAATGACCCTCCAGCCTTAGGTTGCCACCAATTAATAATTTTGCGGGATCTTGCTGGGCGATTCTGGTTTCAGTAATTGTGGTATTGTAATCGTAGGCGGTGTAGTCATTCGGTCTGTCAATATGCGGGCTGCGCTCCACACGTCGATGTCCCTGGGTATGGCTCACTTGTACCTCGTGGGTCTTAAAATGGATATCACTGTTATTCAGGGTAGTGATATTAAAGTGAGCATCGCCTTGGACATCGATGGTGGCGGAACTGTTATTCAGCTCTAGAGTCTGGCCTACCAGCTGTTGCTGCTCATCAAGACGTTCACCGACTGCCATCGGGCCGGCGCTCATGATAAGGGCTCCCTCCTGGTTTAGAATATGCTGGGCACCGATGGTCAATTGCTGACGGGCAGCGATGATCGCTTTATTATTGGCATTGACCTGTCCGCGATGATTGGTCAGGGTGTGTGCACCTAGCAGCAGTTGGTCACCGTAAATGACCCCACTGCCGAGATTATTTAGACTGTGGGCGCGTACCTCGGTGGTTTGACCATCAATCAGCCCGCGATTATTTAACCAGCCACTCTCGCCTTTATCCGTTAGCACCCGGGTATGGGTAGCGTTGATAACGCCTTCGGCATGATTGCGGATAGCGTTAGCCTGCAGAGTTAACTGGTGGCCTGCTTGTAGCAGCCCAAAGTTATTCAGCCCTCTGGGAGCTGCTAGAGAGGTACTGTCGGTTTGCAACCGTTTAATATTGATGTTGTTGTGGTCCAAGAGCGGGATGACCAGTAATCCCGGGCAGCAATCGCTCCTGCTCAATGTGACCTCACCCTTAGCATGACCAATTATCTTGCTATCACGTATATCAAGCTTGCCTTCGGTATCTAATTCTAGTTCGCTGGCAGCACGGAGTTCCGACGAGGTGATCCTGAAAGTGTGGTTACGACCGATCACTTTTACTTTCAGATCACGGCCACTCTGTAGGACACCACGGCTGGTTAAGCATCCTTGGTTAGTGATGTTCAGATCACCGTTCTTGGTCTGCAAAATACCGTCATTGCGAATCTCCGTTCCTACCTGGGTGCCAACGATAAAAATCTGTTTGGCATAGATCCCCCCCTGTCTAAGCACACTGAGGTTAAAGGCAGAAGGCTGGTTACTGCTGGCAATCGGGGTATTGTGGCCATTGTTTGTTTTAATAAGGTTGTTGCCGGTAGTAATCGTTAGCTTTTCCGCATGTGATTTAGTATTCAGTTGCACAGCTTGTGCCGAGATCTGAGTATGGTCGGTACCCCGTGTATCTAATCCCTTCCCGCTGATATGAACGATACCACCAGTTACACAGTAACTATCCAGATGACCCTCTCGGAACTGTGGTTTACCGGTCATGAGCATGGCGCCACTGGTATTGATAAAGCCAGCCCCTTCAACATAAATCCCTGAGGGGTTGGCAATAATCACTTGAGCACCTTGACCCGCTACCTCGAGGGCACCACGCAGATAACTAGGATCACTTGAATTGATCTCATTAAGAATGAGGCGGGCGGGGCCGTTAGTCAGGTTAGCATTAGCAGCAATGGTGCCCGCTAAGCGCGTCTCTACTGTATCACGGCTGTTGTTTAGAACAGCACCTTGTCGTTCTACATCAAAGCGGCTGTAAATATTATAAGAGACCCCAGCGGCATTAGGTGTCTGAATATCTACCAGCGGCACCTTATTAACTGCCATTGATACACTTGGCTGTTGCGTTTTTGGTGCAGTAGCATCGGCAGCAATGGTGGTACGGACAGTCCGTTTACTACCGGCCATTCTTACTTGTGGATCACAGAAGCTCTGAGTATGGTCATTACCGTTCAGTTTTATTTGCAGATCACCGTAACTCTGTAGATTCCCATGGTTAGTTAACCAGCCTTGGTTATCAATTTTCAGGTTGCCAGAAGTTGCCTGCAGTGTGCCGCTATTACGCATGCCAACGCCGTTTTCAGTACCCACGATGAAAATATGATGGGCATACATACCACCCAGTTTAGCGACATCAAGCGCAAACTCAGGTGCTTCAGTATTACTGGCGATTGGAGTAGCTTTCTCGTTATCCACTTTAACGAGGTTATTGCCGGTGGTGACCATCAGTTTTTTGGCGTGCACTGCCGCATTCAGTTGCACCGCTTGGGCAAAGATTTGGGTGTAGTCGGCGGAGCGGGCATCTAACCCCTCACCATCAATCTTAATGAGACCACCGATCACCCGATAGCTGTCGAGGTGCCCATTTTGCAATTGTGGGGTACCGGTGGTCAGGGTGACACCACTGGTGTTGATAAAGCCACCCCCTTTGACATAAATCCCTGAGGGATTGGCTACGACCACGTGGGCTCGTTGCCCGGCCACCTCGATAAAGCCCCGCAACAGGCTGGGGTTGCTGGAGTTGACTTCATTCAGAATGATCTGGGCGGGGCCAGTGGTGAGGTGAGGGTTGCCAGCGATAGTGCCGGCTAACTGGGTGTGCACCGCTTGGCGGCTGTTATTGAGAATGGCCCCTGCTGGCTCGACATCAAAGCGGCTATAGGTGTTATGTGAGATCCCGGCGGCATTGGGTGTTTGAATATTGACCAGGGGTGAGGCCCCATTGGGGGCGGTGACGACGTTGGGCTGTTGGGCGCTTGGGGCGTTGGCATCGGCGACGATAGTGGCGTCCGCTCCAGGCATCCAGCCGAGGGTGACGATCAAAACGAGAGGCAGGGTACAGCAGCGCCACCGGGACTGTCTGGGCACGCTGCCAGCGCTACTCACGTGACCTGGCGTCCGCGCCAGTTCGCCGACGACGATCGCTTGGCCGCGTGGTCGATTGAAGATAACCCGAAAACAGCGCTGATTCATACCTGACTCCTAATGTCCCTATCAAGGGTATTTATGACTGGACCACGCTATTGGGCACCGTGCTCCTAAAAGTTGTAGAGCAGGCTAAAGCCGCAGAGATTGCGGGAGCCGGTAAAGTTTCGGGTTGTTTTCAGCGGCCAGCTGGTAAACAGCGTATAGCTTAGGCCCTTTAAATTGCCTCGCAGGCCGAGGGCAGCACCGGCGAGGCGGCGGCCCTCTGTTAAATCGTGGGCGAGGGAGCCGCTGACTTGGCCGTAATCCAGCCCCAGATAGAGCTCAGAGCCGGTGTGACCCAAGGCGACACCAAACTCATTGCGTAGCCACCAACCGCGCTCCGAGGAGAGTGGGAGCAGCGGATCACTATACCCAAAACCCCGGACGGTGTGGCGACTGCCGATACTAAAGCGCTCTGAGGGAGGCAATGGTGTACGGTTGTATTGTGCGTTCCAATTGCCGTGGTAGTGACAGGCCAGCTGTGCAATCTGCACCGGCAGTTTGCAGGAGAGCTCTAGAGTGATCACTTTAAAGCGCGGGGTTCCCTCCCGGGTGTTCTCAGGAACCGCTTGGGCACCAAAAGCACCGGTGCCCCGTTGATAACTGAGGCTGGCATCGAGGATCGCCTTGCCAATAAATTCCCGATGCGCCAGTGTGCTGCCCCAGCCGCCGAGCGCGTGCCGCTGGAGAGGTGAGTCGATGCCTAAAAGTTTATAGCCACTGTGATTGTTCCGGCGAAAGCCTTTGAAGGAGAGGGTGGTTTTACGCCGGGCATCGCGGTAGAGCAGGCGGGCTAGCTTGGCCTCTGAGCGAGCACTGCCGCCGCTGCGGAGATCGAGGCGATCGGGCCGTTGACTGTAGTCATGGGCCTCTTGCGTGTGGGTGAACTCTAAGAACCAGTAGCCCCAGGGTAGCCCATAGTGCAGGGTATGCCCGCGGGTGATCCCCCGGCCTACCGAGCAACCACCGAAGCCTTGATGCAGATTGATATAAAATAGATCGTTGAACCCCAAGGGTTGATCGTAGGCTAGGGTAAAGCCCCCTTGGTGTTTTTTAGTCAGCGGATTGCCAGAATCCTCTAAAGAGAGCGTTCCGCGTAGCGGCAGCTGCTGTTGCCAGGTGATTATCAGATCGCTGGTGCCCGCTGGAGCCTCTGGATCGCTGGCAGGGGCAATTTGGAAGGTGGCGGTAACGCTGGGGAGTCGTTTAAAGTTCTCTAAGGCTTGCTCGATATCCCGTAAATTGAGTAGATCACCAGGCTTGGCGGGCAGGGCGTTCCAGTGTCTAGCCTGCTTATCAGACTTTTCTGAAAAATAGAGACGATGCAAGCGTCCAGGAATGAGTGTGAGCACCAAGGTGCCACTGGCCAGGTTTTGTGGCTCTGCCACCACCTGAGTGGTGATAAAGCCGCGCTGCACGATGGCATGGTGCACCCGCTTGAGGATCAAGTTGATGCCGTTAGCCCCCAGCCGGCGACCCAGCGGGCTATCTGGAGCACTCCCCGCGCGGTGAGCGGCGGCTAAGGCCCATTGAAACTGCTGAGCGGCCTCGCCCTGGAGTTGCAGCTGTTTAATCTTAAAGCAAGGGGTTTCGTCAGCAGGAAGGCGCTGCAGCAGCTCGGGTGAGGGGGTCGGCTGTAGGTGTACATCAGGGACGCTCTCTTGCTGTTGCCGCAGTTCACGCTCCTGTTCACGCGCTTGTTGCTGTTGGGCAGCAGGCTCGGGCGCTACCGCAGAGGCTGGTAGTGAGGTGCCTAGCAGGGCACTCAGGATCAGTGAGATAAGGGAGCGTCTGATGGCGTTAAGGCCAAATAAGCGGTGTCGCCAAAGTGTAGTCAGGCTAGAAGATAACAACTAAATACCTTCCCTGGTGATAAACCGAAAAGTTCGTAATGAGGTGAAATTCTAGCTGGAATATTTTGGTGTGACAATAAAATTAATGATTGAACAATATTAATGGATGGTTAGTGATTTTGGGTTGCTAGGCAATGCTGGGAATAAATGGCATCGCTGAGTCTGTAAGTAATCGGTTGTTTTTAAAGGGATAAAAAAATAGGTGCGTCCGGACTTCGACATTTCTCGGCGCTCTCGTTTTGGAGAACATCGGTCCTCAGAGAGCAAAATAAGGGCTTAACGGGGTAGGGGAGCTGGAAGGCAAAGTCCGGAACGATCAGCAGCGCGTGCCCAATGGCGCGGGGTTGGGCGAAAAAAAAACCTCAGCAGAGAACGGCTGAGGCCTGGAGATTGGTGGAGCAGCGGCAGCCGGCAACCAACCCGCTCTCCACAATGGATAATAGCCAGTGAGGGTGGATGTGTATATTGCTGGTTTGGGGAAACCTTGGCTGTAATGGCCTACCGCTAAATCTGCTTTAATCACAATTTTCGCACTCATGAAATTGGCCAAATTGCAAGGCATGTTTACAACAATCGACCGTTTGATGGAATATCAATTGTATTAAAAAGATTTACTTAAAACCCGTCTAAATAACTTATAAAAATTGTTTCTATTTTCCTATAGACTTTATTTTTTGAAAGTCTTTGATCATATTATTCAAATAGATCCCTAGGGCAACTATATAGTCTACCAAGCGATGATGGCCAGCGATCCTTACTGAGGCGCTTCAGGGATCTCAATCAGCAGGGGTGGTTGTGGTTTTGAGGGCTGCCCCAGGTTTGCTTTCCCTGATTGACCTGCTGAAATCTCAATTGAGGTAGTCCAACTGCGCTGTGTAAAGTGGTTGGTCACTGATTCGATGAGATAAACTCCATCTGCCTCTGTTTTAAAACCACTTAGTTTGATGAACTTCTCTGCCACTAAGTCTCCACGGCCGCGCAGCTCCAGCGTGCCACTGGCAGTCTCTCGATTTAAGCGGGCGAGGGCGGCCTGGGCCGCTGCGGTAGCTAGGCTGGCATTCGCGTAGGTATGCCGTTCAGCATGTACTGCCCCTGCTGAAGTGATGGGAGCCTCTGGATTGGGGATTTCAATGGTCACCTGCTGTCCGGTTTGGCTATCATGGGCTTTGGCAAGGACCTTGGCGACGCTCGTTCGATTAGGAAACAGCAACCGAAAATTAGCCACCTCATGGAGGGTTAAGCTCGCCAGCGGTAACTCTCCGCCACTAGCCTGCTTGCCAGCCGCCCGGGGTAGCACCAGCAATTTTCCCGCCTTGAGGGTGGCGGTGGCGTTGTATTGGCGGGCTAAACGGCTTAAAAAATTTAAATCAGATTCCCCCACTTGATCAGCACGGGTCACCAGGGTTTCAATCGGGCAAGTGGCTATCCAACCTTGGCGGGCGGCAATCGCTTGGACGATATGTGACAATGTCACCTGTTCCCAAGCTTGCGAGCGACTGTTTTTAGCGGTCCCCGCCATCGCGGTCGAGGTGCCCCGTAGTGTTACTGTACGCGGTGGGCCCGTGAGTTCAATTTCATCGATAGTATAGTGGCCCATTACTGTTAAACCGCTGCCTTGCCAGCCCAAGGAGAGGGTTAAGCAAGCACCTTTGCGCGGAAAAGCAATCTTGCTATCACGATCATCTAGTTTGATTTCACAGCTATCTGCCGCCAAAGCGACCCGATCGATCACCTGCAAGCTCAGGAGCCGATCTTGAAGTAGGGGGGTGATATCCTGGGCATCCGCGATGACTTGAAATAGGGGCCGCATCGATCAGCTCCAGAGGTGGATGGTCTCGCTGCGTGCAGCTGCCAGCTCAGGGAAGCGCAGGGTGACGCCTGCTGGGTAGGGTTGCGGTAGGGCACTCAACCCAGGATTCGCCCTCAGTACCGCTTCTACCGTGCCGTTTAAGTGGCCGTAATGAGCGTAGCACAGGGTATCTAAGAGATCCCCTTCAGAACTTCGTATAATCGTCGCCATAGCGTTTAAACTCCACGCTGAAGCTCTGTTTGCGGGGCACGCCATTCGCTAGTAGCGCTTGCTGTTCCTCATCAATGGCCGTGAGATACCAGCGTCCCAAGACATCCCCATAGCCCATCACCAATTCGACCGGCTTCATTTGGAAGCCAATCTCTCGCAACGCATCTAACTGAGCAATACCAGAAAACTGGGTAAAGACCACGCCACTCAAGGTGATGGTTTCACCCCCTTGATTGACCGCTTGTAAGGCATCGGGTCTCCCCAAACGCTCTTGTGCGATCACGTTATAGCTAATTTTGCGCTGTAGTTTGTCAAAGGCGGCGGTCGTTAATCCAAAAAAGTAGCGCTGCCCCTGTTCAGCGATCAAGACCAGCAAATGAGAGCGAGGCCCGGTCAACGTGGGCATTAAAGTTGAGCTCCGTTGAACGATGCTCTGCCGTTGGCCTAGCGCTTGGCCGCTCCCCAGCTTGCTCTGCAGGGCCTGCAAGCTGCTGCTGACAGCCTGTTTAGCTTGGCTGATTGATTGGGCAGAAGCACTTAACTGGCTGTTAGTGTTGACCGCGGTGTTGATCCCTTGATTTACCAGCCGCAGGCTGCGGTCGATCTCAGCTAATCCAGCGCCCATCCGTGAGATCCCCCGCGTGATGGCGTTCCGATCAGCCGATGAGCTCCCCCCGGCTGAGACCAGTTTAGCCAGGGTGGATAATTGACTAGCAGTCCCAGAGAGCGCTGAGCTACTCTGAGCAGCCACGCGTAGTGCACTGCCGTCGGCGTGGGATTGCGTGACTAGCTCACTAAAACGATGGGTCTGGCCAGCAGCACCGGCAATGGCAGTGGTCGATTGAGAGATGAGGTTAATAATCGAGGTGTTTGACATACAACACCCCGTGGTTTGATTGCATTCGTATCAGCGAGTTCAGTAGCACTACCCCCTAATCAATGCAGGTGTGATAACTCTTTTTTAGCCAATCCAGTGATCTGCACAATATCCTCTAGCGACATGCCTTTCTTCAACATACGCTTGGCTATCTCATACTTCTCTTGTTGAACACCCTGTTGCATACCCTGTTGCATACCCTGTTGCATACCCTGTTGCATGCCAGCCTGCATCCCACGCTGCTCTAATTGTTGTCCTGCTGTTAGCATCGCCTCTTTCTCCTCCGGTGCTACCTGGGTCAGCTCGTCGATCACCTCATCAAGTGATTTTGACCCTCTATACGTTAATAGTATATACCTGTAAAGGGCCAGCTTAAAGTCAGGAAAATTATCCAGCCTATCACTAGCAAACAGCTGGTGCAGTTGGCTTTTTACTTTATCTAGAAAGTGCTCTCCGCGGTTTTTGGCATCGCGCAGGGGCCATTCCAGCAAGGCAGCCGCTCCATGAGAGGCGATCTCTTCATCGGTCATGGCTGAAATATCAATGACTTGGTGCGCTTTAAACATGATTTGCTCGGCTAACTGCGGCTGGTTAAATAGATCCCATAGTTCGGATGAAACGGGGTAGGGAGATGGGTGGCCGTGATAGACGAGCACTGGCAGCACCAGCGGCAGTTTGCGGTTGCCTTGCTTTAAATGATAACGCATTAATGCCGTGATGTATTCGTGCATTCTTAGCGGCATTAGGCGATGAGAGGCGGATTGGTGCTCGATGATCAGGTAAAGATCATCTTCGCCCTGGTTAATTTTGCACTGAAAAACCACATCAGATTGCAATTTTTTAAGCGGGGCCGGTAGTAGCTCATGATTCACCAAGGTTAAGGTGGAGAAATCCATTAATCGTTGAATCTCTTTGGGTAAATGAATCTTTAGAAAATCGATGACCAGCTGCTTTTCCTGCATAAAGCTTTTGTAAAACAGATCATGATGTTGAGATTTTTTTGCCATCTAGCAGTCCTCACTGCGCTAGCGGTTTCCAGGGCAGTGCATCGATTAACTATGTGCGGTATCATACCATGCGGTGCGCTGTTGCTGCTGGTGAAATTGTTCGAATAGGCTGTGCAAGTGGGGCATCAGATCGTTGGCGAGTTGCTTGGGATCTTTCATCTCACCCTGCACGGTGACTTGTACCGTTGGTGAAAACTGTAGCTGCTGATTGACCGCTGCTGGCGGCTTATCGGGTACGCTGATAGCTGGATGAGCTGCCTCTGGCAGCGGGGATTCACTGCCAAATAGTGATTTCCCTAACCAGCCACCTAATTGACCACCGCCTAGGGTGCCCACCACGCTACCGAGTACCCCGCCAATGGCGATACCGATGGGGCCGCCCCAGGCGCCGACTAAGGCGCCTAATTTAGCACCAGCTAAGCCCCCCGCTAAGCCGCCGACGGCATCGCCGTAACCGGCCCCTTTTTCGGCACTGGTGGTGGCGTGCTGAGCAGTGTCATAGATTTGATAAGCCGTACTCCCGAGAGCTAAGGCACCCCCCAGATAGCCGCCAGCTTTGCCAAGGGCACCTCCCACTTTACCTAGTGTGGATTTGCCTAAATTGCTGATACCCCCTGGTTGGACTTTAGCTATCCCTCCTAATAAGGTGCCCTTGGCGACTGCCATTGCGCCTTTGCCGATACTCCAGCTGGCTTGTAGGGCTTTTAAGCCGATAAAGCCACCAGCTAAGGTGGTGATGGCGGCTATCGCCAGCGGTGCTTTTTCTGCTAGGTTAGCTAGCCCTAGGCCGAGCTGTTTCAGCAGGCTGCCAACGGTGTCGGTCAGGGGGCGTAGGGCATCCCCCACCTGTCGTGCGGCTTCATCCCAGGCTTGCACAACCTCAGCCCAGATCTGTTTGGACATCACGCGGCGATCGCGTAAATCTTTGTCTAGTTCACCGCTCACCCCGCTTGCTCCCTTTACCAGTTGATGTAGCAGGGCCTCATTTTGCATCGCTGCCGTGAGAGCGGCTTTGGTGTATTGGTTGGTAAAGAGATCGCCCGCTTTCATCGATTCAGCGAAGGCTTTCAGCATCGCCTGCTTTTTCGCCTGATTGCTCTCTTGGTCGATCGCTGCCAGGGTTTTGGACATCCTGGCAGCTTCTTCGGGATCGCTTTTCTCAATATACAGCTGGACGAGCTTAAAGGAGGCCAGTAGGGGATCCCAGCCTTTCTGAATAAACTGCTGCATCACCGCTGGGTAGTCAATGCCAACCTTTGTATAGCGCTCTTTGGTCTCCATGGCACCCATCTTGGACATCCAGTTCTTCAGGATGGTGGCCGCTTCATCACTGGAGCCAGAGACCTTCATCATCACCTGTAAGGCAGCCCCGGCTTTGACTATGGCTTCAACGCCAGTAATGCCTAGCTTCTTGGTCTCCGCTAAGATTTGTGGGAACCATTTGGCCATATCGGAGGCCTCAAATGAGCCCTCTTTGCCCAAATAGGCAATTGACTCTAACGCCTGTTGCATCTGTTGCGGATCGACAATGCCGGCATTCTGCACCATGGCGGTCATCATGCGGGCGGTATCGCTGCTCTCCGAGCGTTGGCTGACGGAGAACTTGGCCAGACTGGGTGCCAATTGGACTGCTTGCTGCAATTCCATCCCGGCCCCGACCATCTGGTTGAGCGCTTCGGCCAGTTCATTGCGCGCTATCCCAACCTCTGAGGCGGTCTTAGCAATCAATTGGCCAATGCGGGCCTCCTCAGCCGTGCCGGCCTGCCCGGCTTTGATCACGATATCGCGGATCAAATCTTGGTAGTTGGCTGATAACAGGGTCGGTACCGCTACGGTGGCGGTTAATTTTAGGGCATCGCCAAGGGCCTGTTTCCCCTGAGCCATCCCCTGGCTGATGAGTTGATGACCACTGGCCCGCAGCTCTAATCCTTTGGCAGTCCGCCCCAGTTGCTGATAGGCCTGATCCAGGCTCTGTAGCTCAATGCCCGCTTTTTTTAGCGTGAGGAGGTTGCTTTCCAGCTGCCGCTGGATGCCGGTAGCGGCATCATCCCCACTGAGTTTTAGCCGCTGGAAATCGCGCTGTAGCTGTTGGGTCTCCCCAATGGTCTGTTGCCAGAGTCGCTGTTTGGCGGCTTGCTGCTGTAGCGCCTCAAGCTGTGAGCCTGCCTGTTTGACAGCTTTGCCAAGTGAGCCATCGACCGCACCGCCGATGACCAATCCCATTGCGATATCACGTGCCATCGGTTACTCCTCTAGCCACCACAGGGCCTGTTCTAGGGTGAGTTGGTCAATCTCCGAGGGCTGGAAGTGCAGCTCGCGGGCGAGCCGTTTCATCAGTCGGCACAGCGACTGGATTGGCAGCTGTGCTAGGGGAGACCAGGCGAAAATAGCCCTCCTGCAACCGCCGATAGTCGGTAAAGTGCAGTCCCTCTAACTCTTTGGGCGATACCTCCGCTAATAGCCCAAACAGAATCAGCTCGCGCTCTTCAATATCTTGTGGCGCCTGTTTGGCAGCACTACGCATATCCCGCACTTTTGGTGCTCGCAGGCTTAGGCGATCGCGCAGCACGCCATCAAAGGGGGCGGGGTACTCTAGGGTGACGGTTAACTGTTCCATCCAGTAACTCCTTAAAGGCCTAAGGCCACTCGAATAGCGGTTAATTGATCGCGGCCATCAATGACTCGTACCGAGGCTAGGGGGTCAATCTCATAGAGGAGGGCGCCATCCAATTCGAATTTGTAGTAACTGCAGGCCAGCGTAAATTTACTTTCAGCTTTTTCCGCAGGTTTCCAGTCGCCCATATCGACTTCGGTGAGCATCCCACGCATCGTTAAGATACAGGCCTGTACGGCGCCTTTGTGGTCGCGCAGCGCCCCTCTAAAGACACCATTAAACGCACTTTGATCGGCGACACCAAAGCACTGCAGCGCTTGCGGGGCTAGGGTGGATAGTGAGAAGTTGGCCTCTAACATCTCCAGGCCTAAGTCCATTTTGATCGGCGCATCCATGCCGCCGCCGCGATACTCTTCGGCTTTGATTTTGAGCTTTGGTGGGGTGACTTGGGTGGCGACACCCGCAAAGCTGATGCCGTCGATAAACAGATTCATATTGTAAAGGGTTTGCGGAATCATAAGTCGATGATCTCACTAATCCACTGGTTGGTTACTTCAACCCTAAAGTTAGGGTTCTCGGCTGGGGGCACATCCGTAAAGCGAATGGTCCAGTAGACACGTCCCTGCTCTAGCTGAGTAGGGCTGTTGAGGGCTTCATCAGGATAGACTTCGAAGTTGATGATAGCCCCCTGGGCTCTTAAATCGCGCATAAAGGCTTGTACGCCTTCGGTCACCTCTTTGAGATAGGTTTTAGTGATGGAGCGATCGACAGCCCATTGATGGCCCAACAGAAGGGCCTCCATCACCATATCGACGGTGCGTACGCGGGTGATAAAGGCCCACTTGGGATCGCTGGAGCAGCTGCGATTCCCCCATAAGCGATAGCTGCCCTCCCGAATAATGGTGGCGATATGGGCGCTATTGAGCAGGTTGGCGCGGCAGGTGTCATCGCCCTCAATAAATTCAATCGGTCGGGCGGTGCCGATCACCTCTAGCAGCGCTTTATTGGAGGGTGAGGCCCAAAAACCAACTTGGCGATCGGTTTTAGCAAACAGGCCAGCGACCGCGGGGGAGGCGGGGACGATCTGCATCGTGTCACTCTCGGCATCCCAAATTTTTAGCCAAGGATCGACTGCGTAGACCCGTTGACTGCTGATTTCAGCAAAATATTGAATAGCAGCCTGATCATCGCGATTGGGGCCATCAATAATGGCAATGGCTTTTAGCTTATCGGCTAAAGCCTGCATCGCCGTGGCGACGGCTGGGTGTGCTGAGTGGCCCGGGCAGAGGATTAAACGGGGTTGGGCATTGTGCACTGATTTGCCATCCAACAGCACCTGCATCCCGGTGCGCTGCCCCTCAGCTCCGATCCCACCAATCAGAGCAGTCATCAGTGGGCTGGTCTCTGTAGTGGCAGTCGATTTGCGAGCGGGTTTTTCTGCTGCTTCAGGGGCGTGCTCGGTAGGGTTTAAGGGTACCCCCACCGCAACCACCACGGCGGCGGATTGGGCAAAGATGCCGCGAGCAGATTGAGCGATAGCACTACCTGCCCCGAACTGTTGTACTGCCTCCCGCTGGTTGGTGAGTAACACCGGTTGGTGTGGCGGGGCTAATGCGGTCGCCGGGGTATAGGTGTCCACGAGACCAATAATTGAAGCGGCGGGGGTGGCTATCGGGCGTGGTCCACTATCAATCAGCGTTACCGTCACCCCATGGAAAAAAGCACTGGTCATGAACAGTATCTCTCTAAAAAAGTTTACAATAAGTTATTAATCTTTAAAGAAATTCATATTCTTTTAGATAACCAGAAAAATTATTTATGCTAATGGATTATGTTGAGCAAGGAAATTTATTACAAAGTAATAACTTAATACAGTATCCTGACCACAATAAATAAATTCCGCATGTGAAGCGGCGGGCATTTCGAATATACCGGAATTATGAGCATGAGCAGGTGAATATATTGAATTGGAGCCTACTTCAAGTGAAGCACCACTTGCACCATGGTTGGCAATACAAAATTTAGAACCTTTAGGGACAGAAGTGGGTAGTTTAATATTTATTTTACTATCAACCCAAAATATTATAAATGATCCAACATGTATTTCTGATAACTCAATTTCTGTTTCAGATAGAATATTTTCTGAATATTTATTATCTACTAATTGATTTGAACTATTTCTCCTTTTATCAAAAAAGAATACTCCTGAATTATTTTCTAAGGCGGTTTGCACAAATTCAGTCGTCGCAATCGATGAATCTTTACTAAATGGCTGTGGTGTTGGGGTTGTTGGGTGACCTTGTAGAACAGGATCAATTCTAGTTAAATATTGGTGATGTGGATCAGGCTCTGAGACATGTTGATTGAGCACATCAACAAGCTCTTTCCGGGTGGCTAACACAACAGCTGGATCAATGGTGAGGGCTACAGCAGTCGCACTGCTGACGATCAAGACCAGGCGGATCACCTGCGTTCGACCGGCACCCTCTTCTAGCTTGGGCTTGTAGGTCTCTGGGCAGTTAGCCACCGCACAGAGCTCCCCGTGCTCATCAAACAGACCAATTTCGCGGATCCACCAACCGCCAACCTCTTCCCGGAGGATGGCCTCGGCGATCAGGTGGCTACGGTTGTCTGGATCGATGGTGAGACTACTAAGAGCCACTCGATACTGTTCGTGCACTAAGGTAGTTTGTGCTGAATGAAGCGGTGGCAGCTGGCCGTCACCATCGCCCACCGCTAAGTGGGTGAGTTGTATCTGGGCATGATGAGCGATCGCTGCGGTGATTTTAGCCTCGCCCAGCGCGGTTAATAATGCCCCGTAGTGTTGTGACACTGCTATTCTCCATGAAGTGAGTCTAGGGGGTGAATCACCAGCAGATCACCGTCAAAACAGCCTACTGTCGCACAATAGAGAGCGGGTAGGGCTGGATCGTCGATGGGGCCTAGCAATGCTTGGATCACCAGCAGATCGCCGTCAAAACAACCCAGTTGCACGGAGCAATGACCTAACGATTTAACAGCGATGGTGAGCGCATAGGGGCGGCTGGCGGGTTTGGCATCATCGAGTAGCCGTTGCAGCTCGAGATAGGTCTCCTCAGAGATCCCGGTCTCTATGACAGACAATACAATAGTAAAGGTCCCGGGCGCTCCTGGTGGCGTGGTTTGCCACCACTCAGTAATTTTAAAATCCCCGGCAAAGGGGGCGATCACCCGTTTTAAGGCGCTGAGGGTGCCCTTGTGCTGATGGATATAGAAGGCGTTGCTGACCATCAAGCGTTTGGTAGCTTCTGGCCAGTTGGGATCCCAACGATCTACCGAACGGGCCCAGGCGAGATAGGGCAGCAGCGCTAAGGGGCAGTGTTCCGGGCTCCAGAGCTGGGTAATCGGCAGCGGACAGGGCTGATTGAGGGTATCGGCTAGTGCGCGCTCCAAGCGCGTGGCATTAGGTGGCAGCAGCTGGCTACTCATCAGCACCTTGGTAGCTGAGGTCAATCTGTTCACAATAAGCGGCTTGTTGACTACTTAAAATTAGATCGTCCGTGGGCGCTATCAGCTCGATCCGCTGTACCCCCTCTACATGCAGGGCGGCAAACAGCGCTGAGCAGCGAATATCCCGCCCCAAGCGCTGCAGCTGCTGGGTATACTGGATCACCTGTTGCCGGGAGGCGGCCATAATGGGCTCGATGGCTGGTCCTGGATAGAGCCATAATCCGGCGTTGATGCGATAGGGGACGATCTCGGCAGCTTGGACGGTTAGCCGATCGGCCACTGGTCGAACCGCCTCACCGGAGAGCGCCTGCTCAACCGTGGTCAGTAACTCTGTGGAAGCGGCGCCACTAGTCTCACTGGAGAGCAGGGTGACAACCACGGTGGCGGGTTGAGGACTCTCGACACTGGCATCAATCACCCGGCCATCGGCTGACAAGGCCCGATAGCGATAGGCGGCGCGGGAGCCAGCCACCGATAGCCCTTCAAACGCCTGCGGTACCCGAGCGCGCAGGCTGCTATCGCTCTCATAGCAGGGCGCCACGGGCGGGTTAGCCTGAGGATCGCCTGGAGTCACGAGTAGCCTGGAGACATTGACGTTAGCCGCTAACTGCTCTAAATCGGCACCGACGGCAAAAGCCAATAACACGGAGCAGGCGGCATCATTAATGCGGGCTCGCAGCTGGAGTTCCCGGTAGGCGGCCAGCTCTAGTAGTTTGATCACGGGATCGGATTCCAGTGGGGCCTCCCAGCGCTCGCCCATCAGAGTACGAAACAGCGCTAACAGCTGCTGATAAAGGGTCTCAAAGTCTAGAGACTCCACCACCTCAGGGGGTGGCAGTTGTGCCAGATCGATCACCAGGCCATCACTAAAACGATTGGCGCCGCCGCATAGTGGCCCCGGATATTAAAATGAATGGAGCCCTCAACAATGGCTTCCACCTGGACTGCCGTGAGTTTGAGCCGCGGCTCCCAGCGGCTGATGGCCCGGGCAGCTTCTGCCTGCACCGCGGAGATCCAGCCGCGGTTAATTGGTAAATCGACATAGCGTGGTAGCTCTGAGCCATACTCTGGTCGCATGCGGCGGCTGCCGAGCGGGGTGGTCAAAATATCTTTAATGGATTGCTGCAGATGGGCGATCCCAGACAGCGGGGCACCACTACTGCGATGCATGCCAGTTAATTCCATTGGTACAATCAAAAAATATAGGTACAATAATAAGTACCGATAGTAAACAAGAGATCACCCTGATGCAGAGTTTGAGTTACTCTTTTTTTCGTAGTCATATGGCAAGCACCTTAGATAAAGTGAACGATGACCATTTACCCGTACTGATCACGCGACAAACTGGTAAGCCAGCAGTTGTGATGTCTCTCGAAGATTTTAGATCTTATGAGGAAACAGCCTATTTAATGGCCAGTCCTAAAAATGCGGTAAGATTGAGTCAATCTATTGCTGAAGCAGAGGCTGGAAATGCTGTTCAGCAGGGGTTAATCGAAGCGTGATCGTCGCCTGGACAGCTGCCGCGTGGGAGGATTATCTCTATTGGCAACGACAGGATAAACAACTGCTCAAAAGAATCAACATGCTGATAACGGCGATCCAAAGGCAGCCTTTCCAAGGGATAGGCGATCCCGAACCGTTGAAGCACCAGTGGGCTGGTTACTGGTCACGTCGAATTGATCGTGAACATCGACTGGTTTACAAATTTTCCGATAAAACCACTACTATCGTCCAATGCCGATATCACTATTAAAATATCTGGTTTTCACTGTGGTGGACTGGTCTCGGCGTTACTGCCCTGGGCTTGATGGCGATGCTGCTGCAGGCTAATGCCATCCGCTTGGATATCCCCAGTCGCCTGGATTGAGCCCTCTACCCGCAGTTCCCCTTGAAGGAGCAGTTGCGGGACTTTAATTGTGACAGTGTCACTACTTTCCACTGTGATCATCTGTGCATTGCTGATCTTGATGGTTTGGATCCCCGCCACTTCCAAAGTGCTGGTTTGCCAGTCATACAGCAGTTGGGCACCATCGGGCAGACGGAGCGCTATCGTTTGCGGCTGCTGATCGGCTGGCTGATAGGTCTCGGTGTAGAATCCGGTCAAAATAAAGCCGAGCTCAGGCATGCCAGAGGCAGAGAGCAGCAGACACTGCTCACCGACTGTTGGCGGGCACCAGCTGGTGACTTGACCGGCACGGCTCTGCCAAGGCAGCCAAGCTGAGATCCAGTCACCGACTCGTACCCGAGCGCGAGCGGTGGTATAGTCGATAGCCGCGATAGTGCCTGGTTGAATCATCGCTGCTAGCCGTCGATCCAGCTCAGCCACCACAAATCCTGCTAGCATGCCCGCTCCTTAATCAGCTGGTGATCAACAGGAGGCCCGGCATCCGGAGTAAACCCCACTGCTAGGGTCAATTCACTCTCATCCCTGTAGGGCCAGACTACCGTCCCTAGATGCAGTTCATGCGACCACTCCACACTCCAGGCCAGATAGCCTTCTAAATCAGGCTTAATCAGCGCCTCACCCATCCGGCTCAGCTTGGCTGGGGTGATCGGCAAACCCCACTGCTCATGGGTTAGGGCGACGACTACTTGAGCTGCGAGCTCGCGCACGGAGAGCGCTGCCTGCGGCCGATTAGGATCGACCATCACTCTCGCCTGTAGGTGGGCGACTAGCGCCGTTTCACCGGTACCCGGATCGTCGCCAGGCTCTAGTTCAGTCAGTTCGATCAGCACGGCTGGCAAGGCTAGCGTGCGTTGAATCACTGGATAGGCGGCAATCCACACGGGGGCTGTTAACTTGCACTGTAGGCCATGAACAATGGCTTGGTGCAAACTGGCCAAGGAGATCAGCGTCGTGGGGTGATTCATGTTTTAGCCAATGCTTGGTGGATCGCATAGTTCACCTCTTGAGCCAAAACGGTCAACAGGCGCGGGCGGAGCTGGCGGGCGGCCGCGGTAAAGGCCGCTTCTCCGGCACTAGACCAGGCCACTGTAACGTTGCCATAGCGGGCTGATTTCGGAGTCAGTCGCCGAAACACCGGACCATTGGGCGCCCGGTAGCGCATCAGCCAGGCCCCGGCAAAGTGGTAACGGCCGACGCTAACCCCGGTGCGAGTCTGTTTAGGTTGTCCCAAGTGATGCGCTGGGAGGGGGTTTAACCCCAACCACACTTTGCCACTGCTCGCTGATTTTGGGAAAAAATAGAGCCGTTTTTTAATCAGCTTCTGTGGGATTTTGGTCTGTTGGCTGATCGCTTTGGCCGTTTGCGTGGCGATCCAGCGACTACTTTTTTTCAGCGTACGGCGCCAGGCTGTTTGGCAGGCTTGGGCCCCCAAGGGGCGCAGTTTTCGCATCACTGCTTCCACATCCAGGGTGACGGTTAACGTGGTCAATCAAGCGGCCTTAATAACAGGACCGTCAGTCCAGTGCTGTCGGGCTCAATCCCGACCACTGTGTAATCGAGGGCGCTAAAGCTCACCAGCGTGCCGGTGCTGATGGTGCGGGCATCCTCCTCTCTAATCACCAGGTGTGGCTCAAGGAGGCCGGTAGTTAATTGGCCTAATTGCGGGGCTAGCCAGGGGGCGGAAAACATCCCTTGGCAGGGATTCCCAGCAATCTCTACGGTATCGGAGAGTAACTCAAAGAGTCGCGCATCCTGGGCAGTGACCAGATCACGAAAAGGTTGTCCGGTGATCATTTGGCGGTGAGTTTAATGATGGCTCGGGGCTTGGTGCAGAGATTGAGCGGATTAGACTGCGCCTCAAGCTCAATGCCTTTGTCCAGCCGCAGCCGCTCCTGCTTGGCGTAGAAGGGCAGGCCAATGGTATTCACCGTCTCCACATAATCGGCCGGGGCATAGCGGGTAATGAGAAAGTCACTGATGCCGACGGGGATCAAATAACCCTCCTGATCGTTGATAAAGGAGAGTTTACCCACGCGGCCATAAAACTCCTTCCACATCACCTCACAAAAGGTGAAGCCTTTTCGCAAATCGTCGCGTAAAAATTGGCCATCATTCCAGCGGGCAAAGGCCTGTTGGACCGAAGGGTGGCTGATCAAGGCGTCATAGAAGCCCCGCCCACAAATGGCCAACCAGCCGGTGATGACTCCAGCATCGCCCAGGGCATCTTCACTTTTACGTTTGGCCTCCAGTACCTTTTTTTGCACCTCGCTGCTGGCATCACTGAAGCCCATCGTGACGCTGTTCTGTTTGATATTAAAACTTTGGTAGAGATCGAGCAGCTTACGGCTACCATCGGCATCAAAAATCTCGCCGGTGATGGCACCCACCCGCTGATAGCGCAGGGTGGCCTCGAGCCGTTGGCGCATCTTCTGCAGCCGCTTAGCCACCAGGCTTTGTAGGGTTTGTGCGGTATTCTCCGTGCCAAAGGCGCGGATATTTTGGAACTCATCGGCTTTAATGGCAGCCACCGTGGCCAGATGCAAGGTGGCGAAGGGGATCAAATCTCTTTTACTGGCCAATGTGACATCCGTGGGGGCGCCGCGTTCACTGGCGGGGACTAATGCCAGTTCGTTGCCTTCGCGCTCAATCAGCACCGAGGTGGTGGTGATCCCCTCCTCTTCAAATAGGCTATCGAGTAGCGTGGGGACTGCTTGCCCCTCTGGGGGCTGATTAATAGCGGCGGTCAGCGAGGTAACGCTAAAGGCGTGATCATTAAAGGCTTCAAAACTGACGGGCATCGGCTGGACCTATGGTGTTAACGCACGATTAAAAAGCGGGCAGCGAGGGAGTGCCGGGCGACTTCATCCAGCCCGGTTAATAACGCGCGGCTGACTTCAGCTAAGCGGACACAAGCGCCCCCATTTCTGGGAAGGGTATCGGCCGGCACCGGGTTGACTAACAGCGCCAGCGTGGGCGGCGGCTCAGGGGTTGAAGGTTCTGCTTCTGCCTCACGGCTACTGGGTTTTACCCGGGTGCCTCTATTAGCGGGGCTCTCCGGGGTATACACGCGATAAGTGCTGGTGGCGTCGTCCAAGATCAGCAGTTGTCCGGCGGGTAAGGGATCGCCAGCAGTGAGCGTGATGGCTTCCCGTGACAGGCGTCCTGGGCTCTCTGAAATAATAAATTCAGCGGGGTGTACCGGCTCTGTTTTGATGTTCATAAGACTCCTCTTAAGGCTTGTAGGGTGGTGGTCGCCAGGCGGTGGCGGCGCGCATAGATCTCCGTGCTCGGCGGCAACGGCGTGACTAGGGGTTCTGTTGTGATCGCTTGCGGGTTAATCGGTATCGTGGCTGCTACCAGCTGGTTAAGCAGTTGAGCACGGACGCTGTCAAGGGTCATCGCTGATTGCAGGCAATGAACGGTCCACTGTGGTTGGTTGGCGGTTTTACACAGAGAGTCAATGGCGCTAATACGCTCCAGCTCAGCGGCTACTTGGATCTCATCCGCCAGATCGAGGCGCCGCAGTAGGAACTCACTGGGGGCTGTTAATCCCGCCTGACAGTAGGCACTGACGAGCCTAACAATATTATGAAGCGGGGGCTCTGCGGCTGGAGCAGGAGCTGAGGAGGGCTTATCTACCAAGGCAGTTGGTGCTAACAGGGCCGCTGGCGCGCGCTTAAACTGGTGTATTAAGCCGCTGGAGCTGATGGTGGCGGTTATCTTATTTTCAGGCGTGATCTCATCAGCAAACCCTAAGGCAACTGCCTCAGTGGCGGTAAACCAGCTCTCTTCATCCAATAGCAGCGCCAACTTATCGGCCTCTAGACTGGGGGCCCGGCGCTGATAGGCGGCTAAAATCCCCTCGCGGGTTTTATCGATCAGATCGGCGGTCTTCCTGAGCTCCTCTGCAGTGCCATAGGCGAGTGACCAGGGGTTGTGGATCATCAGCAAGGCATTGGCTGCCATGACGACTCTATGGCCGCCACAGGCGATGACACTGGCAATCGAGGCGGCTAAGCCATCGATGCGGACGGTACAGCGGTCGCCTAAGCGCAAGAGGGCGTTGTAAATGGCAAAGCCATCAAAGACATTGCCCCCGGGACTGTTAATCGCCACGGTGATGGGGCTGCTGCCATCATCCATCGCTGCAAGATCTTGCAAAAACTGGCTGGCGCTAATACCCCAGAGACCGATTTCGTCGTAGATCAATACTTCGATGGCTTTGGGTTGGTGAGGGGTCGCCTGGGCGTGGATGTGATACCAGCACCGTGAGGTTGCCCTACTGGGAGTCGTCATTCAGGTTGTTCCTTAAATTGATGCCTTGGGATCACTCTCAGCCACCGCGAGCCGAGGATCGGAATCGTATTGCAGTCCCCAGGCATCTACCCGGGCATTGTCTGCCGCATTTTCGGCATCGATTAACTCAGCATCATAGCCTTGGCGTAAAGCGACCTCTGAGCGGGAGGTAAAGCCGGCGCGTACCTCCATTCGGCGGGCCTGGACATCCTGGACGGGATGCAAGTAGGGCCAGCCCTGAGGTACCCAACGGGTACGCCGATAGTGGCGGCGCTGCTGCGGATAATCGGGCAGCTGAATCGCCCCCGCCAATACCGCCAGATCGAGCCAGGCGTTGCGCACTGGCCGGCAGAGTTGATAGACAAAAATGCCAAATTGTCGCTGTTCGATACGCCGTCTAAATTCGTTCAGGACCACGCGAATGATCCGATCACTGATCCCGCGGAGATCGCCGGTCAATAATTCATAGGGCAACCCAGCACCGGCAGCGGTGGCTAACAGCTGTTGGCGCATAAAATCGGGGTAGGTGTTGCCGGCATCCGGTGGGGTGGAGAAGTGGATATCTTCGCCGGGCAACAGCTCTTGCAGGGTACCGGGCTCCAAGCCCACCATCGGGGTAAAGCCGTCGCTATCGGGCCGCAGGGGAGCGCCGGTCAGCGGATCGGTTAAGGGCTCATCGGGCACCGGCTTGCGAATAAAGCCGGCAAACAGATTGGAGACCTCCTGGCGAAACAGCACGGCATCATCAAAGTTATCCAGTGACTTCAACCGCGTTAATACCGGAGCCAACAGCGGGACCCCCCGCAGCTGCCCGGGCCGCAGCGGTTCAAAAATATGCAGGAGCTGGTCCGCGGGCACCCGAATGAGCTGATTGGCACCAAACTGGGGCTCTAAACGCTCCCCAGGATGCCGGGGATAGACCCAGTAGGCCACTCGTTGACCCTGCCGGTTAAATTCGATCCCGGCCCGGATGGCGTGCCCATTGGCTAACAGTTCATGCTTCTCATGGGGCACAAATTCCGGCTCAAGCAGCTGTAACTGCAGAGGCACCGCCCAATCAGCATTTAATCGCTGCGGCTGTAGCCTGACAAAGCACTCCCCAGCCTCATAGAGTGTTCGGCAGACGATGGCTTGCAGTCCATACCAATCGGTACGGCCATCCCCATCGACCTCTTCGGTCCAATCGTCCCACAGCTCCTGTAACTGCCGACGGATCTGATCGTCTGGGTGTTGGGGTTTTGGTGTGATGCCGGTTCCAATGGTGCTCGACACTAAATGATCGATCGCCGAAAAGGCATAGGGATCATTCCGGGTCATCGCCCGTGCCCGATCCCGTAGCGCTTGCAGACCGCCCAGGGCTATCGCACTAGGACCACTGCTGGGCGCGTTCCAGGT
This sequence comes from unidentified bacterial endosymbiont, assembly GCF_918320885.1. Taxonomy (NCBI): domain Bacteria; species unidentified bacterial endosymbiont. Next base: position 1,394,594 of record NZ_OU907312.1, on the reverse strand, counting down.
GTGGGTGCGCCTACCCGATCCGGCAGCTTCATAACTCGCCTTGAGCAGTCGCTCGGGGATGACAAAGCCCCGCCGTTGCAGCCAGGGATAGTTTAGGGCCATTGGCTTACAACCCCTTGCCTGCATGGTAGAGCCGCGTGAGTCGTGAGCGCTGGGGTGGCAGTTGGGTACTCCGCTCAGTCAGCATGCGATCACGGGCCTCAATCAGCTCCTTAATCGAGCGATACTCAATGGAGCGATCGGCAAACCGCACGATCCGCTCACCCTTAGCGATGGCCTGTTCTAGTCGCTCAATATCTTCTTGTGCAAAAGCCATAAGCTCCTTAACGTCGAGGCCGTAAATAGTGAGATAACGAGCAGCGTCGCGACCGGGCAACCCGTGCAGGCAGTGGCGCGGTTGGGGCTGTGGCTGCTACCGCTATTTGGGGTACGGAGTGACTGAGGGTTGCAGGCCGGGCCTGCTCTTCATGCTGTAAGGCCAGGCGGTGACTATGTGTTAATAGCAAGCGACGCTCTATCTTCAGTCCCTGTAGCGCTGCATAGGCGTAGACCCGACAGTCCAGGGCTTCATTCCGCGCCCCGGGTGGCTTTTCCCAGCGGCGGATCTCCTGACCACGGTGGTCGAGCTTGGTCACCCGTTTTTCGATGGTGGCCTGTTTAAACCACTCATCGTCGTAGGAGAGGGCAAAGTGACAGTAGCCAGGCTTGCCAAGGGCAACCTGCCAGTAGGCATAAATGGTATCTTTCGCGGTATCGACCCCAATTAACCGCAGGGTGTGGCCGCGATATTTACCCGAGCGGGTATGGCGCTTCGGCCAGACGGGCCTGGGGCCATATTGGCCTTTAATCGCCCAGAGATTGCGGGCAAAACGGGGGGTGGCAAACTCATACACCTGCTGCACATGATGCCCTCCAGAGTCAATGCAGACCGCGGCTATCCGTAATACGCGGCCATCCTCCGTGAGAAAGCGCCCGTTGATTAACAGCTGATCAAGCTGTTGCCAGCTCTCAGGCTCCACCGGGCTCCCCTGCAGGGAAATCGCCTCAATCCCCCAGGACTCCTCGCCAACCCCCCAACCGACAATTTCCAACTCCAGGCGATCTTTTTGGGTATCGACCCCAACCGTTATTGTTAAAATTCCGTTGGGCAGGCTATCGGGGGCATAGTGTTCCCGCTGCAGTGAGAGCTGCTGGGGATCGGCCCGATCGCCTAAGGACTCAAAGGGCAAGCCTAGGGTGGTATTCCACCAGCTGCGCAACTCCTCGGGATTGCCTTGGGCTTTTAAAAAGTCACTGGCGATCTCTGAGAGTTTGCGCCAAGGGGAGTAGAGTTCATTCAGATGAAAGCCGGGGATCGGGCTGTTAACTACTTGCGCTCTCCATTCACCCGCTGCCAACATCGCGGGGCGATCCGCCTCCTGGATCAAAGCCCCGCAGGCGGGACAGAGTAAACAGGTTTTCGAGGGCTCCTCTTCTGGGATGAAGATCTGCTGCCACTCCAGAATGTGACGATGGTCACAGTGCGGGCAGGGGACCCAGAAGTGGCGTTGATCGGATTGCAGCCAAGCCCGTTCAATCCGACTATGTCCCTGGATAGTGGGGGTGGAGACCAGGACAATTTTTTTGCGTGACCGAAAGGTGGTGGTCCGTTTGCGCGCCAGGGTGACGGGATCGCCCTCGGTGCCGGCCGAGGCGGGGTAGCGGTCGACCTCATCACAGAGCAGCACCCGAATGGGGCGGCTGGAGAGGCTGGCGGCACTGTTGGCGCCGGCGATGGTTAAATGACCACCGGGAAAATACTTTTTTAAGATGGTGTTGCCGGAGTCGCGACTCTTGGCGTCACGCACTTTAGCCGCCAAGGCGGGGGTATCGCGGATCATCGGCGCTAAGCGCTCTTTAGAGAAGCTCTCCCCCATCTCAATGGTCGGTTGTACCATCAAGATAGGCGAGGCATCGAGATCGATGTAATAGCCGATCAGCGCTTTTAAAATCAGGGTCTTGCCTACCTGGGCTGAAGACATGATGACCACCTCTTCGACGCCCGGCTCGGTGAAAGCCTCCATGATGCCGCGCTGATAGGGGGCGCGGTGTCCTAGGTACTTTCCAGGTTCTGCGCTATCTTCTGGTGACAGGTAGAGATTAGCCTCACTCCATTGGCTCACGGTCATCGTTGGTGGCGGGCGCCACAGCTGTTGGACTTGGGTGATCAAGCCCTGAAGAGTCAACGAAAGGGATCTGTGCAAGTTCTGCTAACGCCTCCATCAGCCGATCGGTGAGCAGCTGCTCAATGGCCCCCTCGGTGCTGAGGGGCTGGAGTAAGGGGGCGGTCCGGGCTGGCAAGGCTAATAATTTAGCGCGGGCGGCGGTGACCATCGCCCCCCAACAGCGGGCCACCTCAACGGCGGGGACCAGGGTACTTTGTAAGCGGGCGGTCTCCAGCTCAGTTTTTGCCGCTTGGGCGCGGGCCAGGCGGGTTTTTTCAACCAGCAGATCGCCACTATCGCCGTGAGCGATCGCACGGAGATGGCGGATATAGGCGATCACAGAGGGCACAATCTCATACTGCCCGCGGCTTACCGGTTTTGGGAGCACTTTGGCGGCCACCAGCTGTTGGATGCGGCGTGGGGTGATATCCAGCAGCTTAGCCAGTGACTCGACCGTGGCTATGGCCATGGATACCTCTCAATTGTTTGAGGAAGCGAACCTTTAGGCCGATCGGTCTCTAGTCAAATCACGCGGGTTAATGGCACCAAATGGCTCTCTAGGTCCAGGGGCCCCCCGCGGTGGTGGCTAACTGGCAGCCGCGAGCTCATCAAAGCAGCGGTGATCGGCTTGGCGTCGAGCGGTCTGGCCCGTCAACGTCTGCCAGCGCTGTATGATGACATCGACATAGTGGGGATCGAGCTCCACTAACCGGGCACGTCGTTGAGTCTTCTCGGCCGCTATCAGCGTGGTACCGGAACCAGCAAATAGATCGAGCACCAGATCATGGGGGCGGCTGCTGTTGTTCAGGGCCCGCTCCACCAGGGGCACTGGTTTCATGGTGGGGTGGAGATCGTTTTTCAGCGGCTTATCGAAGAACCAGACATCGCCTTGATCACGATCGCCACACCAGAAGTGTTTGGCGCCGGCCCGCCAGCCATAGAGGGCCACCTCATATTGGCGCTGATAATCGGCTCGTCCGAGGGTAAAGCGGTTTTTCACCCAGATGATAAAGGTGGACCATTGGCCGCCAGCTTGCTGAAAGGCCTGTTGCAGTTGGTCGAGCTGCTTGGCGCCCATACAGATATAGACAGCGCCCTCGGTGTACTGCAGCAGCTGGCGGCAGCTGATGGTGAGGAACTTGGTAAAAGCTTCCCCCAGGTTGTCGTTGATAATCGGCCGGGGGGAGTGGCGCCCTTGGCGCTGTGTGCGGCCTTGATAATTGACGTTGTAGGGGGGATCGGTAAAGGCCATAGCAGCCTGTTCACCGTCCATCAGCTGCGCTAATACCGCGGGATCGGTGGCGTCGCCACAGAGCAGCCGGTGGGCTCCCAATAGCCAGCAATCGCCCAGCTGACTGACTGGCGAGGGTAGGGGATCTGGCAGCAGCTCATCAGCAGCAGTCGGTGACTCCTCCTGACTCAGTTCAGTCAATAGTGCTGAAAGTTCCTCCGTGGAAAAACCGGTTAACGACAGATCGAAATCAGCGGCTTGCAGGGTCTGCAAAGCGACTTTGAGCAGTGCTTCATCCCACTCGGCATTGGCAGCCAGCTGATTATCGGCTAACCGATAGGCCTGCTGCTGTAGTTCGGTGAGCTGTTTCAGTTCGATCACTGGCACCTGCTGCCATGCCAGCTGCTGGGCCGCCAACAGCCTGCCGTGGCCGGCAATAATGCCGTTCGCCCCATCCACCAAGATAGGGGTGGTCCACCCAAAGGCTTGAATAGAGGCGGCGATTTGCGCCACCTGAGCCTCAGAGTGCTGGCGGCTATTGCCGGCATAGGGAATCAACGCTGCAATGGGGCGGTATTCAATCTGCACCGGCGGTCTACTCTGGAAAAAAGGGGAAAGGGGAGAGCTTGTTCCAAGCTTACTGTAAATCATACCCTTATTTTGGCAAATTGGTTAGTGGGGCAGTTTTTGCAAGCTTCCCCAGATCTCCACAGCTGGCTGATTAAGCAGGTTATCATCCTGAATTTCTAGTAATTTCTATTACTGGTTGTTAGTGAAGATAGCCATCGGGAATTAACGCTGCAATGCAGCGGTATTCAATCTGCACCGGCGGTTTACTCTGGAAAAAAGGGGAAGGGGAGAGCTCGTTCCAAGCTTACTGTAAATCATACCCTTATTTTGGCAAATTGGTTAGTGGGGCGGTTTTTGCAGGCTTCCTCAGATGGCCACAGCTGGCTGATTTAGCGGGTTATCACCCTGAATTTCTAGTAATTTCTATTACTGGTTGCTCAGGGGGGGGGGAGTCCATGTTGTTCAGCTGTTGCGCTACACAGTTCAGGCCCTGCTGTCGGCATAGAGAATTAACGCTCTAATGGGGCGTTATTCAATCTGTACCGGCGACCTACTCTGGAAAAAAGGTGAAGGGGACAGCTCGTTCCAAGCTTACCGTAAATCATACACTTATTTTGGCAAATTGGTTAGTGGGGCGGTTTTTGCAGGCTTCCTCAGATGGGCACAGTATGCTGATTTAGCGGGTTATCACCCTGAATTTCAGGTAATTTCTATTACTGGTTGTTCGGGGGGGGGGCACTGTTGTTGAGCTGTTGCACTACACAGTTCAGGACGTGCTGCCAACGCTGTTTAGCGGTCACGCGGTGACACCCCACCCGCTCTGCGATGTGGCGCCAGGAGTAGCCCTTAGCTCGCAGCCAGATCAGTTTACGTTGCTCGGTCGCCAACCCCACCACCCAGCGGCAGCTCTCTAGCATCAGCTCCACCGCCTCCGGGGGCGGCTGGTGATAGTGATTGGAGTCTTCGCTCCCCTCTGGTAAGCTTTTTTGCTGTAAAATCAACTCCCAACAGCCGGTGAATCCTTTGGCGCGTGGGGTGGGTAAACAGCGTGCTACTTGGGCGGCCTGTTCGAATCGTATGGCTATCTGCTCAATGGTCCATGGCGGCATAGTGGCTCCTCCATAATCTATAAATGGTGTTAAAAGCTTCTGTAGGCTATTTTAACGAGAGATAACACCAATAGTAATGGGGTGGTAGGTGTTCAAGTATAAAATCTCTTTAAAGTAGATTACAGCGACTTTTAGTGGTTCCCCCTGGCCACGAGAGGGTTGTCACCCTAAACGTGCTACCCCTCAATCCTCTTGGGCGGGGATGCAATAGCAGGCTCGTCTCCAGCCTGCTAGACTTAAATCAAGATAAGAATGTCACTAGGTGGTGACAAAGTGACAGAATGACACAAGGTTATATTTTTTTATTACCCGTGCGCATACGCTCGCGTATTGTTAATTACTTAATAAAAAAATAAGTAAAAATGTGTCACTACAGTCACTATGCCGATAGACTGTACTCATCGAGCACTTGATGAGTCACGCGAATGGTCACTGGGCTTAAAAAGCTCAAAACAGATCCAACCGTCGAGGTCCTCTATTCAACAGGTTGGCGGAGCAGATGGGCTGCCCCATGATCTCCAAATAGCGCTAAAAGCTCCTGTAAGCCATTTTAAGGCGATATATTACCTATGTTAATAGGGTTTGTGCTTAAATTATAAAAAATGCCTTAAAATCGATTATATCAACTTTTAGTGCTTTTACCCTGGACACGAGAGGATTGTTGCCCTGAGCGGGCTACCCCTCAATCCTCTTGGGCGGGGATGCAATAACCGGCTCGTTTCCAGCCTGCTACTCTTAAATCAAGATAAAAATGTCACTAGGGGGTGACAAAGTGACAGAATGACACAACGTTATATTTTTTTATTACCGGTGCGCCCGCACGCGCGTATTGTTAATTACTTAATAAAAAAATAAGTAAAAATGTGTCACTACAGTCACTATGCCGATAGACCGTACCAATCGAGCTTTCGATGAGTCACAGTAACGGTCACTAGGCTTAAAAAAGCTCACCGGGTTTTTTAATTGAACCCCAGAAAAGCCTCTCGCCCCACCGGTCAAACGAGTTCTATTAAATTTGCGGGCCATCATCTGTTTAGAAAATCTTCTGACAGAACCAATCAATTCCCCAGAGCGTTCAGCCCATTGCCGCCAATCAGCAAACAAATCAGAGACCTTTTCACACTGCCCGGTAGAGAGCTGACAATTCTCCTCGAGCCATTGTCCGAAGGCATCTTCGATTTCAAAATACTCCTCCGTGGCTGAGGTCACACAACTCGGTGGATTTAATCCTTCACGCTGCCAAGCTTTACAGCCAGCTATCGCCCACGCTAAAATACCATCCCGTTCCTGGAGTAATTTGTCAATCAACTGTTTATCCTGTTTTTCAGGCGGAATGGTGACCAAGAAGGGGATGAGCTGTAATCTGCGCTGCAGGGCATGATCGGTATTAGCAATCACCGGCTTATGGTTGCCAGTAATCATTAATTTAAATTGTGGAATGTAGTCAAAGAAATCTTGGTGCATAAATCTGGCCACTATTTTATCACCGCCAGTGATGGCCTTAATTCTTGATTCATTCCAGGCGTGGCTCTCTTCAGTTTCAACGCAACAGACCACTCTAGCGCCTTTTAAACCGGCTAAATCGGTTGGATGTTGTTCATATTTAGTTCTCACGAAGGTCTCCATGGAGGCACTGCCGGCATAATCCCCTAAAATGGTAGTCAGCACGTTCACCCAGACAGATTTTCCATTTGCTCCGGTTCCATACAAAAAAAACAGCGCATGCTCTTGGGTGGAGCCTGTCAAACAGTAACCCGCCAGGCGTTGCAAATAGTCTATGAGCTCTATATTACTATTGGTGATAGTGTGCAAAAATGAGTGCCAGGTTGGACTCTCTCCCTGTGGCGTGGCGGTCGCTATTTTCGTGATTCTATGGTTGCGCTCAGGGGGCTGACTCTCACCAGACAATAGATTAATGACCCCGCCCGGGGTATTGAGGGCCCAAATATCGAGATCCCACTCATCAACCGCGGCAACATGTTGTGGATCGGAAGCCGCTATTTTCACCACCGCAGCGATAGTGGCGTAGCTGGATAATCTATTTTTAAGCGTTGCTTTGTCACTGTTTGAGGCAGCTTCACAGCATAGGCCTCTAGCCAGATGGAAGATATGCAGAGCGGTGTCGATTTCCCAGCGCTTGCCATTCCAAAATAGCCATTTTTTCCAGGGTTGGCAATAGAGCCAATCCTCATGATAGCGATGAGTCAATAGAGTGGCTAAGCCATTCTCGGTTCGACAATCCATCCCAGATACTCCCGCTAAGGGCTCAGTAGTTGACGTTAACGAGGTGGTGGAAGTTTTTTTAGCAGTCGCCATCAAGGTCGCTATATCAAAGCCCTCAGCGAGGGCATCGGCGGCATCCCAACCGGCGGGTTTATTGGGGGGGAGTGTTAGAATAGCGACGGAAGCCGCCTTGGCGGCTTGAATAGCCTGAGCAGCCCGCTGAGCGTACGCCTGGCCGGGCGGATCGTTGTCTGGCCAAATCAGCACCTCTTTCCCAGCTAATGGCGTCCAATCGGTTTTTGCTATTGGCGCCTGTGCGCCATTCATGGCGGTGGTGGCGGTGATGCCGATTTTTATCAAGGCCGCCGCACACTGCTCCCCCTCCACCAAAACCACCTGAGTAGCTTGCTTAACCCCTGGAAGGTGATACAAGGGGCGTGGCGTGGGGGCTTGATACTTTCTAGCACGCACATCCCAAGGGCAGAACAGCTTGCCTTGAGGCGTATCATAGCGATAAACGCAGGCCAGCAGCTCGCCTTGGTCGCTGAGATAGTGCCACTGCTGAGTAGGTGCGCCCCGCTCGTCAAGATACACCCCTGGCTGGGGTTGGCGAGGTGGCGTAGGGAGCGGGGCGGTAGAGTCCATTCCCAACCACTGCTGGAGCTCCTTCAAGAGTTGGAGGAAGTCATTCGTGGAGGTGAATTGTTGTGAGCCAGCACACAGTGCGAACACATCGCCGCCCTCATCGGTGGCAAAATCTTTCCAAAAACCGCGTTTGTCCCCTTGGAGCTCGACCACCAGGCTTTTGCCACGATCACCGGCCAAATTACCGATAAAAAACTTACCATGGCGGCTATACCCTTGGGGAAACAGCGTTTGTAGCAGGCGCTCTAGCTGTGCCAGTAGCCCGTTCCGGAGTGCCTGCAGATCATGGAAACCGCTCACCGGTTGTTGATCAGGATCATGATTAAAATCAAACCAGTTAGGGTTATTGTCAGTCATGAAAGGTATTCTCCAATAATTAGTCTGTTGAGCTGCCAGCGCCCTCCAATGGCGCCAATAATGAGCGGATAAGTTATCTAAGAAGGGGTAGTAGTTATCGATCACTGCCCCAGAAGGTAGGCAGGTCCTGATGAGAATCATCACTACCCCTGGGGGCCAGCTGCTCTAGCAGCAGCCCTGGATAGTCGGGATGGCCCGGCATCAAGGCGGTTTTAATAACATTATTACCACTGGCTTTTTCCACCTCGATTTTTGCCAGAAACTCCAGGCCCTCAAGCGCCTCAAAACCATAGATTAAGCGCGCCTGTTGGGCTGCCGGGCTCTGGTCCAGGGGCTGAATACCATTTGCGGAGTGGAGGATCGCCTTAATAAAACTGCGACCCCGGAGGCCCCACTCTGCGCCTTTGGGGCTGTAGAGGCCGATCAGCGACCAGATTTTGCGCTGTTGATAGGGGCCTGCTAGTACAGTAAATTCACAGTTTAGGTAAATAGCGCCGCTGCTCTCATTTTTAGTTGCCCAGCCGCCCTCCCAGCCTTGTGCCTGATCGTTATAGCCACCCGGTCGAATATGTAGACTGACTTAAGTCATCGTCCCATGGGGAATTAACGCCACGGTGTGTTGATCGGGCGCAGTATTAAAATCAAAAAAGTTCATCATTAAGCCTCAAGTTAGTTGGTTAATTCAATGAGTTAAAATCTTAACTACTCATTTTTTAAGACAAAAGGTACAGCCTTAGTGGTTTTTTATGGATTTATTCAATAGTAGTCAGGCTTTATTTTCTGCTATGAGAAGTACTCCGACGTAAACTGGTTAATTCAAACTCTTCAATATCCTCCAGACGATACAGTACTCGCCCTTGCAGTTTTAAAAAAATAGGACCGATTCCCTTACTGCGCCAACGCTCTAAAGATCCTTCACTTAGATCCCAACGGGTCGCCAATTGATTTTGATTCAAGTGTCTAATGCTCATAAAGTTCTCTGATGGATAATGTGTTTTATTATTTATTCACCCGGTCAATTGAGTAGGGTTCTTGAGTGACCATCATCCGTGCCACTGATCAAAAATGCCAGCCAGAGATTCAGGGCATTTGTGGAGTATTGAGGGCTATTGCGAGGATAACGCGATTTTATTTAATTTTATTTTTGGCCGCCAAAGCTATTTTGGGTAGCCATCGATTGCCAACCGTAGCCACCAGCCCGTTGTCACCGAATGCTCAGAGCCCATCAGCTGTCAAATTCTGTCAACGCTAGCCCGTACTCCCCGCCAGCGGCTAGAAATCTCTGCCTAGCATTCCAGTGTGGTGATCGGGATGATAGCGTTTATTGAACCCCTGGAGTGCTACCGATGGAGACCATCCACCCATTACTGCCTGCGCAAATGACCCCAGAGCAGCGCTGCCTAGCCATCGCCGCCATTCTGGCTACTGGCCTGTGCCGTCTGCGAGCTAAAAACAGCGGTATAACCCCGGATAAACTCGCAGAGCGTCAGGTTTTACTTGGCTTTCGCGGCGAACCGAGCGTTCATAGGGGCCCGGCCCACCCCTCAATCAGGGAATCCTTATGACCACTCGGAGCACCCGATCCCCTAGCAACACCTCAGTGATGGCACAAATTGTTAATCTGCCGCAACTGGGGATGCCAGAACTCAAAGCGCTATGGCAACAGCTCTTTACCAGTGAAGCTCCTACCCATAATCGCCGCTTTCTAGAACGGCGGATCGCTTACCAGCTGCAGCTGCTGGAGTACAGCAAAACTAATCAGCCGCTAGTCACGCGTAATCAGCAGCGTATTGAGCAGCTGATCGCTCTAGAACAACAACCGTCGCCAAATCGCGCAGCCAGTCAGGCGTTGCTCCCGGGGACACTCCTAAGCCGCCACTATCAAGGGGTCGATCACCAAGTGATAGTCCAGGCCGCTGGCCAGTTTATCTATCAGGGGCGGCCCTACAGCAACCTGTCGCAGCTAGCCAGAGAAATCACCGGCACCCGCTGGTCGGGGCCGCTATTTTTTGGCCTAAAGGAGCGCCCTAAAGTCTCCACCGCGACGAAGCAGCGGGGTGGTCGATGAGTGAGGGGATTCAGCAACGCCAGCGCTGCGCAGTCTACACCCGCAAATCCAGCGATGAGGGGCTAGAGCAGGAGTACAACTCCATCGATGCCCAGCGGGATGCTGGTCATGCCTACATTGCCAGTCAACGTACGGAGGGCTGGCTGCCGGTAGCGGATGATTATGACGATCCCGCTTACTCCGGCGGCCATATGGAGCGTCCAGCCCTGCAGCGACTGCTGGCAGACATTGAGGCGGGGCAGATTGATATCATTATTATCTATAAAATTGACCGCCTGACCCGCAATCTCAGCGATTTTTCCAAAATGGTCGAGCTATTTGATCGCCAAGGGGTCTCCTTTGTCTCGGTGACCCAGCAGTTCAATACCACCACCTCGATGGGGCGGTTGATGCTGAATATCTTGCTCTCCTTTGCGCAATTTGAACGGGAGGTGACCGGCGAGCGCATCCGCGATAAGATTGCCGCCAGCAAACGTAAAGGGATCTGGATGGGCGGCACACCACCGCTGGGCTACGATGTTCAAGATCGCCGCTTAGTCCACAACCCGGCAGAAGCCCAGCTGGTGCAGCAGATTTTTCACCGTTTTATAGCGCTGGGCTCCAGTACTTTGCTAGTGAAAGAGCTCCAGCAAGCGGGCGCCACCTCCAAAAGCTGGACCACCCAGCGTTGCCAGGTTCGCCTGGGCAAACCGATAGATAAGAGTTTGATCTACAAATTGCTCAATAACCGACTCTATCTGGGTGAGCTGCCACATCAAGGGCAGTGGTACCCGGGTGAGCAGGCGGCGATCATCGATCAAGCCACCTGGGATAGCGTCCAGGCGATCTTGGAGACTCACCGCCGAATCCGCAGCAACCACACCCGGGCCACCGTGCCTTTTCTGCTGAAGGGGTTGCTGTTTGGCAGTGATGGCCGGGCGCTATCGCCCTGGCAGACGGTCAAGAAGCAGAGCGGTCGCTGCTATCGCTACTACATCCCACAGCGGGATGCCAAGGAGTACGCGGGTGTCTCAGGCGTCCCCAGGTTACCGGCGGCACAACTAGAGGCGGCAGTGTTTGAGCAGCTGCGCAGCCTACTGCGCTCCCCTGATTTACTGGAACCGATACTAACACAGGCCCAGCAACACGATCCCAGCCTGGATGAGGCCCAAGTCACAGTAGCGATGATTCAGTTGGATACTGTGTGGGCAGAGCTGTTCCCAGCGGAGCAGGCAAGGATTTTTAAGCTGTTAATTGAGAAGGTGGTGGTCTCAGCGGATAATTTAGAGGTGCGCTTACGAGTTACCGGTCTGCAACAGTTGGCCAGGGAGCTTCAGCCGCCACTAGCACCAATCAAGAAAAGCGCCGCATGAATGAGATCAGGATCCAGAGCAGTGGTAAAACCGCCGTGCTGACTGCCAGTGATGGCCGGGTCACCTTATCGGTGCCGATTCAGATCAAGCGCCGCGGCTGGCATAAGGTGGTGAGGCTGCCCAACGGCACCCCGCTAAAGCCACCGTGCCCAGAGAAGCCCACGCCACTGCAGTTAGCCTTGGCCCGCGGCCACCGCTGGCTAGCGCTGCTGGAGTCAGGGCAAGCAGCCACCCTAGCTGAGGTCGCCAAGCAAGTGGGGGTGGATAGCGCCTATGTTAGCCGGATGGTCAACCTCACCACCCTGGCACCAGATATCGTCGAAGCTATCCTTGATGAAACTTTGCCATCCACCGTCACCCTATTCATGCTAGCCTCTAATACACCGCTACTGTGGGAGGAGCAGCGACAGTTGCTGGAGTCACCATAGAGGGCTTTGCATGGCAGTTCGGGCCCTATAGATAGCATTTAACCGGCGATGACAGTGACCAACTTTTAATCAAATTCTTTTTCTAACTTTTCTAAAACTTTTTGATAAATATCAATAAATTCAGGATCACCGTCACTAAGGCGATCATGAAAATATTTTTGGTAAAATTCTTCCGGGCGAAAAGCTATCTGATGCTCACTGATTTTTTTTATTTTCCAATATTTAGATGGACGATCATCAATTACATTAAATAAGCATAAAGGTGTTGGAAATATATAAAAATAAGGCATTTCAAGAGTTATAGAGCCATTTTCTATTAAATTGTTAGTCATTCCCAATACTGTATAGATTTGACCTTCTTCAAATGGATATTTGAAATCATTTTCTTCAACAATACCTAGCTGTTTTTTTTGATCCTTTGATAACTTATTCGCCAAACAGATGACTTTCATTATTTCCTCAATTCTAATGGGATGGTTTTAGCCTCAACCAATTTTCCTGTAACTGCTACATTGGCCTCTATTGGTCTGGAAAGCTCTAGAAATCCAGCACTTACCAACGATTTGGAGACACTGCCAAATTAACAATCAGCATTATAAGTTATCTTTGACGATCTCTTCCTTTGCTTTAATTAAAGCATTAATTAATTTATCCAATGGCATTTTTGCGATAAAATTATGTGCTTTATCCGTTCCAAATAACTCAATTTCTAAATTGTCTGTTCCTTTATCTTGATTGATTTCTGCTATTTTTTCACGCTCAAGCTGGACCTCAATTGTCAATTTTTCATACTCTTCTGGACTTGAAAAAAACAACTCTATTTTTTCATTCATGGCTCTTATCTCATTTCAACGTAGTGGATCAAGCAGTGTATTAAACGAACCATCTGCATTGTATCTAACACCGTGACCATCAGGCAATCGGTACTGAAATCTTCCTCGGGATAGATTTTTTCTGCAGCCGCCTCGCCGCCGAGGGCGTGGGTGGTGCCGGTGATGAGGGTGGAGACGAGGTTTTTGCGGGCTTCGCGCTCTGATAGGCTGAGAGTGCTGCTGCTCTCCCCATAGGCGCTGTCTAGCAGGTTGTACGCTGGCACTGACAGCTGGAGCCACTGGGGTGGCGTCGTGGCCTTGGTTAAATTAAAGCAATGTTTCGTCATTCGTCGCTGGATTAACAGAGTAAGTGCAGTGCGCCGTGCAAAGGCACGGTCTTCTAGCGGGTGCGAATCCCGTCCGGTAACTTTCGCTCCAGCCGGTAGCAATCGGAGCAGTCGTGAAGGTAACGAAACGGCTGAAGCCTTCGGTATAAAGGGTCATATTAGTGATTCAGCGATGATGTAGGCCATAACATGAGTGAACGCTGAGCAGGTCTCGAAAACTGTAATGCGGAAGCCGACCCGTCTGTACTTCGGGGAAGGCTGCCATTGGTTTGGGAAGAGAGCGAAGAATGCACTGAACTGATTCCGCCGGGATATTGGCGATGGCATGTATCAAAGAGGAAGAGTGTTGCAACACGGGAAGCCCTGTCGTGTGGCTGTGCGCGACCAGCCAACTAGACACCCGTGAGGGAGAGGCTAGGCGCGACAGGGTGGCGGAGAGGCCCGTAGTACCGAGGAAGCTGGGTAATGCCAGTGGAGGGAAGGGGCCTTGGTTCAAGATTAACGTAAGAAGTAGTAAAGGGGGGGAGATTGGGTAACCTAGCAACTCCTGGAAGTGTCCAGGCGCTACAGAGGGCGTTACATGCCAAAGCGAAGGCTGAACCGAGCTATCGCTTCTACTCGCTGTACGACAAGGTGTATCGTGAAGATGTGCTAGCTCACGCATACGCCTGCTGCAAGGCCAACAAGGGGGCAGCTGGCGTAGATGGCGAGCGGTTTGCAGATATCATAGCGTATGGCGAGGAGCGGTGGCTGCGGGAACTGGCGCAAGTGCTGAGGAACAAAAGTTATCAACCGGAAGCGGTAAAACGAGTCTATATTCCTAAACCACACGGCAAACGGCGCCCTTTGGGTATCCCAACAATTCGGGATCGCGTAGTGCAAACGGCGGTGATGTTGGTCTTAGAACCTATATTTGAGGCTGACCTGCCCCCTGAGCAGTACGCCTACCGTCCAAAGCGTGGGGCGCTTAATGCCGTGAAACAGGTCCATCGCCTGCTCAGCAGAGGGCTAACGCAGGTGGTTGATGCCGATCTATCGTCGTACTTTGACGGCATCCCACATGCGCAGCTACTCAACTCTGTGGCCCGCCGTATAGTGGATCGGATGCTACTGCATTTAATCAAGCAGTGGTTGAAGGCCCCTGTGGAAGAGAGTGATGCCCAGGGGAGCAAGCGACGCACTACCCAGAATCGGGACAGTGCGCGTGGCACGCCACAAGGGTCGCCAATCTCCCCCTTGCTATCAAACCTCTATATGAGGCGGTTCATTTTAGGCTGGCGCAAATTAGGTTTACAACGGCGGTATCAGGCACATATTGTGTCCTATGCCGATGATCTAGTGATCTGTTGCCGCCACGAGGCAGGGAAGGCTCTGGCAGCGATGCGCCAGTTGATGATTCGGTTGGGGCTGACAGTCAATGAGGAGAAGACTCGTATTTGCCAGGTTCCTGGAGAAACCTTTGATTTTCTGGGGTACACCTTCGGTCGATGTTACTCCCCCAAAACGGGGCGCGCGTACCTAGGTACACGCCCCTCGCGGAAGAGCCTATGATCTTGCCACCTTTTTTTAGACACAGAGAAGAGAAACCTTAAGCGACCTGGGATAACCAATTTTTTTCAAAATTTACAGGAGACAGATAGCCTAGCGTTGAGTGCCGTCTCTGTCGGTTATAAAACACTTCTACGTATTCAAAAATGCTCAATTTGGCTTGTTCTCTGCTCTCAAAACGTTCAAAGTGGGTGTGCTCTGTTTTTAAGGTATGGAAAAAACTCTCTGCTACTGCATTGTCATAACAATTGCCCGTACTACTCATGCTAAGCGTTATCTGGTGATGCGCCGATACAGCCTTGAATCCTTTGCTGGTATACTGGCTGCCTCGGTCGGAGTGGTGGATGAGACCTGCAGCAGGCTTCCTCCGTGTTATTGCCTGGCGTAATGCTGCGGCTACTAACTCGGTGGTCATGTGAGCTTGCATATCCATCCCCACGATACTACGAGAGAACAGGTCCAGTACGATAGCAACATACAACCATCCCTCTTGGGTCGGAATATAGGTAATATCTGCTGCCCAGTATTGATCAGGGCGAGTGGCTGTGAACTTCTGCTTGAGTAAATTAGGCGCCACTGCGGCCTTTGGATCGACTATTGTGGTTACCTTAAATCGTTTTTTCATCTTAGCCGCAATATGGGCTGCTTTCATTAGCCGACAAACCCGTTTGCGTGAACAGCGCTCACCTCTAGCTCGTAACTCAGCATGGATACGTGGGCTACCGTAAATTTGGTTGCTTATGGTATAAACCTCTTTAATTTCAGATATTAAACGCTCATCCTCACAATAGCGCTTGGATGGCTCAGCCTTGATAAACTGATAATAGCCACTGCGGGATACACCTAACACGTTGGACATCCTCTCTACGCTGAATTCCCCAGCATGCTTTTGCATAAACTGGTATTTTACTTGCGGGCCACTGAGAAGATGCCCAAGGCTTTTTTTAGGATATCCCTCTCTTCGCGTGCTATCGCCAATTCTTTCCGCAATTGACTGAGCTCAGCATCAGACGCTTTCAGGTATCCTTTGCCCGGGAAAGCCTCTGCACCATCCTTGTTATGCTGATGGACCCACCCTGCCAATGTACTCTTGGGAACTCCCAATTCCTCGCTCAATTGACAGAGCGTTTTACCAGTGCTGTGATACAGCTTTACCGCATTCAGCTTGAATTCCTTATCATAGCTCCTTGATTCCCCTTGATTCATAACTTCACCTCAAAAAGTAACAAAAAATTATACGCTTTGTTCCTCTTCGTTGTGTCCGTTAAAGGGTAGCAAGATCAGCCGCATAGTCACCCACCAGGGTGGACAAGGTGTTCACAAAAACACTTTTGCCATTGGCCCCGGTGCCATAGAGAAAAAATAGCGCCTGCTCCCGCGTGCTCCCGGTTAAGCAATAGCCAAACACCCTTTGCAGGTAATTGATCTGCTCTGTGTTACCGCCGGTGACTTGGCAGAGAAACTGTAACCAGTTTGAACAGTGACTGTTGGGCACTAAAGTCGCCGTTGCCATTTTGGTCATGCGATATTCACGGTTGTGGGGAGAGAGCTGCCCAGTTTGTAGATCGACTACCCCACCCGGGGTGTTCAGCATCCACTCATCAGCATCCCACTCATCGCTAGTAGCGGCGTGTCGTCGATCGCTTTTTATCAGCCGTTCCACGCTGCTCATGGTACTGGCTGCCGCCAATTTGCAGGCCAGTCGCGGAGTCTCTGCCTTGAGGGCTGCTTGCCGGCAGAGGTGACGAACCCGATCGGCCGCTGCTAAGGTCTCTTCAATCCGCCAGCGCTGACCCTCCCAGAGTAGCCATTTGCCCCAGGCGGCCACATAGCGCCACTCCTGTTGATAGTGATGCGTAAACAGCAGCGTGAGGGCATCTTCGGTGTTGATAATAGAGGGTATTGAGAGATTATCTGCTAGGATCTGATCGCTCTCCGCGGCCGGGGGCTGGAGGAGTACCCGGGTCCCATGTTGAATAAAAACCCTGCAGTCAAAGTCTTCAGCGAGGGCATCGGCAGCATCCCAGCCAGCGGGTTTATTGGGGGGAAGGGTTAGAATAGCGACGGAAGCGGCCTGTGCCGCTAGGATGGCTTGGGCAGCGCGCTGAGCGTACGCCTGGCCGGGCGGATCGTTGTCTGGCCAAATCAGCACCTCTTTCCCCGCTAATGGCGTCCAAGCGGTTTTTGCTATCGGCGCCTGCGCGCCATTCATGGCGGTGGTCGTGGTGATGCCGATTTTTATCAAGGCTGCCGCACACTGCTCCCCCTCGACTAAAACTACCTGAGTGGCTTGCTTAATGCCTGGAAGGTGATACAAGGGGCGTGGCGTGGGCGCTTGATACTTTCTAGCACGCACATCCCAAGGGCAGAACAGCTTGCCTTGAGGCGTATCATAGCGATAAACGCAGGCAAGCAGCTCGCCTTGGTCGCTGAGATAGTGCCACTGCTGGGTAGGTGCGCCCCGCTCGTCAAGATACACCCCTGGCTGGGGTTGGCGAGGTGGCGTAGGGAGCGGGGCGGTAGAGTCCATTCCCAACCACTGCTGGAGCTCCTTCAAGAGTTGGAGGAAGTCATTCGTGGAGGTGAATTGTTGTGAGCCAGCACACAGTGCGAACACATCGCCACCCTCATCGGTGGCAAAATCTTTCCAAAAACCGCGTTTGTCCCCTTGGAGCTCGACCACCAGGCTTTTGCCACGATCACCGGCCAAATTACCGATAAAAAACTTACCATGGCGGCTATACCCTTGGGGAAACAGCGTTTGTAGCAGGCGCTCTAGCTGTGCCAGTAGCCCGTTCCGGAGTGCCTGCAGATCATGGAAACCGCTCACCATCTGTTGATCAAGGGCGTTATTAAAATCAAACCAGTTAGGGTTATTATCAGTCATGAAAGGTATTCTCCAATAATTAGTCTGTTGGGCTGCCAGCGCCCTCCAATGGCGCCAATAATGAGTGGATAAGTTATCTAAGAAGGGGTAGTAGTTATCTATCACTGCCCCAGAAGGTAGGCAGGTCCTGATGAGAATCATCACTACCCCTGGGGGCCAGCTGCTCTAGCAGCAGCCCTGGATAGTCGGGATGGCCCGGCATCAAGGCGGTTTTAATAACATTATTACCACTGGCTTTTTCCACCTCGATTTTTGCCAGAAACTCCAGGCCCTCAAGCGCCTCAAAACCATAGATTAAGCGCGCCTGTTGGGCTGCCGGGCTCTGGTCCAGGGGCTGAATACCATTTGCGGAGTGGAGGATCGCCTTAATAAAACTGCGACCCCGGAGGCCCCACTCTGCGCCTTTGGGGCTGTAGAGGCCGATCAGCGACCAGATTTTGCGCTGTTGATAGAGGCCTGCTAGTACAGTAAATTCACAGTTTAGGTAAATAGCGCCGCTGCTCTCATTTTTAGTTGCCCAGCCGCCCTCCCAGCCTTGTGCCTGATCGTTATAGCCACCCGGTCGAATATGTAGACTGACTTGAGTCATCGTCCCATGGGGAATTAACGCCACGGTGTGTTGATCGGGCGCAGTATTAAAATCAAAAAAGTTCATCATTAAGCCTCAAGTTAGTTGGTTAATTCAATGAGTTAAAATCTTAACTACTCATTTTTTAAGACAAAAGGTACAGCCTTAGTGGTTTTTTATGGATTTATTCAATAGTAGTCAGGTTTTATTTTCTGCTATGAGAAGTACTCCGACGTAAACTGGTTAATTCAAACTCTTCAATATCCTCCAGACGATACAGTACTCGCCCTTGCAGTTTTAAAAAAATAGGACCGATTCCCTTACTGCGCCAACGCTCTAAAGATCCTTCACTTAGATCCCAACGGGTCGCCAATTGATTTTGATTCAAGTGTCTAATGCTCATAAAGTTCTCTGATGGATAATGTGTTTTATTATTTATTCACCCGGTCAATTGAGTAGGGTTCTTGAGTGACCATCATCCGTGCCACTGATCAAAAATGCCAGCCAGAGATTCAGGGCATTTGTGGAGTATTGAGGGCTATTGCGAGGATAACGCGATTTTATTTAATTTTATTTTTGGCCGCCAAAGCTATTTGGGGTAGCCATCGATTGCCAACCGTAGCCACCAGCCCGTTGTCACCGAATGCTCAGAGCCCATCAGCTGTCAAATTCTGTCAACGCTAGCCCGTACTCCCCGCCAGCGGCTAGAAATCTCTGCCTAGCATTCCAGTGTGGTGATCGGGATGATAGCGTTTATTGAACCCCTGGAGTGCTACCGATGGAGACCATCCACTCATTACTGCCCGCGCAAATGACCCCAGAGCAGCGCTGCCTAGCCATCGCCGCCATTCTGGCCACTGGCCTGTGCCGACTGCGGGCTAAAAACAGCGGTATAACCCCGGATAAACTTACAGAGCGTCAGGTTTTACTTGGCTTTCGCAGCCAGCCGAGCGTTCATAGGGGCCCTGCTACTCTCTCACCCAAGGAACCTGCATGAAAATTCGGAGAAGCAGCCCTTCGAGCGGCGCCTCAGTGATGGCACAAATTGTTAATCTGCCGCAACTGGGGATGCCAGAACTCAAAGCGCTATGGCAACAGCTCTTTAGCAGTGAAGCCCCCACCCATAATCGCCGCTTTCTAGAACGGCGGATCGCCTACCAGCTGCAGCTACTGGAGTACAGCAAAACCAATCAGCCGCTAGTCACGCGTAATCAGCAGCGTATTGAGCAGCTAATCGCCCTAGAACAACAACCATCGCCAAAGCGCGCCGCCAGTCGGGCGTTGCTGCCGGGGACACTCCTGAGTCGCCACTACCAAGGGGTTGATCATCAGGTGGTGGTCCAGGACGCTGGCCGCTTTATCTATCAGGGGAGGCCCTACAGCAACCTGTCGCAGCTAGCCAGAGAAATCACTGGCACCCGCTGGTCGGGGCCGCTATTTTTTGGCCTAAAAGCGCGCCCTAAAGGCTCCACCGCGACGAAACAGCGGGGTGGTCGATGAACGAGGTGATTCAGCAACGCCAGCGCTGCGCAGTCTACACCCGCAAATCGACTGATGAGGGGCTAGAGCAGGAGTACAACTCCATCGATGCCCAGCGGGATGCTGGTCATGCCTACATTGCCAGTCAACGCACGGAGGGCTGGCTGCCGGTGGCGGATGATTACGACGATCCCGCTTACTCCGGCGGCCATATGGAGCGTCCAGCCCTGCAGCGGCTGCTGGCAGACATTGAGGCGGGGCAGATTGATATCATTATTATCTATAAAATTGACCGCCTGACCCGCAATCTCAGCGATTTTTCCAAAATGGTCGAGCTATTTGATCGCCAAGGGGTCTCCTTTGTCTCGGTAACCCAGCAGTTCAACACCACCACCTCGATGGGGCGGTTGATGCTGAATATCTTGCTCTCCTTTGCGCAATTTGAACGGGAGGTGACCGGCGAGCGCATCCGCGATAAGATTGCCGCCAGCAAACGTAAAGGGATCTGGATGGGCGGCACCCCACCGCTGGGCTACGATGTTCAAGATCGCCGCTTAGTCCACAACCCGGCAGAAGCCCAACTGGTGCAGCAGATTTTTCACCGCTTTATAGCCCTGGGTTCTAGCACCTTGTTAGTGAAAGAGCTACAGCAAACGGGCGCCACCTCCAAAAGCTGGACCACCCAGCGGGGACAGGTTCGCCAGGGCAAACTGATTGATAAGAGTTTGATCTACAAATTGCTCAATAACCGCCTTTATTTGGGGGAGCTGCAACATCAAGGGCAGTGGTACCCGGGGGAGCAGGCAGCAATCATCGATCAAGCCACCTGGGATAGCGTCCAGGCGATCTTGGACACACACCGCCGAGTCCGCAGCAACCACACCCGGGCCACGGTGCCTTTTTTGCTGAAGGGGTTGCTGTTTGGCAGTGATGGCCGGGCACTATCGCCCTGGCAGACGGTCAAGAAGCAGAGTGGCCGCTGCTATCGCTACTACATCCCACAGCGGGATGCCAAGGAGTACGCGGGGGCCTCAGGCGTCCCCAGGTTACCGGCGGCACAACTAGAGGCAGCAGTCTTTGAGCAGCTACGCCGCCTACTGCGCTCCCCCGATTTACTGGAACCGATACTAACACAGGCCCAGCAACACGATCCCAGCCTGGATGAGGCCCAAGTCACAGTAGCGATGATTCAGTTGGATACTGTGTGGGCAGAGCTGTTCCCAGCGGAGCAGGCAAGGATTTTTAAGCTGTTAATTGAGAAGGTGGTGGTCTCAGCGGATAATTTAGAGGTGTGCTTACGGGCTACCGGCCTGCAACGCTTGGTCGGTGAGCTGCGCCAACCGCAGGTCCAAATAAAGAAAACCGCCGCATGAAAGAGATCAGGATCCAGAGCAGTGGTGAAACAGGCGTGCTGACTGCCAGCGATGGCCGGGTAACCTTATCAGTGCCTATCCAGATCAAGCGCCGTGGCTGGCATAAGGTCGTTAGGCTGCCGAACGGCAACCCACTAAAGCCACCGTGCCCAGAGAAGCCCACGCCACTGCAGTTAGCCTTGGCCCGCGGCCACCGCTGGCTAGCGCTGCTGGAGTCAGGCCAGGCGTCCAATCTAGCCGAGGTCGCCAAGCAAGTGGGGGTGGATAGCGCCTATGTCAGCCGGATAGTCAACCTCACCACCCTGGCACCAGATATCGTTGAAGCTATCCTTGATGAGACTTTGCCGTCCACCGTTACCTTATTCATGCTAGCCTCTAATACGCCCCTGCTGTGGGAGGAACAGCGGCAAAGGTTCCGTTATCGATAACCCTTGCCGCCAGTTTGTTCAAATCGAGTGACTTTCAAAGGGCCCGGGTAATTCCTGACTATCTCTTGGCTACAAAACTCGACCTCTTCGATTTTTGGCAGGCTATTAATCAAGCGTTCAATAGTTCCTCGAGGGTAACGTTGTTCTTGAAAGGTTTCGGCATAATCTGTCGAATAAAAAAATCGATCATCCTTGGTGGTAAACCCTAAACAACAACAGAACCCAAAATCTTCCAACATACCCACTTGTAGCCGGATAATACCGGGCGGCGGTTCTACAAAATCAATTGCTGCCAGCGCACCTGAAGCTAGCTCAGGGGGCTGCTTTGATAACCCAAGCTGTAAACTGCTCTTTAGCCCCTCGAGCGTGGGGTATAGATCGACTAAGGTTCCTTGTCCCGGCAATAACCTTTCATCAATCACAAAGTTGATCATGCCATACTTAACCGTATCATAAATCGCTACTAGCTCAAGCTGGATGCCGATAACAAAAATATCGCCATAAATCATTTGATTGACCACCCGAATTCTTTATGTAAACTGGCTTTCACATCAAGAGGCAACTTCAGGGGATTGCTACAGTGATTGGTACTGCCGCTCCAGTAATAATCCCCGGTATGGGTCGGTGAGAAGCGATGAATATGACCCTCGGCATCTTGGGTATACCGATGTAGTATCGCTTTGGGTAGTCGACGTGAAGCTTCAAAGAGTCTTTGACAATGCGGGGGTACATTCTCCAATTGCTTAACTTTATCATTCATCCATTGTTCGCTTAATACCAGAGGGGATTGATGATCATTGCTGCTAGAGTAATCCCAGTCGCTGGTTTGTTTAAATCCAGTTGCACTTAATTGCCCTACAAAATCTTTGACTACATCTTGGCTACAAAAGTCAATATCTTCTATTTTGGGCAGGCTGTTAATTAACCGTTCAATGGTCCCCTGGGGGTAACGTTTTTCCTGATAGGTCTTACCATAATCCATAGAATAAAAAAATCGATCTTCATTGCCATCAAATCCTAGGCAACAACAGAATCCAAAATCTTCTGCCATGCCAGATGACAAATGAATAACACCTGGGGGTTCATCTAAAAAATCAATTTGCTCTAAAGGCAGCATTCCGATATCGGGCATCCTTTTTTTTAACCCAAACTGTAGGCTATGCTGTAAATCTAAAATTGTTGGGTAAAATTCTATCCCCATCCCCTGACCCGGAAATAATTTCCCATCAAATACAAAATTAAACATTCCGCACTTGATGGTATCACAAACCATCCCTAACTCTAGCTGAATACCAATAACCAAAACATCACCGTAAATCATTTAATTTTCCACCCAAATTCTTTGTCCAGCTTTGCTTTTACTTTATTCGTTAAATCCAATGGATTGTTTTTATCGGCGGTACTACCATTCCAGTGATAAATACCATCTCTGGTTTGGGCGAAGCGGTGGATATTACCTGCTGGGTCTCTAGTATACCTAACAGTGCTCCCGGGCAGCGCTACTGAATCACCGAATAGCTCCTGGGAGTTTCTGGGCTCAATTCCTACACGAGGGTCAAATCCTTGCCCTCCGGGGGTGTGTTTCTCATTGGAGTGCACACTCAAGCCATTATCAGCAGGCACCGTCGAAGGGATTGGTAAGCGGTTATCGACACCATTCCCAGCCTTCCTTGCCTCCATTATAAGATCTTTGAAGTGCGTTTCTGGAATTGATTGACCAGGGAGAGTGGTTGGCTCTGTTTCAACAATCGGTAAACTTACTGTCGTCGACAGCGGCTCAGCGGCCGGGGTAGTATATTTATTAGGCTGCTGCTCTGCCGTTGGGGTGGTATATCTGTTGGGCAGCGCATCAGGGATTTGCTTCTCACCAGTGTGGTTTGGTAAAGTTCCTGAAGGAAGTGCTGAAAAACCGGCGGGCAGGTACTTATCCTGTAGGGATTCCAGGTAGCGTTTGCTGCCTTCATAGTCATGCAGCGAGCGCCTCACGAGCAGCTGCTCTTTATCCGCATGGGTCATATGCTGATTGAGCTGAATCTCCATGATACACAGCTCAACCTCTCTTCCGCGCTGACTGCCGCGTTCAGCCACCACCTGTTCCATGGCCTTCCTGCCAGCAAGTATTTCTTTGGCATCTCGGTAGTCTTGATGCCCCTCTTGAACCACAGAGGCTGTCTTAGCTAATAGGGCCCCTACGGCACTCCCAACAGCTGCTGTGCCCACTGCAGTGGCAGTTATCGGCGCTCCAATTGCTGCCAGACCCACCAGAGGCACTGCGGCGGCGCTATTGTTCTCTGTTTCAATAGTTGCCGCCGCATTGGCCAGAGCCGCCTCGCCGCCGAGGGCGTGGGTGGTGCCGGTGATGAGGGTGGAGACGAGGTTTTTGCGGGCTTCCCGCTCCGCTAGGGTGAGTTGACTGCTGGTTTCCCCATAGGCGCTGTCTATGAGGTTGTTCAGGACCACGCTGGCACTAGCCCCCAGGGCGGCGGGGGTGGCGCTCTGTCCTTGGGCGGCGGCGCCAGCACCAGCCAGTAGCCCCTGCAGGGCAGTGCGGGCCACTTCACTGTTCATGCTGTCGGCTAGCAGCTTAATCTGCTGGGCACCGTAGCTTTGAATGACGTTGACGGTGGCTGCTTGCAACATCTGGCCGGTGCTGCCGGTGATGTTGCCGCCGGCAGCCAGGGTCAGGGCGCTCATCAGAATACGTCCTTGGCCGCCCATCTCCCACAGCTGGTTCTCTTGTAAGCGCTCCTGTAGCGCCGCTATTTTTTGGGTATTTTGCTGCTCGAGCGCTTTGCCTTGCTCCTCGGTTAAGTCCGTTTGCGTTTTCGTCTGCTCCTTAGCTCGATTGTCTAGGAAAGTGCCGACTTCGCGGGTGATGGCCTCGACAATCTGGAAGCCCGCTTTTATCTCTTCTAGGTTGAAGCTGTTGGATAGTGCGTTGCTGCTGTCCTGTTCACTGGTGACGCTGGCATCGAAGGCGGCGATGGCCTGCTCTGGAGTTTGGCCGGTGAGTGCTAGTTGAGCAGCGGGATTGGTAAGGGTGACGGATTGCCCGGCGCCGCTAATACCACTGCGGGTGGTACTGCGGTCGTGGCCACTGGCGTTCATTACGATGGGTATGGTAGCGGAGAGGCCATGGTGGCTCGGCAGCCCACTGCCGGGTACCTGCAGGGCTCCTGGAGCGGCTTGCCCTGACTGGTTTTTGCCAACACCCCCATCCTGCAGGGCGGGCTGACCTGGCTTCTGGGGATGTTGGCTAAAACCGATGCCACCTGCGATACTCTGGGCATCATGGTTGTTATAGTTGTCAAGCTGGCTCTGGGTTAAGGTGCCGGTTACCACGGAATTGAGGTCGTCGGTCACTGCCTGTTCATTGCTGGCGATGTCGGCAGCTCCCAGGTGGAGGTTGAGTTTTATCGTCACTTGGCAACCCTTGTCGCCCGCCTTGAGGCCAGCCTGCTGCTGGACGCTTTTAAAATCGCTGCGGTAGTTACTTTGGTTGACATTAATGCTGCCACTACTGTAATAGGAACGACGCGTAAGTTGCACGGCATAACTCGTGTTAGTGATTTGATGGCTTATTAGTCGTTTCATCAACTAAATGAAGGTCCAGCAGCTCACCAGTGGGTGATACCTTAGCATAGGAGCCATTATAAAAATCTTCTCGTTTAAAACGAACCCCCGTGGGAATGATTTCACCCGTGCTGAATCCGGCAACACGTTCTACATCATAGATATATACATCATAACCTTCTATCTCCTCATTCTCTTTTCCTATCCCTAAAACTATTCCTTTAAATCCTATATATTTTTTAGTTTTATCGTTTCCAGATATTATTTTAACTTCCTGGAAAAAATCAATTTCCATGAATATCACCTATGAGTTATTTTGCCATCTAAGGAGACATTTATATGTTTTCCATCACGGCTAGCCCACCCCAATTGCTTTTGCCCTCTATCTGAAAAAATAACATCCCATTCAAATGGTTGCCCTGCTGTACGAGAGGGGCCTTTAGTCCATTCGTTACCGAACCTATCAATATATCCCTTGTTTACACTCCTGCGCAGCGATTCATTTGGTGCATAACCTTCACGTGGAACAAACCTTATTTTCCCCTTGGTTGGCAACTGAGCCTCTTTAATTCGTCCCTTGACGCTCCATATTTTATTTACTGGATTAACGGAAGGCTGAGGACGATTGACCTGGTAAATGCCATGGGTTCGGCTATTTATCTGTCCAGCTTGCCGGCTAAATTGCTGGGTTGCACCTGCCGTAGCCGTAGCTAGCTGTGGGCCGTGGTGTGTACCCTCTTTGATGGCCTTAGCAACCCATTTTCCACCCTGTTTGATGGCTTTGTAGCCATGGCCGGCCAGGTTACCCACCAACGCTCCGATAATGTACTGCTCGCCGCGCTCAAGAGCAATTTGTTCTAGAGTTTTTTCACCACTACGTAGAGCAGTAACATCTTGGTGGATGTAGTAAGCAGTCAGTGCCTTATCAGCTATCCACATGGTCCCCAGGGCAACAGGAATTAACGGGGCAAAAACGGCATTATTCTCTGCTTCAATAGTTGCCGCTGCATTGGCCAGGGCGGCCTCGCCGCCGAGGGCGTGGGTGGTGCCGGTGATGAGGGTGGAGACGAGGTTTTTGCGGGCTTCGCGCTTCGCTAGGCTGAGAGTGCTGCTGGTTTCCCCATAGGCGCTGTCTATGAGGTTGTTCAGGACCACGCTGGCACTGGCCCCCAGGGCCGCGGGGGTGGCGCTCTGTCCTTGGGCGGCGGCGCCAGCGCCAGCCAGTAGCCCCTGCAGGGCAGTGCGGGCCACTTCACTGTTCATGCTGTCGGCTAGCAGCTTAATCTGCTGGGCGCCGTAGCTTTGAATGACGTTGACGGTGGCCGCTTGCAACAGTTGGCCGGTGCTGCCGGTGATATTACTGCCGGCGGCGAGGGAGAGGGCGCTCATCAGAATACGTCCTTTGCCGCCCATCTCCCACAGCTGGTTCTCTTGTAAGCGCTCCTGTAGCGCTGCTATTTTTTGGGTATTTTGCTGCTCGAGCGCTTTGCCTTGCTCCTCGGTTAAGTCCGTTTGCGTTTTCGTCTGCTCCTTAGCTCGATTGTCTAGGAAAGTGCCGACTTCGCGGGTGAGGGCCTCGACAATCTGGAAGCCCGCTTTTATCTCTTCTAGGTTGAAGCTGTTGGATAGTGCGTTGCTGCTGTCCTTATCACTGGTGACGCTGGCATCGAAGGCGGCGATGGCCTGCTCTGGAGTTTGGCCGGTGAGTGCTAGTTGAGCAGCGGGATTGGTAAGGGTGACGGATTGCCCGGCGCCGCTAATACCACTGCGGGTGGTACTGCGGTCGTGGCCACTGGCGTTCATCACGATGGGTATGGTAGCGGAGAGGCCATGGTGGCTCGGCAGCCCACTGCCGGGTACCTGCAGGGCTCCTGGCGCGGCTTGTCCTAACTGGTTTTTGCCAACACCTCCATCCTGCAGGGCGGGCTGCCCTGGCTTCTGGGGATGTTGGCTAAAACCGATGCTGCCACTGATGCTCTGGGCATCATGGTCGTTACGGTTTTCAATCGCGCTTTGGGTTAAGGTACCGGTCCCCCAGTGATTGAGGTTGTTGATCACTGCCTTTGCACTGCTTTTGAGGCCGCCGCCTCCCAGGTGGGTATTGAGTTTAACATCCCCTTGGTAACCCAGGTCGCCCGCTTCGATGCCTGCCTGCTGCTGGACACTGGCAAAATCATGGTGGTAGTTACTCTGGTTGAAATTAACGCTGCCACTCGCCATGGGACCGATATCTAGGTTTATCCCAATCTGCCGCTGTTCACCCTCCTGGTGGTCGGTGTCTTCCAGGCTTTCAATCGTGCAGTTGGCGCCACAGCGCACTTTGACGTTCTGGGCGCTCACCACCCCCTGCGCGAGGATATTGCGACCACTCTCTAACTCGATTTTTTGGCCGGCCCGCGCCTGGGCGAGCTGGTAGCTGCAGCTCTCCCCTTGGCTGCTGCCTTCGCCTTCACTCATCCCCATTACGAGGCCTCGGCCAACACCGAATGAGTGGCTGCTGGAGCTCTGACTACTTTTCTGCCGGCTGCGGTTTTCACTGGCCAGCAGTTTCAGATCGCCGGCAGCGGTTATCAGTCCTCGCTCCTTGGCTTGCAGGTCGCCCTGTATCGTGGCATTTCTCCTGTTTGCTTGAATGAGGAGGTTTTGTCCGGCCACCAGCGAGCGCTGGGCGGTGGTGTGGTGCTCACTGCTTTCACTGTGACTTTCACTACTGCCGAAGGTGGCGGTGACGTTAATTCCACCTAGCTGTTGCGGCTTGCACTGCAGGGCATCATAGGTGTTCTTAGCGGCCAGGCCACCGGCCGCGGCGGCTAAGGCGTGCATCCGTGGATCGCTGGTCTGGCTGACGGCACTCTGCAGCTGTTTAGCCGTTTGGAGAGCGCTCAGGGCCGGGTTGCTGACACTCACGGTGAAGCCGCTGGTGCTGCTGCTACTTTCCTGGGTGAGTTGCAGTTGGTTGTGCTCATCCAAAATAGCGAGCTCCGCGGCAGTGATTTCAACATTGCCTTGCGGAGCCACCACCTGACTAGCGAGCTGCTGGTAGTGCTCCAGGGCCTGGATAGTCACATCGCCCTGTAAGCTGCCGACACTACTGCTATTATGAGTAATGCCCGCCCGCTGCTGCTCGAGGCTCTGGCGCTGGCTGCCAATACAAAATGAGGCCCCACCCGTGGAGAATAGGCCACTTTTTTTCTCCTGCCGAGTGTAGTGTTGCTGTTGGTGATTCTCGGCGCTGGTGATGCTGATAGTGTTGGCGACCAGGGTGGTTTGTCGATCACTCACCACGCTGGAACCATCCACGCTGATGTGGCCTTGACCGGTTTTTTTCGCCTGATCCCCAGCAATCATTGTCACCTGACGGCCGCTGAAACTACTCCCAAGGGCCATGCTTTGGTGGCGAATATCACGGGTGCGGATGGTCTTGCTACTAAAAAAACCCTCTTCGGTGTGCTTAGTGGCATGATCATAATCCTCTGTAGCTTCGCCACTGAGGAGTTCAAGCTGCTGAGTAGCTGCCACCTGCACAGCCCCATCACGGCTGCTCACTTGAGCGGCGGTGGCTTGGAAGCGCTCACCAGCCTGACAGCGCACATCACCGACAGTTTGTATTGAGCTGCCCACCGCTGCGGTGCGACTTTGGTGTAGAAAGTTGTCGGCATCCTGGACCCTGCTCTGCTGTTCTTCGCTACGCAGGGTATCTAGCGTGAGATGGCGGCCGGCGGTGAGGGTGGTGTGGCCAGCTGCGCCACGATTTCTGAGCTGCACGGCGCTCAAGCAAACATCCTGTTGAGCTGCCACTTGTAGCTCACCTTGCGGCGCTTCTACTGCCAGCTGCGCTTCCTGGGCTAGCACCTCCTGGCCAGCTACCGACCGATCGCTTCCCCTCCAGTGGCTTTCCTTATGGTGGCTTGCTTGGCCTGCTTGGATATCGATATTATTGCCAGCCTGAATACGCAAACTACCAGTGGCACGTTGGGGGTCGGCACTGCTTGTTGCTAGCGACTCAGCCGGCAATAGGCTCTCTTCGCTGCTGCTAGGAGCAGTCATAGCGGGGTCACGCTCCCGCCTGAGGCTGAGAGCCCCTGAATGATTCACACGGATGCCACTGCTTAACTGGGCAGCTATGGCAGTGAAATTATGGCCAGCCTGGAAGCTAATATCGCCAGCGGTTTTCAGTTGACTACCCACATCACGGCTGCTGCCTTGCGACTGGGTGTAGTAATGATCGATGTGTTTATGCTGCTCCCCCACCTGGACCGCGCCAAGGTTAATATCACGACCGGCGGTGAATCGGGTTTGACCATCCACCCCAGCATTTAGGACGCGGGCGGCGGTCAGGGTGATATCGCGCCCCGCGGCGGCCTCTAGTACCCCTTGTGGTTGCAGGACATACAGCCCTGCCCGCTGGCCTAGGGTGGTGTGACAATGGCTCTCATGATAGCCTGGACGGTCGCTACTCGTCTTGCTGGTGTGCGTGACCGTCTGGTTGATAAAGTCCCGCTTGGCACGAAGCCGGAGGTGCTTCTCGGCGCCGAAGTTGCCCCCTTGGTTATGTATATCACCACGCGCCGTGAGGTGATTGATCTTGCTACCCTTTAACGGACACAACGAAGAGGAACAAAGCGTATAATTTTTTGTTACTTTTTGAGGTGAAGTTATGAATCAAGGGGAATCAAGGAGCTATGATAAGGAATTCAAGCTGAATGCGGTAAAGCTGTATCACAGCACTGGTAAAACGCTCTGTCAATTGAGCGAGGAATTGGGAGTTCCCAAGAGTACATTGGCAGGGTGGGTCCATCAGCATAACAAGGATGGTGCAGAGGCTTTCCCGGGCAAAGGATACCTGAAAGCGTCTGATGCTGAGCTCAGTCAATTGCGGAAAGAATTGGCGATAGCACGCGAAGAGAGGGATATCCTAAAAAAAGCCTTGGGCATCTTCTCAGTGGCCCGCAAGTAAAATACCAGTTTATGCAAAAGCATGCTGGGGAATTCAGCGTAGAGAGGATGTCCAACGTGTTAGGTGTATCCCGCAGTGGCTATTATCAGTTTATCAAGGCTGAGCCATCCAAGCGCTATTGTGAGGATGAGCGTTTAATATCTGAAATTAAAGAGGTTTATACCATAAGCAACCAAATTTACGGTAGCCCACGTATCCATGCTGAGTTACGAGCTAGAGGTGAGCGCTGTTCACGCAAACGGGTTTGTCGGCTAATGAAAGCAGCCCATATTGCGGCTAAGATGAAAAAACGATTTAAGGTAACCACAATAGTCGATCCAAAGGCCGCAGTGGCGCCTAATTTACTCAAGCAGAAGTTCACAGCCACTCGCCCTGATCAATACTGGGCAGCAGATATTACCTATATTCCGACCCAAGAGGGATGGTTGTATGTTGCTATCGTACTGGACCTGTTCTCTCGTAGTATCGTGGGGATGGATATGCAAGCTCACATGACCACCGAGTTAGTAGCCGCAGCATTACGCCAGGCAATAACACGGAGGAAGCCTGCTGCAGGTCTCATCCACCACTCCGACCGAGGCAGCCAGTATACCAGCAAAGGATTCAAGGCTGTATCGGCGCATCACCAGATAACGCTTAGCATGAGTAGTACGGGCAATTGTTATGACAATGCAGTAGCAGAGAGTTTTTTCCATACCTTAAAAACAGAGCACACCCACTTTGAACGTTTTGAGAGCAGAGAACAAGCCAAATTGAGCATTTTTGAATACGTAGAAGTGTTTTATAACCGACAGAGACGGCACTCAACGCTAGGCTATCTGTCTCCTGTAAATTTTGAAAAAAATTGGTTATCCCAGGTCGCTTAAGGTTTCTCTTCTCTGTGTCTAAAAAAAGGTGGCAAGATCAGTGAGCGACTATCGGGATATAGACCTGTGGATATAACACTTCGGTCGTCTGGTCAGATGTCAAGGTGGCCGGCTTAACTACCGGCCAGACAATAGCCTCAGTCAACTGGGCTTGTTGGGTGGTCGTCAGGGGTTTACCTGGGGTAAGCTGTAGTGCTCGGGCAGTAGCAATTCCTTGGGTGACTAAGGCCTGTTGCTGCTGGGCATCACTGTGATGGCCGGGTAAAAAACGGTGGTTTGTCAATTCGATGACTTGGTCACGTAGCCGCTGCTGCTCGTGAAAACTATCGCTATAGAGTCTGGGTAGGGCCTCCGTGTTCAGGCGGAGCTCCTGGAGTAGGTGCTGGGTACTGAAGCCGCTGTGATAGTTGATAAAGCGCGGATCGGTAGTAATCAATGGGCGATTGCTGGCACTGGCATCAATGGTAAACAGACCACTGGTGGGCAGGATTATCGGGGCATTGCTACTGCGAATCACCATCGCTAGCCCGCTACTAGGATGGCGCGCCAGTGCGGCCACTTCGCTGATGGCTGGCAGTGGGTTGAACGGTGCTAACTGCCCATGGTCAGTGGGCTGTAAGGTTAGCTCCGTCCGTTCAGCGATCTGTAGGCCACTGCCCGTCGGGCGGGTGTTGCGCTGCTCTACGGCAAGCTGGATGGGGGTTTTTTTGCAGTCATAATAGGGCAAAGGTGTGTCCCAGCAGCGATCAGTTCGTTGCCTAAAGCCACCCCGCCATTCGGTATAGGTAAATTCTGAAGTGCCAGAATATTCAACCTTCCGGATCCACTCAGGTTCACCGTTATTGATCGTCTTCAAAGAGCCAGTCATGGTTCCACCCATCACTACCTGGCTTTTATCGTTTTTGAAACTATTTCCAGTCAGCCTCAAGTTACCACCAATCAATACTTTAGCGGGATCTCGATGGATTATTTGCTTTTCAGTCGTCTTGATACTGTAATCAAATGCGGTGTAATCATTCGGTCTATCAGTACGTGGACTAGGCTCTGTACGTCGTAATCCAGCACTATAACCGACTTGCACCTCACGGCTTTTAAAATGGATATCACGGTTATTGAAGATACCAATGTTGAAATGAGCGTCACCTTGGATATCTATGGTAGCGGACTCATTATTTAGTGCAAAGCTTTGGCCAGTCACCTCATTTTTATTGACCAGTTTTTCACCGATAACGGCTGGGTTCCCACTAAAAATGAGTGCACCATGCTTATAGTTGTGAATATACTTTGCGCCAATCACCAAGCGCTGACGGGCGGCAAGGGTGGCTGGCAACCAATTAACGCCATCAAAACACTCTGAGTGGTTGTTCAGGGTGGTGTGGGCACCAATAGTGATGTTATCTCCGTACAGCCGACTGCCACCAAAATTGTTGACAAAGTTAGCGCGTATCTCCACATGCTCCCCATCAATCAATCCACGGTTTCGTACCTCACCATCTTGGGTGTCGCCACCCCGCACTAGTGTCTGTTGGGCTTGAATAATCCCCGGACCATAATTACGAAAAATATAAGCTTGTGCCGTTAACTGCTCCCCCGCTTCCAGCCGACCGTAGTTATTCAGTTCACCGTTGGCGGTGAGTACCAGGTTGTTCTTGGCCTTGAGCTGCCCGTCCAGTTTTTTCGGCTGATCGCTGGTGAGAGTCACCTGCAAATCACTCCCCGAGGTGATCGGTCCCTCCCCATTGATGCTGCCACTGTGGATAGTCAGCTGCTTTTCAGCGTGGATAGCACTTTCGGCATCGTTATTGATGGTAGCGATCGTGAAATCGGCCTCGTCCTGGATCTCAATCGTTGACGATTGATTAGTCAGAGTGAGGGCTTGACCCGTCACTTGTTGCTGATCAAGTAGTTGCTTACCAATCACTGCGGAGCCCTGACTGGCGATCTGCGCGTGGTCGTCATTGTGCAGATGCTGGGTGCCGATCACTAAACGCTGCCGGGCAGCAATGGTAGCGGCCTGGTTGTTCAGCGTGTGGCTGGCCCCAATCGCCAGCTGATCTCCATTCAGTTGGCCGCCACCCAGATTATTAATGGTGGTAGCGCGCACCTCAACGCTCTTGCCATCAATCAGCCCGCGGTTTTGTACCTCACCATCCGGGATATCTCCACCCCGCACTAGCGTCTGTGGGCTTTGGATAATCCCGGTTGCTTGATTACGCAGGATAGGGGCTTGTGCTGTTAACTGAGCGCACGCTTCTAGCCGAGCATAGTTGTTCAGTTCACCGAAAGCGGTGAGTGTCAGCTGACCATTGGCCTGTAGAACTCCTGTGAGATCTTGGGGCTGCTCGCTGGTAAGGCTTAGCTGTAGATCGCCGGTAGCCTTAAGTTGACCCTGACCACTCAAGCGACTGCTCTCAATCCTCAAGTTTTGGCCGTTGATGACACCCCGACGATTCAGCAGCTGGCCGGTGGTTAAGCTGATTTTCTGGCCGACAATCCCTTGCTGAGTAGCGGAGTGGCTGTTGATAAGTGTTTTCCCGTGAGTATTGACGGTGAGTGTGCTGCCAGCCTGTAGTAACCCCTGGTGGTTATTAAGCACACCGCTCCGTACCTGGAGTTTGCCACTGCTGCTCAGGGTACCCTGACGGTTATCCACCGCCTGTTTTTGTGTATCGACGGTAAGTCGCGTACCTGCGGTGATGACGCCTTGAACATTGCGCAGCGCCAAACTGCGGCAGTGTAATGCTTTAGTGGCCCGTAACTGCCCCTGATGGTTGTTGATAGGTTGGCTACTCGTTATCTTCAGTGTTGAGCCGACTGAATTGATCTGCCCTTGGCGATTATCCAGGCCTGCGATCTCCAGTTTGAGGGTGTCGTCACTCTGGATAGTCCCGTTATTCGTTAGTAAGCCTTGATTATTAAGGAAGAGTGAACCGGCATTGGCTTGCAACAGGCCACTATTGCGCATCCCCACGCCGTTCTCGGTGCCGACGATGAAAATATGATGGGCATACATACCACCCAGTTTAGCGACATCAAGGGCAAACTCAGGCGCTTCAGTACTACTGGCGATTGGAGTAGCTTGACCGTTATCCACTTTGACGAGGTTATTGCCGGTAGTGACCCTCAGTTTTTTGGCGTGCACTGCCGCATTCAGTTGCACTGCTTGGGCGAAGATGTGGGTGTAGTCGGCGGAGCGGGTATCTAACCCCTCGCCATCAATCTTAATGAGACCACCGGTCACCCGATAGCTGTCGAGGTGCCCATTTTGCAATTGTGGGGTACCGGTGGTCAGGGTGACGCCACTGGTGTTGATAAAGCCACCCCCTTTGACATAAATCCCTGAGGGATTGGCTATGACCACGTGGGCTCGTTGCCCGGCCACCTCGATAAAGCCCCGCAACAGGCTGGGGTTGCTGGAGTTGACTTCATTCAGAATGATCTGGGCGGGGCCAGTGGTGAGGTGAGGGTTGCCAGCGATAGTGCCGGCTAACTGGGTGTGCACCGCTTGGCGGCTGTTATTGAGAATGGCCCCTGCTGGCTCGACATCAAAGCGGCTATAGGTGTTATGTGAGATCCCGGCGGCATTGGGTGTTTGAATATTGACCAGGGGTGAGGCCCCATTGGGGGCGGTGACGACGTTGGGCTGTTGGGCGCTTGGGGCGTTGGCATCGGCGACGATAGTGGCGTCCGCTCCAGGCATCCAGCCGAGGGTGACGATCAAAACGAGAGGCAGGGTACAGCAGCGCCACCGGGACTGTCTGGGCACGCTGCCAGCGCTACTCACGTGACCTGGCGTCCGCGCCAGTTCGCCGACGACGATCGCTTGGCCGCGTGGTCGATTGAAGATAACCCGAAAACAGCGCTGATTCATACCTGACTCCTAATGTCCCTATCAAGGGTATTTATGACTGGACCACGGTATTGGCAAGCGTGCTCCTAAAAGCTGTAGAGCAGGCTAAAGCCGCAGAGATGGCGGGCGCCGGTAAAGTTTTTGGTTGTTTTCAGTGGCCAGCTGGTAAACAGCGTATAGCTTAGGCCTTTTAAATTGCCCCGCAGACCCAGGGCGGCACCGGCGAGGCGGCGGCCCTCTGTTAAATCGTGGGCGAGTGGGCCGCTGACTTTGCCATAATCCAGCCCCAGATAGAGCTCAGAGCCGGTGTGACCCAAGGCGACGCCAAACTCATTGCGTAGCCACCAACCGCGCTCCGAGGAGAGTGGGAGCAGCGGATCACTATACCCAAAACCCCGGACGGTGTGGCGACTGCCGATACTAAAGCGCTCTGAGGGAGGCAATGGTGTACGGTTGTATTGTGCGTTCCAATTGCCGTGGTAGTGACAGGCCAGCTGTGCAATCTGCACCGGCAGTTTGCAGGAGAGCTCTAGAGTGATCACTTTAAAGCGCGGGGTTCCCTCCCGGGTGTTCTCAGGAACCGCTTGGGCACCAAAAGCACCGGTGCCCCGTTGATAACTGAGGCTGGCATCGAGGATCGCCTTGCCAATAAATTCCCGATGCGCCAGTGTGCTGCCCCAGCCGCCGAGCGCGTGCCGCTGGAGAGGTGAGTCGATGCCTAAAAGTTTATAGCCACTGTGATTGTTCCGGCGAAAGCCTTTGAAGGAGAGGGTGGTTTTACGCCGGGCATCGCGGTAGAGCAGGCGGGCCAGTTGGGCCTCTGAACGAGCGCTGCTGCCGCTGCGTAGATCGAGGCGATCGGGCCGTTGACTGTAGTCATGGGCCTCTTGCGTCTGGGTGAACTCTAAGAACCAGTAGCCCCAGGGTAGCCCATAGTGCAGGGTATGCCCGCGGGTGATCCCCCGGCCTACCGAGCAACCACCGAAGCCTTGATGCAGATTGATATAAAATAGATCGTTGAACCCCAAGGGTTGATCGTAGGCTAGGGTAAAGCCCCCTTGGTGTTTTTTAGTCAGCGGATTGCCAGAATCCTCTAAAGAGAGCGTTCCGCGTAGCGGCAGCTGCTGTTGCCAGGTGATTATCAGATCGCTGGTGCCCGCTGGAGCCTCTGGATCGCTGGCAGGGGCAATTTGGAAGGTGGCGGTAACGCTGGGGAGTCGTTTAAAGTTCTCTAAGGCTTGCTCGATATCCCGTAAATTGAGTAGATCACCAGGCTTGGCGGGCAGGGCGTTCCAGTGTCTAGCCTGCTTATCAGACTTTTCTGAAAAATAGAGACGATGCAAGCGTCCAGGAATGAGTGTGAGCACCAAGGTGCCACTGGCCAGGTTTTGTGGCTCTGCCACCACCTGAGTGGTGATAAAGCCGCGCTGCACGATGGCATGGTGCACCCGCTTGAGGATCAAGTTGATGCCGTTAGCCCCCAGCCGGCGACCCAGCGGGCTATCTGGAGCACTCCCCGCGCGGTGAGCGGCGGCTAAGGCCCATTGAAACTGCTGAGCGGCCTCGCCCTGGAGTTGCAGCTGTTTAATCTTAAAGCAGGGGGTTTCATCACTGGGAAGGCGCTGCAGTAGCTCGGGTGAGGGGGTCGGCTGTAGTTGTACATCAGGGACGCTCTCTTGCTGTTGCCGCAGCTCACGCTCCTGTTCACGTGCTTGCTGCTGTTGGGCAGCAGGCTCGGGCGCTACCGCAGAGGCTGGTAGTGAGGTGCCTAGCAGGGCACTCAGGATCAGTGAGATAAGGGAGCGTCTGATGGCGTTAAGGCCAAATAAGCGGTGCAGCCAAAGCGTAGTGAGGTTGGAAAATAACAACGCGATGCCTTCCCTGGTGATAAACCGAAAAGTCCGTAATGAGGTGAAATTCTAGCTGGAATATTTTGGTGTGACAATAAAATTAATGATTGAACAATATTAATGGATGGTTAGTGATTTCACGCTGCTAGGCAATGCTGGGAATAAACAGGGTCGCTGGGTCTGTAAGTCATCTATTGATTTATAAGGAATAAAAAAACAGGCGCTTCCGGACTTCGAAAATTCTCGGCGCTCTCGATTTGGAGAACATGGGCTCGCAGAGAGCAAAATGGGGGCTTAACGGGGTAGGGGATCTGGAAGGCAAAGTCCGGAACGATCAGCAGCACCTGCCCAATGGCGTGGGATTAGACGAAAAAAAACCTCAGCAGAGAACGGCTGAGGCCTGGAGATTGGTGGAGCTGGCGGGATTTGAACCCGCGTCCGTAAACCCTCACTTCTTAGTACTACATGCTTAGCCTGATCATCTATTTTCGTCTGTGATCGCCGATCGGCAGGCTACCAGAGATAGAGCTTATTTAGTTTTAACGCCTTCAGCCTAAAGCACGGCTTAAACGCGAGCCTGCTAAATTATGACCACCACGTTGCTCTTCACTGCAGACAGGTGTCGAGCGGGTGGGCCTTAGCCGCAGTTAAGCGGCGAGCAACACCCCATTATCAGTGTTGTAGGCGTGAACGTTGTCGTTTACATCTATTGTTTTGCGGCTTTTTACGAGGCCTACCGCACCTCGGCATGCACCTTGAAGATCGTAATTTCCGTCGAATCCAAAATCAGCCCCAAGTGCTCCATAGTATAGCTGTTAGCAAGCTGGCGTCAAGTTCACGTTAGTCGCTTCATTAAGTATACAAAGGACTAGCGTAGTGGAAAGCCACTATTGATTAACGAGATTTTAGCAAACGTGCTTTGGCAACCTGCCACTCCCGATCTTTGATACTCTCTCGTTTGTCATGCTCTTTTTTGCCCTTGGCAACACCCAGAGAGACTTTACTCCAGGCACCTTTCCAGTAGAGGGAGAGGGCCACCGCTGTATAACCTTGCCGATTAATTTTGCCATAAAGGGTACTGAGCTCTCGTTGCTTTAGTAACAGCTTGCGAGTGCGGGTGGCATCACAGACAACATGGCTAGAGGCCAGGCTAAGTGGTGTAATAGTGCTACCGAGTAGCCAGGCTTCGCCATTTTTTAGCAGAACATAACTATCACTCAAATTGGCTTTTCCCGCACGAAGGGCTTTAACCTCCCAACCCTGTAGGACTAAACCTGCCTCGAAGGTCTCTTCAATAAAATAGTCATGACGCGCACGTCGATTCTGGGCAATAACCCGGGCGTCGCTAGATTTCTGAGCACTCTGTTTAGACATGATAGGGTGACTGATCCATAAGGCCAATAGGTGGTCGGTTGTAGGCAATTACCGAAGGCAAGCCAGAGATTTTATTAGCAAAAAAGCAGGCATTGACTACAAAACTTCGCTTTATCAATGCAGTGGTGTTATCCTGCCTATGAGGCTAATCACTCTCTCCTACCAAGATGTCGTCTATTAAACGCACGGTACACGCTGACCACAGCGTACAACAAATGTATCAGCTGATCAATGATATTCCAGCTTACCCCGCTTTTGTGCCAGGCTGCATCAAAGCTCAGGTATTGGCACAGCAGGAGCATCAAATGATGGCCTCTCTGTGGTTAAGCTTTGCAGGGATTCAAAAAACGATGACCACTCAGAATCACTTGATCCCCAACGAATCTATTACACTGCAGCTGATTGACGGTCCCTTGCGCCACCTCAGCGGCGGCTGGTATCTACGGCCTTTCACGCCGCAAACTTGTGAGATAACGCTCGACCTACAGTTTGAACTGAATAGCCCTCGGCTTGATTATCTGTTTGGTTGCTTATTTAAGGAGTTGGTTAGTCGTATGACGATGGCTTTTACCCAACGTGCTGCGGTGCTCTATGGCTGCCACTATTACAGTTGAACTGGTGTATGCCGAGTCACCGCTCCAGCAGTTTATGGTGACGTTGCAGCTCCCTAGTGTGAGCACTATCGCTACGGTGATCCAAAAGTCCGGGGTTTTGATCCGCTATCCTAACCTTGATTTAGCCAAAAATCGGGTCGGGATCTATGGCTGCCACAAGGCGTTGACTGATAGCGTACAAGCTGGCGATCGGGTAGAAATCTATCGACCGTTAATGGCTGATCCACGTGAGATCCGCCGAGCAAGGGCGCTGCAGCAAAAAAATAGAGATGCTCTTTAATTGATCTCCGTCGTGGGCGCTATCCCACCGGGTGACTACCCTGAGTGAGTAACAGCGCCCATGTTTTATCTATTGTCTTCTGGTTCCCCCGGCGGCTAGCCGTTAGTGAGCGGCTCGAGTGCTTCGGGATTGTTGAGCAGCGCTCGGTGACTTTAACTGGGGATTTTGCCATGGAAAGTCACTCTCAATGCGTTCTAAGTGACCTTGAGCATTAAAAGTCAATTTCAAATTTTTCTGGGTGGCCACTTGATGGGCGCACTGTTGACGAAACAGGTAGTGCCAACTGTTATCCTGGGTAAAAGGATCACGGAGCGCTGGAGTCCCTAATAAAAAGAGTACCTGCTCTTTGGTCATACCGCGTTTCAATTGTTTGACGTTGTGCTGTTCCAAGTAGTTGCCTTGGTTCACGTCAATGCGGTAGAGAAGCCGTTTGAGCGTTGAACAACCCGTAGTGCCCAGTAATGTCACCAGAATACTGATAGAAATTAAATGACTACACCTCATCGATTACAAACCTTATTTGTCTGCTAAGATCAGAATCATAATGAAGCTTGCGCCCAATGTAAAAGGGTACGTGTTTTTTTAGCCCGTTGCCAACAGTTCGCGCGCAGTGGCTAAAGTCTGTGGTGTAATGACAGCTCCGGCAATTAGCCGTGCTAACTCTTGTAACCGTTGATCCAGTTCCAGTGGTTGTAGTTGAATGATCGTTTCAGCCCCGTGGCTCTGTTTCTTCACTAATACATGATGGTGACCACAACCCGCTACCTGGGGTAAATGGGTGACACAGAACACTTGAGTAATTTCACCTAATTGACGTAGGTGTTGACCCACTGCTAGAGCGCTGTGACCGCTGATACCGGCATCAATTTCATCAAAAATTAGGGAAGGGGTGGCTTTTTTATGAGCAGTCAGTAGTTGAATGGCTAGTGCCATGCGAGATAATTCGCCACCGGAGGCCACTTTACTCAAAGGTTGCAGGGGCTGTCCAGGATTAGTGGTGACTAGAAATTCTACCCGGTCGCCTCCCTGTGTGGCCAGTTGATCAGGTAGAGCGGGGGTCACGGTGATAGCAAACTGCGCGTGCGGCAAAGCCAGGTGCTGCAGTGTGGTGGTTAAGCGCTGCGCGAGGATCTCTGCGGCTTGTTGCCGGCTGCTCGTCAGCACTGCGGCGGCCTGCTGGGCGGCACTCTGATCAGCCAGCAACCGCTGTTGAAGCGCTTGTTGGTCAACCGCTCGCTGCTCTAAATCTTCCCAAGCTTGCTGCAGCTGCTGTTGTCGCTCAGGCAGCGCTTCAGGAGCAATCTGGTGTTTACGGGCTAATTGAATGGTTTTAGCCAGGCGTTGTTCTAAATAAGCTAAGCGTTCTGGATCAAGTACTAAACGGTCAGGATAGTCCTGTAATGCATGAGCCGTTTCAGTAATATGAATGGCCGCTTCTTCCAGCAGGCTGAGTAGTTCAGATAAACGATCATCCAGCTGTAGCAGCTGCCGCATCTGCTGAATGGCTTGGGATAATAGCTGTGAGAGATTATGATTATCATCCTCTACCAGCAACTGGAGTAACTGCTGGCTCAGCAGTAAACGTTCACTATAACGGGCTAATGCCTGATGCTCCTCGATAATTTGTTGATACTCATTGGGTTGTGCTGCAAACTCCTGCAATTCTTGTAATTGATAGTGCAGTAATTCCGCTTGAGCGGCCTGTGCTTCAGCCTGCTGTTGCTGTTGTAAGCAGTATCGCTGGGTGGTTGACCACTGTTGGTAGGCACTGTGTAGAGCTTCAACCAAATCAGGATGCTGGGCAAATTGATCCAGTAGTTTCCGCTGATGACGATTTTTAAGCAGCTGCTGATGTTCATGTTGACCATGAATTTGTACTAAGCAGTCGCCAAGTTCCCGTAACTGTGTCAGTGGCACTGGAGTGCCATTAATAAAGCTGCGTGAACGGCCATCGGCTGTGAGGGTGCGGCGGAGAATACACGTTTCGTCACGCTGCAGCTGCTGTTGAACTAGCCACTGGTAGGCTTGGGGATTGCTAGCTACTTGAAAACAGGCTGAGAGATCAGCGCGGACGCTGTTAGCTCGGACTAACGTGGACTCAGCCCGCTCGCCGAGGCAGAGCCCTAGGGCATCGATGAGAATCGATTTGCCCGCGCCGGTTTCCCCGGTGATCACCGTCATCCCTGTGTCAAAATCTATGTGCAGCTCTTGGATCAGGGCGTAGTGATGAATGGTTAACTGCGTTAGCATAGGGCCATCTCATCCTTTGACTTGGGGCTACCCGCTTGAAATAACGCTCTTATCATGCATGAAATGCCTTGAAATGCCCAGTGGCTGTTGATGTTTTAAGGTCATTGATGAAACCATCGCCCCTAGGAAGCAGAAAGTTTTAACCCGATAATGCCAGTCAGAATCAATCCAATACAGACCAACCGGGGGGTTGAAGCCACCTCGTCCAATAATAAAATCCCCATGATAACTGTTCCAATGGCACCAATTCCTGTCCAGACTGCATAAGCAGTTCCTACAGGTAACGATTTCATAGCGGCCGCAGGGATACACTGATCACCATCGCTGTTATCGTGCCAACAGAGGGCCAAAGCTTACTAAACCCGTCAGTGTATTTTAGACCGATGGCCCAGACTATTTCGAATAAACCTGCAACTCCTAATACAATCCAAGGCATATTTTATCAACCTATTAATATTCGTAGGAGAGCGGCCAGTCAACCAGGCACCACTTCGGGGATCCGGGTAGTATTCCTAACTGATCATTGGGCTAGACTGTCTGCCCAAACAAGGCGGTTTTTGGGGGTAGTGATGGCAGTCAATGGTTGCTCCTATGAAGCCTTATCTCTCAACAGTAGCTAACTCGTTAAAATAATTTTTTCAGCCAACCCAGTTTAGCACTGAGGCGATTAAAATAGTCATAGCCGAGCGGGTGAATTAAAGAGAGTTGGTGTACGCTTTTTTGGATGACCACGTGCTCGTCTGGCCGGATCGGTAGCGTAATATGGCCATCACAGCTGAGTTTTAGGGTAGGATTGTGTGGCAGCGCTGAGAAACAGAGTTGAATGCAGCTGTCACCATCAATGACCAGTGGACGGGCCGAGAGCGACTGGGGAAACATCGGCATCAATAGGATTGCATTCAGTGTCGGCGACAAGACAGGGCCGCCACCAGACAGTGAATAGGCGGTTGAGCCGGTTGGCGTCGAGAGAATTAAGCCATCTGCCCGTTGGGCAAACGTAAAACGGTTATCAATATAGACCTCAAATTCAACCATATGGGCTACTTGATCTGGATGCAATACCACTTCGTTAAGGGCTAAACTGTGCTGTTGACACTGCTGGTCAGCCGTATTCACGCTGGCTTTAAGAACTAAGCGCTCTTCTTGTTGATAGTGACCAGCCAATACGGCCGCCAGTTGCTGTTGGGCCGTATCGGGATCGAGATCGGTTAGAAAACCAAGATGGCCACGATTAACGCCAATCAGCCGGGTCGAGTGCTGCACCAAGGTTTGTGCAGCACTGAGCAGATTGCCATCACCGCCAATAACGACCACCAAATCTGCTTGTTGTCCCAGATCAGAGAGCGGCATTACCCCGTCGTTGTTAACCCCTAATGCCTGGGCTACTTGTGGTTCTAGAAGTA
Source organism: unidentified bacterial endosymbiont (assembly GCF_918320885.1). NCBI lineage: Bacteria > unidentified bacterial endosymbiont. The sequence goes on along the minus strand of NZ_OU907312.1, from coordinate 1,351,948 downwards.
CCTGATAGCCGGCAGCGCTGAGCCAATCATACAGCAAGGCGTGCGTTGTAGTGCCGTGGTGACTTCGAGGTAAGCCCACTAGAGCAATAATCTTAAAATCTTTATCCATGACTTGTCCATCACTGGCTTGTCCAATAAAACTGAAAATGGCTGCTTAACTTGCACAGAGAATGCTTGAAATGCGCGCGTCTGACCCCATAATAAGCTAATTAGTACGTCACAGGCTAGTCATGCTGTTATGGCGGAGACAATGATGAATAATGGAGCAAAGTTACCGATGAATAACCCACAGCACGTGCAACCAGCAACCACTGAAAATTCACAACACACTGCTGATGAGGCATCGCTTGAGAAACCTGCTGAGGTAGGAGAGCCGGACTCAGTAGTGCAAGCTCCTCAGGAGCAACAGATCCAACAGCTTCTGGCACAGTTGGCGGCGTATGAACAGCAGCAGCGTGAGCTCCAGCTGCGGATGCTCGCAGAAAAGCAGAATCTGCAACGCCGCTTTGACCAAGATTTGGAAAAAGCCTATCAATTTTCTTTAGAAAAGTTTGTCAAGGCCCTGCTGCCGATTCTCGATAGCTTTGAACAAGCTGTGGCGTTGGCTGATAGAGACAATACCGCGGCAATGCCAATGATTGAAGGGATTGAATTGACCTTTAAATCATTGCAGGATACCTTGCATAAGTTCAAGGTTGAAGCGGTTGGAGCATGTGGAACCCCTTTTGATCCCCAATGGCATCAAGCGATGACCCTAGTCGATTCAGAGGAGTTCCAGCCCAATCATATTGTTACCGTCATGCAGAAAGGCTATAGTTTACAGGGTCGGCTATTGCGCCCTGCCATGGTAACTGTGGCGCGCTCTCAATAGCTGGATAGTGACTCGCTCGATTAGAGAGCACCCAAGTCATTGTAGAGGGCTATGAATAGCACTCAGTTATCCAAAAGGTTTTGCTTGCGGAGCTCCTTTAAACCCGCCGGTGATCAGCCTCAAGCCATTAGCCAGTTGGTGTCGGGGCTTAATCAGGGTTTGGCTCACCAAACGCTTCTGGGGGCGACCGGTACGGGGAAGACTTTTACTATCGCCAATGTGATTGAGCAACAACAACGGCCGACGCTCATTTTAGCCCCCAATAAAACCTTAGCCGCACAGCTTTATGGTGAGATGAAAGCCTTTTTCCCCGAGAATTCGGTGGAGTATTTTGTCTCCTACTACGACTACTACCAGCCAGAAGCGTATGTGCCGAGTACCGATACCTTTATCGACAAGGATGCCTCAATCAATCAACATATTGAGCAGATGCGACTTTCGGCCACTAAAGCGCTGATTGAACGCCGAGATGTGATTGTAGTGGCCTCTGTTTCAGCGATCTACGGGTTAGGGGATCCAGAGCTCTATTTACAGATGATGCTCCATCTGCGGCGAGGTGAGCTGATCGATCGCACCGCTATTCTGCAGCGCTTAACGGATCTACAGTATACGCGCAATGATCACAGTTTCCAGCGGGGAACTTTTCGGGTACGTGGTGAGGTGATTGATGTTTTTCCTGCTGATGCGGACGCCATCGCACTGCGGATTGAATTATTTGATCGCGAGCTAGAGCAGTTAACGCTATTCGATCCACTCACTGGACAGGGGCAGCAGGTCGTCTCACGGTATACTATCTATCCCAAAAATCATTATGTCACGCCACGTTCCCGTATTCTAGAGGCCATCGAGCAGATCAAACAAGAGTTGGCAGAACGGCGCCAGGCGCTACTGAATGATAATAAATTGTTAGAAGAGCAGCGCTTGGCACAGCGTACCCAGTATGATCTAGAGATGCTGCAGGAGCTAGGGTACTGCTCGGGCGTTGAAAATTACTCACGCTATCTCTCTGGCCGAGCAGCGGGGGAGCCACCGCCGACCCTGTTTGATTACTTGCCGGCAGATGGCTTATTGGTGATTGATGAGTCCCATGTGACTATCCCTCAGTTGGGGGGCATGTACCGTGGTGATAGGGCCCGCAAAGAGACGCTGGTGACTTACGGTTTTCGATTGCCCTCGGCCTTAGATAACCGCCCCATGCGTTTTGAAGAATTTACCGCATTATCCCCGCAAACGCTGTATGTTTCGGCCACCCCGGGTCCGTATGAGTTACAGCAATCGGGTAACGATTTAGTCGATCAGGTGGTACGTCCTACAGGGTTACTGGAGCCAGAGGTTGAAGTTCGGCCAGTAGCGACTCAAGTGGATGATCTACTGTCTGAGATCTACCAGCGGGTGGCGAAAGCGGAGCGGGTCTTGGTCACGACCCTCACGAAGCGTTTATCCGAAGATCTCACGAGTTATCTAGAAGAGCACCAAGTCAAAGTCCGCTATTTGCATTCAGAAATCGATACGGTTGAACGGATGGAGATCTTGCGGGATCTCCGGTTAGGGGTTTTTGATGTTTTAGTCGGGATTAACCTGCTGCGAGAGGGGTTAGATATTCCAGAGGTCTCGTTAGTGGCCATTTTAGATGCGGATAAACAGGGTTTTTTGCGTTCAGCTCGATCACTGATTCAAACTATTGGTCGTGCAGCGCGCCATCTGCACGGCAAAGCGATTTTGTATGGCGATACGGTGACAGACGCTATGGCGCAGGCGATTGAGGAGACCGATCGGCGCCGGATCAAGCAGCGGGCCTATAACCAAGCGCATGGTATTGTGCCACAGGGCCTACAAAAAGCGATTACCGATATTTTAGAGTGGGGGGTAAAACCCAAAGCGCGTAGGGCCAGTGCTGCCTCAGTGGTCCATGAGCGTCTTAAAGCACTGACCCAGTTAACTCCTGCTGAGCAAGCAAAAGCGATCAACCGCTTAGAGCAGCAGATGTACACACATGCACAGAATCTAGAGTTTGAGCAGGCCGCCCAGCTGCGGGATGACATCCAACAACTACGCCAACGGTGGATTACCGGTACCCCAGTGACTGGATGACCAACGCTTGGTCGTACGTACTTCATTGATTTTGATTTAGCTTATTAACTATAAAGATAATGTAATTATATTTTTTGTTTCTAGCAGTCTCACTTAAAACAGTTTTAAATCAATGATTTATATTATTTGACAATAAAATATAAAAATTAGTTTATTTTGTTTAATTTTTAATGTATTTTATTGTCAAATTTTAGTTAAAAGGTAGCACAAAAACTGATCATTTTTTTAATGATTGCTAATAAAATAAAAATAACTTATTAATGTTTAAATACATAATTAATTTGATTGGTATATTATATATTTTATTTTTTTAGTTACTCTATCATAAAAGGTAAACATTATAAGTTGTAATACAGGTTCGATAAACGAATGATATTACTCCCTGGATTAACAGTCTAAGAGGAATCCTCAAAACGAACTCTATTGATAGTTAACTAAGTGAAAAAGTATCAGTTTATATGCAACAATAGTTTCATCCAACAGAGCTATTTGAGTGTGTCGTGGTTTAATGCATTAAGAATTGAGATGTGATTCAAACCGGGGAGTTGATTATAAAAACGATAATAATCGACTGAAATTTATAGATATAAAACTATGATCTTATTTGCCACTTAGAAAACTGATTTACAAAAGCAGTTATAAAATATTTTAGATAATTTTATGTATGTTATGAGTATCAGACAATATAAATCTTTATAAGATTTTGAATGATCTACTAGTTAAATTAAAAAATCTGTATTTATAATATAGCGAATAAACAATATTTTTTATTTTAATTTTATTAAAAGAAAAAGGGGAACATCAGTGGAACAAACAAGTGTGAATTTGAAACCTAACACACAACAATTGGCTTATCTGCCGATAGAGTATCGAAAACTAAATCCTTTATCATCAGCTGTTTTAAATGCTGATTATGATGAGATATCACGTCTAATAAAGCTTGGTGCCTGTGTTAATAAAATCAATGACTATAAAATTACTCCATTGATGGTTGCCGGTTTTAAAAATGATAAAAGGGCTTTAGATACTTTATTGAATTATAACGCAAATCCATTCCTTACTGATGTATTTAACCAAACAGTATTAGATATAATAACTAATAATGAAATTAAAAAAGATATGCGGTCAAAAATTAACAATCTAGAACCAAATATAAAAAATAGTGCCTCTAATATAAAAGTTAATGGTACTGATGAATATAAAGAGTTAAGTGCTCTATAAAAATGAAATGCAATGAGTTATGCTAAAGATATGAATTTTCACTCTGCATGCTGTTGCCCAATGAAATTGTCCATAAAATTGACAGAAACTGAGCGCTTTACATTACAACAACTATCTTTAAACCATCATTATAGAGAGACCAGGATGCGAGGAGCTGGACTGTTACTACTAGCCAAGGGACTCAAACCGGTTGAAGTTTCCAAGGAGCTTTTGGTTAGTTTTCGAGCGGTGTATAACTGGATCCATAGGTGGCGCCGAGCAGGTATTTGTGGCCTGCTTTGTCAATATAACGGCGGCCGACCACGAGCGCTGTCGCCAGAAATGGTTGCCAGTGCTGTCGACGCTGCATGCTCGGAATCATTGAGTTTAGCAGGCATAGCCAAACGAGTGGAAGCTGAACATGGTGCCTTACCTTGCACGCTAGAAACACTCGCTTCGGCGCTTAAAGAGCAAGGGCTCTCCTATAAAAGATCACGTTATTCACTTAAAAAAAACGTGATGAAGCCTGTTACATTGCAAAATCAGCTGTACTCTCAAGGCTCAAATTGCTCTCCCGTGAAGACAACAAATATCGTTTGATCTATTTTGATGAAAGTGGTTTTTCCTCTACCCCTCCTGTTCAGAATGGTTGGGGACCTAGAGGGCAGCCGCATCGGGTAGAACCAAAACCACACTGCAGACGTTCGGTACTGGGGGCTTTAGATTTTTCAGCTAACACCTTGTCCCATAAGATTATTGAGCAAAATGTGACAAGAAAAGAGGTCGTTGACTTTTTAGAGGATATTGCCCAGAAGGGTGAGCAACGCTATACCTTTGTGGTATTAGATAATGCCAGTATTCATCATGGCATTGAGCAAGAGACATTGAAACGGTGGTTCGTGGAGAACAATATGGTACTTCTTTATCTTCCCGCTTATAGTCCAGAGCTTAATTTGATTGAGATAGTTTGGAAACAAGCTAAGTATCATTGGCGCCGCTTGGTAACCTGGAGTAAACAAACTATCAATACAGAAATTAACCGCTTGTTGAGCTCTTATGGCAATATTTTTGCAGTTAATTTTTCGCGATAACTTATCACCTTTATCACAAGCTGCTTTAGATATGAATCACGATGAAATGCTAGCGCTAATAAATATAGGTGTCTGTGTTAATAAAGCCAATCGGTATGGAACCACCGCCTTAATGATTTCTTCAATTAAAAATGATAAAAAAGGGGTTCTTATTTTACTTAATGCTGGTGCAAATTCTTTGTTGCGTAATTCTGGAAATCAAAATGCGTTGTCTATGACAAATAATGATGAAATTAAAAAAATTATCAAGAAATCATCGGATGAGTTAAGAAAATTTCGTTCCAATTTTGAAGACCACAAGATTTTTTCTCTTCCCGTCACTAATATGATTCCAATCGTTGAATCTGATAAAAACAAAACAATCTCAGCATCTGTATTAGGCATTGCAGGTTTGTCTTTAACGACGGAGCTCGCAAGATATGCTATAGAGAATATTTCTGATCAAAGTGAACCCTATCGAATAGATGTCAATCAGACAAGAAGTGTCTCTTTAGAGACTGACAATTATTTTTATAAAAATCTCTGGTGGATAAGTGGAATTACATTACCGATTATGGCTTTAGTAACTAAAAAATTAATCAGTTATTTCAGGAAGAGATCTGATGCATCTACTACAAATTCATATAATAATAATCCCTTGTTAGAAGATAGTAGTCCTTCCTCATCGGTAGATCAATTTAATGAATTTATTGAATATTCAAAAAAAGATATTTGTTCATCAATAAATTTCCAAACGTTAGAGACAAATTTTGAGTTGTCAAGTCTCACATCTCCGATAGAGTCAAAGACAAGTCTTGGACTAATTCAAACTTTATCGATCTCCTCAATTAAAAAAGAAGAGCCTATTTATGATGTTCCAAGAGTTGTTTATGCTGTTCCAAATCCAATTAAAAAAGCCCCTAATAATCTCACTGGGCCAAGAATATCTACACTATCTACAATATCTGCCCAGGGCCATGAAGTTGAAAAATTCATACTTGAACTCGAAAAATTGCAAGCTCGGAGAGAATCCACACCATTTTTTGATATACAGTGTATACGTGATGCTAATATAACAAGCGGTGAGATTAATGAGTTACAAAAACTTATTGCTTGTTGCGCCAGCGAAAGAGAATCACCCGCTGTCAGTTATCGGTCTGAGCAAACTGTTAACCCTGTTGAAGCTCACCTGTTACTGGTTTAGCTTCGGTTTCAGACCACTCAAGGTCAAGATAGTGATCAGGGCAACAGCCCCCAAGGCATAGCAGTAGTACACTTGACCGATAACATTGAGGGGTGAGACGCCAGCGAGGCTACTAGCTAATAGGATCTGCGCACTATAAGGGATGAGGCCCTGAACCACACAGGAGAAGATATCTAGCCAGGTTGCACTATAATGGGGGGGGATGTGATATTTCTTAGCAATCTCTCGAGCTAGATCGCCACTACAAATGATGGCGATCGTATTGTTGGCCAACAGCAGATCGAATAGGCTAACGATAGCGGCAATCAGCAACTGCGCCAGCTTTTGACCCGCTTTGCGGTGTGCCAACCAGCTAGAGAGTTGCTCAGAGAGCTTCAGGGTCCCTTCGCCGACGAGGCCAGAGAGGCCGCCGACCAGCATGGAGAGCAGCATCATCTCCTGCATACTGGTAAAGCCAGAGACAATGTCTCGGCTATAGTGTAGCCAGCCATAACCGCCATCGACCATTCCCAGCAGGCCAGCAGCCATAATACCCATCACCAGGGTGATCAAAACATTAACACCACAGAGAGCCAGAATAATGAGCAGAGCATAGGGGGCAACCCGTAGCAGTGAGTAGGGTTGTACCAGGATTGGCACACTGCTATCACAGTGTAACAATAGACAGCCTAGGGTGATCAGTGCGGCGATGGTGGCTATCAGCGCATTCAGGCGTAATTTAGCCTGCAGATCAGCCCGTTGTGACATGACAGCCGCGATGGTGGTATCGGAAATAATAGAGAGATTATCCCCAAACATGGCACCCCCAACGACCGTCGCGGCCCCTAGAGCAGCTGGAAAGGCACCGTGGGTACTAAGACCATAAGCAACCGGTGCAATAGCAGCGATGGTCCCCATGGAAGTGCCCATAGCCACCGAGATAAAGGCTGCCGTGATAAACAGTCCCATCAGTAAAAACTGCGGGGCAATCAGCGATAGCGCCAGCTGGACCGTGGCTTCTACGCTGCCGATAGCTTGGGTGACGGCACCGAAAGCACCCGCCAGCAGGAAGATCAAACACATCGTGATAATATCCCGGTGTCTGATCCCTTCGAGCAAAGCGTGCAGGCGATGTTCGGTATTGCCTCGGTGTAGCAACCATCCCAGCACGATAGCGGGGAGAATGGCGGCCAAGGGGGAGAGCTGATAGAAGGCGTTATCTACCCCAGACAGTGAACAATAGAGACCAGTGCCCACGTAGATCGACACAAACGTTACCATTGGAAGGAAACTGCTTATCATAGTCTCAGCTTTATCATTGAATAGCCAGATCGGCGTTCTGATGCTTTATGGAAGCTTTTAGGGGGTCCAACAGAGTAAGCAGTGCTGTTTTTTGCCGCGCTTGAGGAGCGTGTAACGGCCATAGCAGCGATCTGCTTCGGTGAAGGCGTAGTGGATCTCATGAACTTTTTGACCATTCACGGCAATCGCTTGTGCAGCAATCAAGGTGCGTGCCTGGCTTTGGGAGGGCGCTAAACCGGCTATCATCAGTGCTTGTGCTAAAGAGGTCACAAGCGGCAGCGATACGGTCGGGATCCCATCCTGAGCCAGTTGCGCAAAATCGGTCGCTGTTAATTGTGTGACATCACCACTAAACAGGATCTGCGTGATACGTTGTGCAGCCAAATACGCTGCTTCACCATGCACCAGTTGCGTGACTGCTTTTGCCAAGATCAAGGCCGCTTGAGGCGGTTGTTGGCTGCTGTGGTCCTGCTGTTGAATCGCTTCGATCTCTGCTGAACTCAACAGGGTAAAGAGCGATAAAAAGCGGTAGACATCAGCATCTGCTGTATTGAGCCAAAATTGGTAAAAGCGATAGGGGCTGGTTTTTTGGGGTGAGAGCCAGAGGGTGCCAGTTTCGGTTTTGCCAAACTTGGTGCCATCCGCTTTGGTGATCAATGGCACGGTGAGGCCATACACCGTTTTTTTAAACAAGCGCCGGGTTAGATCGATGCCTGCCGTGATATTCCCCCACTGATCGGATCCCCCGAGCTGTAACTCCACCCCATGGTGACGCTGTAACATAGCGAAATCGTAGGCTTGCAGCAACTGGTAGGAGAATTCAGTATAGGAGATCCCCTGTTCGGGACGCGACAGGCGCTGACGGACTGACTCCCTATTGATCATCGTATTGACTGAAAAATGCTTGCCAATATCTCGTAAAAAATCAAGGGCGTTGAGATCTTGAAACCAGGTGGCATTATTGAGCAATAAAGCTGGATTAGGCTGCGCTTCAAAATCAACAAAACGTTGTGCTTGCGTGCCGATAGCGCTGCTCCAAGCGGCAATGGTGTCGGGGGCGTTGAGTGAGCGTTCGCTGGCTTTAAAGCTAGGATCGCCAATCAAGCCGGTGGCACCGCCTATTAAGAGGATGGGTTGATGCCCTGCCAGTTGAAAACGCTTTAAGCAGAGCAGAGGGACTAAATGGCCCAGGTGTAGACTCTCGGCAGTCGGATCGAATCCACAGTAGAGCGTGAGCGGCCCTTGCGCCAGGCGGGCAGACAATCCTGATGGGTCGGTGATCTGGGCGATCAAACCACGCTGCTGTAGCGCTTCTAGTAAATGAATCGTCACCTGATCTCCAGAGGGTGTTCAGTGGCTCGGGTCATGGTGCCAGGCGGTCGATCTGCCAATCGTTATCCCGACGCTGGTAGAGAAAGCGATCATGCAAGCGGTCTATACCCCCTTGCCAAAACTCAAAGGTCTCTGCACGTACACGGAATCCGCCCCAATACTCAGGTAGTGGTACCACTTGGTTAGAGAATTGTTGTTCATACGCCTTAAAGCGATCGGTTAACCACTGCCAAGAGGGGATCGGTCGTGATTGAGTAGAGGCCCAAGCCGCTAGCTGACTATCCCGTGGACGAGTGTGAAAATAGGTGAGTACTGTATCACGATCGAGTGGTTCAGCCTGCCCAGTGATGATCACTTGGCGATCCAGCGCCTGCCAAGGGAACAGCAAACTCGCCCGCGGGGCAGCGGCGAGCTGGGTCGCTTTGCGGCTTTGTAGATTGGTGTAGAATAGGAACCCCTGCTGATCATAGTGCTTTAATAAGACTAGCCGTTGGTAAGGCTGCCCTTGGCAGTCCACGGATGCGACACTCATCGCCGTCGCATCCGGGAGGTTCGCTGCAATGGCCTGCTGTAGCCAGCGATCGAAGAGATCCAGTGGCTCAGCGGTCAGATCATGACGCCGTAAACTACCCTGCGTATAATCATGTCTGGGTTCAAAAAAGAGGCTCATGGCTCTTGGGCGAGATCACATGAGTTGTTTGAAGCGGCTGCGGTACTGGCCGCCGCCAGCAGCGGTTGCAACTCATGGCTCTGAAACATCTCTAACATAATATCACAGCCGCCAATCAGCTCACCACCGACCCATAACTGTGGAAACGTCGGCCACTGAGCAAATTCGGGCAAACGGGCACGGATATCGGGATGTTCTAAGATATTGATGGATTCAAAAGGATAACCCAGGGTGCGTAGGACTTGGACCGCTTGGGCGGAGAAGCCACAACTGGGAAAGTCTGGGCTCCCTTTCATATAGAGTAGAATGGGATGGTCAGCAATTTGTTGTCTAATACGGTCTAAAGTATCCATGAGTGTGGTCGGTGTTCAGCACAAGAAAAAAGAGAAGAGGGTGATCCTACACGGCGATGGGGCAACACACAACCTACAAGAGGGAGTATTCAGTGAATACCCTCACCAAGGAGGGTACTCTGGCAAAGCCCACAGTTATTTGAACAACAGGTTAAGAATCCAGACGGTGATTGACAAAATCCCAGTTGACTAGCGACCAAAAGGCATCGAGATAATCGGGGCGCGCATTGCGGTAATCGATATAGTAAGCATGTTCCCAGACATCGACCGTTAATAGTGGTTTTTCACCCAAGGTTAAAGGGCAACCGGCGTTGCTGGTATCGATAATTTTTAGTTCACCAGCATCAGTTTGTACTAGCCAAGTCCAGCCCGAGCCAAAATTTTTGAGTGCAGACTCGGTAAATTGTTTTTTGAAAGTTGCGAAGTCGCCAAACCTGTTTTGGAGTTGAGTGGCCAGTGATCCGGTGGGATGACCACCGCCTTTCGGTTTAAGGCAGTTCCAATAAAAGCTGTGGTTCCACACCTGTGCGGCGTTATTAAACAGAGGACCTTTAGGCGCCTGCTGGATGATAGTTTCCAAGGATTCTGTAGCGAATTCACTCCCTGGGGCTAACTGATTTAAGTTGGTTACGTAAGTTTTATGGTGTTTTCCGTAGTGATATTCCAGCGTTTCGGCTGAAATATAGGGCTCTAAAGCATTGGGTGGATAAGGCAGTGCCGGCAGTTCGAAAGCCATCAGCGGATCTCCTAACCCCTATGGATAGGGTTTCTGTGCAATGATCAATACAGCTTGGAAGGGCAGCCCATACAGTCAATGGCGTTACCCTGCTATGGTTCACTTGAGCTAAAACTGTGGAATTCGAAGAGCCGGGAGTTGAACCCGGAACCTACGGCTTAGAAGGCCGTTGCTCTATCCGATTGAGCTACTCTTCGATTAGGCAGGGATTATACGGGAGTCGGCGCCTCAGTCAATGAATTGGTGGTTGTCCGGTGCCGGTGAGCCTTATGAGCAGAATAGTGCCTGACAGCACCCGCAATCTTTGACACAATAGCCTCCCTTTCTAGGGTAGGGTTGTTAGAAGCGGAGTGGCGGGTGATGGCAGCACAGCTGATTGATGGCAAAACGATAGCACAGCAGTTTATACAACAGGTCGCTGATCGGGTCCAAGCACGTCTGCAGGCGCAGCTGCGCCCGCCAGGATTGGCAGTGATTATGGTGGGTGATGATGCGGCCTCACACCTCTATGTGGCTAAAAAACAGCAGGCCTGTCAGGCGGTCGGTTTTCTCTCAAAGGTTTATCCGGGTTCAGCCGCGATGACCACCACAGAACTGCTGAGCTTGATTGCTCAGCTCAATGAGGATCCCGGCGTCGATGGCATTCTGCTCCAGCTGCCTTTGCCGCCCCAGATTGATACGGTCACCGTGCTGGAAGCGATTCGCCCTGATAAGGATGTCGATGGTTTCCACCCCTATAATATGGGGCGTTTGTGTCAACGAGCGCCGACACTGCGCCCCTGTACCCCCTATGGCATTCTGCAGCTCTTAAAGCACCTGGCGATCCCCTTGCGAGGGCTAGACGCGCTAGTCGTGGGTGCTTCCAATATTGTTGGCCGCCCGATGGCCCTGGAGCTGTTACTGGCGGGCTGTAGTGTCACCGTGGCTCATCGGTATACTCGCGATCTCGCTGAACAGGTTAGCCGTGCTGATCTACTCGTAGTGGCGGTGGGTCAGCCTCAGCTCATCCAAGGGGCCTGGATCAAACCGGGCGCGATTGTGATTGATGTGGGGATTAATCGCCAAACCTCAGGGAAAATTGTAGGGGATGTCGACTTTGCTGGCGCCTGCGAACGCGCCAGTTGGATTACGCCCGTGCCCGGCGGAGTGGGACCGATGACGGTGGCGATGCTCTTACACAATACCTTAATGGCCTGTGAGCAGTACCATCCAGCGTGAGGTGGGTAGATTATAATAAGGCAGGGCACAGTGGCCCTGATGGCCTCTGTTAGGGAGCAAGCGAACATGAATGATTCCACAGTACCGGATTGGCCAGCGGTGCTCGGCGACGAGAAGCAGCAGCCCTATTTTCGTACGATGATGGCCACCGTGCAGGCTGCCCGTCACGCTGGTCGAACGATCTATCCCCCGCAGGACGAGGTGTTCAATGCGTTTCGCTGGACCCCGTTTGCGCAGATTAAAGTTGTGATTTTGGGACAAGATCCCTACCACGGTCCTGGGCAGGCACATGGTCTCTGCTTTTCAGTGCCCCCAGCAGTGGCCTTACCCCCCTCTTTAGTGAATATCTACAAGGAGTTAGCAGCAGATATTCCTGGATTTAAACCCCCGCGCAGTGGCTGTTTACAGCGCTGGGCTGAACAGGGGGTATTGCTGCTGAATACCGTCTTAACCGTTGAAGCAGGCAGAGCCCACTCGCATGCACAGTTGGGGTGGGAGCAATTTACCGATAGGGTGATTGCGGCGATTAACCAGCATCGGCAGGGGGTGATCTTCCTGCTGTGGGGGGCGCATGCCCAAAAAAAGGGGGCGATAATTGATCGCCAGCGGCACCACGTGCTGACTGCCGCCCATCCCTCTCCGCTATCGGCCCACCGTGGTTTTTGGGGTTGTCGGCATTTTTCACAGTGCAATCAATGGCTACAAGCCCAAGGATTAACACCGATCGATTGGTAGCCTGAGGGGAGTAGCCATTAAGTCACGTTAGGTCGAGGGGCTGCTGTTAAAGAGGCGCTGGTCCCAAATGATTGGCTGCGGTTTGGAGAGCTGGGCCTGTGCCTCAGGATGGGCCAGGTTGACTACCGCATTCCACTCCTCACGGGCCACCACTGAGGGAACCAGGAGTAGGGGGGGCGCTGCTCTGCGAGCCACTGATCGCCAAAAGCCCGTGCAGAGGGGCTCTCTGGCTGATCCCACCCTGGCGGTAAGCGGGACCGATCCGCGCGTTCAATCGCCAGATGATCAGGGATCTCCGCCATCACAAAAACTTGCTGCCGCGGGAGTTTACCAATCCGCGCCTGGGCAAGGATCTCCAGCAGGGCGCCGGCGTAGGTTAACGCGGCAGACACCACCGGCTGATCGGGGCTATTAAAGCGTCCCCCAAGCCGCAGGGCACCCTGACCATCCCATAACGGGTGACGGCTATCGGCAATGCGGAACAGGCGCACGGGAAGGGTTAGCGCTCCAGCTTATCGCTGTGATTAAGTCGGTAGACCGTAGAACAGTTCCCACAGCAGCTGCTCAACGCGTCGGGCGCCTAATTCGCTCATGGAGATCCTCAAAGGGGTCTCGCCGTCGAGACGGGGATGAGGGGTATGCAAAAATTCCCGGGCATCGTCGTCAGAGTCCCAGACATAGGCGGCGGTGGCAAAAATGCGGGCCAACCGCTCAGCCTTGGCCGATTCATCCGGTTTCAGGCGATCTTGGCGCCGCTTAAAAGTCGCTTCCGGAATAATCTCAAATAGCAGCGACCGGCGCTCTTCTGTCGTGCGACCAGCCTGCTCAACCCCCGAGCGCAGGGCTGATTTAGGCAGCCCGCAGCGCACGCGGAGATCGAGCTCAGCTAATGAGGTTAGCAAGGGGGTCAGCGCCATCACTTGGGCAATGGTTTGAGGGGCGATAGTCATGCTACGCAACTCCTACGGTGATCACTTGATACCATCGTTATAGCTCAGCTGATACTAGTTGCCAAAGAGAGCTTCACTGACAGCGCCGCTGGGGGGATTCACGACCGCTGAGGACTGAGGACTACACATTAAAGCGAAAATGGATGACATCCCCATCTTTGACCCGATAATCCCGCCCTTCAGAGCGCCAGGCGCCGGCCTCTTTGGCACCACGCTCTCCCTGGTGGGTGATAAAGTCCTGGTAACCGACCACCTCAGCACGAATAAACCCTTTTTCAAAGTCGCTATGAATTTTACCAGCCGCTTGGGGTGCCGTGGCCCCGACGGGGATGGTCCAGGCGCGCACCTCTTTTACCCCGGCGGTAAAATAGGTCTGCAGATTCAGCAACTGATAGCCGGCGCGGATCAAGCGGTTCAGGCCGGGCTCACCGATGGCTAGCTCTGCTAAAAACTCTGCGCGCTCTGCAGGCTCTAGCAGGGCAATTTCTGCCTCGAGGGCGGCACAGATGGGTACTACGCTAGCCCCTTCCGCTGCGGCCCGCTCGCTGATCAGCTGTAAAAAGTGCTGATTAGGTTCGTTGTCCTTCAGATTAGCAATATAGAGCATTGGCTTGAGGGTTAATAAATTTAAGGGGGCAACCAGCGCCTGCTCCTCCGGAGTCAAGGACAAAGTGCGTAGCAGCGCTCCCGCCGACAGCTGCTGTTCCAAGTGCTCTAGGATTTTGAGCTCTAATAAGGCACTTTTATCCGGGCTTTTAGCTCTTTTTTGTACCCGCTGTTGGGCGCGGTTGATCACCTCTAAATCGGCCAGGGCCAATTCTAAGTGGATGGTTTCAATATCACTGAGGGGATTGACCACGCCTGCCACATGGATAATCTCCGGATCCTCAAAGCAGCGCACTACCTGGGCAATGGCATCGCTCTCGCGGATGGTGGCGAGAAATTGATTCCCTAACCCCTCGCCCTGTGCTGCCCCCTTCACCAGTCCAGCAATGTCGACAAAGGTCATGGTGGTAGGAATAATGCGCTGTGGCTTAACGATGGCCGCCAACTGATCCAGCCGCGGATCGGGTAGTGGGACGGTGCCACTGTTCGGTTCAATGGTACAAAAGGGGAAATTTTCTGCCGCAATCCCCGCTTGGGTTAACGCATTAAACAGCGTTGATTTGCCGACATTCGGCAGCCCGACAATGCCACATTTAAAGCCCATGAGTTAGCGTACCTTGATGAAATGAATTGAGAAAACCTGTGCTAATGTGCAGCAGAGGAGATTTAGCGCTGTTCTAGGGTACATGCTTTAGCGTCTGCTGCTCACTGGGTTGCTGCGGTCAAACTGCTAAAATGAACCCGGAATATTCGACAACTTTGCTAATTTACCAGATAGGCGTTGATACTGCCATGATCGCATCGAGATCGGGATATCGGGTCTAACCAGTAGGGTTATAACACCAAAGGCAGGGGGGATTAAGCATCAACGAATGAATAAAAAAGGAGCAGATAAACTGCCCCTTAAAGTATTTAGCCTAAGCTGCAGCAAACGAAGCGCTGCAGTTGGTCTAAATAAATGAGTTAAAAGATATAGCGCAGACCAACTTGACCCCTGTGGTCTTTAAATGTACCTTTTGAAAAGGAGTTATAAGTGTAGCCGGCTTCAAGTGCTAGCGTGTCGGTTACTTTATAGTACCCAACAATACGCCCTTCATGTAGGTTTTCTTTTTCAGTAAAAATTGTTTCTTTACCAAATTGAGAAAAGCGGTAGGCGACCTGAACGCCAGCTAAATCATTTAGGCGTGCTTTAACCCCTATTTCTACAGTCGGTTGAATTTTGTCTTGGTAGATGGATACTAACTCCTTGGGTGATTCTAAACTTAAAGCATTTATGGAAGCATCTGCTTGTTGTTCTGTTATTTTTCCTGTTGCTAATAAATTTTCAAAAAAATGTAAATTAGATAGTACTTTTAAGGGAGTAACGTTAAAATCGCGTTTACTCATACCCAATAAGCCGTAAAAATCTACTTTTTGCCCCAATGGGTAGTGGTAACCGACGCCTAGCAGATAGTTGCTGAATGCTTTGCTGTTCTGAATACGGCCTTCAGCAAAGAAATTGTTTTCAAAGCCAACACTACCATTGAGGTAGAAACCAGCCCCGCTGTCTTTAGCTTTTAGCCCTTCTTTTTGTTTATCGGTAGGCAGTTTATGATTATCGATCGTTTTGTTTGTATCAGATAAAAATCCTGATTTATCAAGCGACAGTCCTACAGAAAGGTAGGTGAAGTCATCAGCCTGAACGTTGGCGCCCAGGGCAGCGGTGGTGATCAGTGCTACGGCGCATAATTGTTTTTTCATAAGACTATTTTCCTAGTTTGACAAGCTCTGTTTGCTTAAAATCGTTAAAAAACTCAGTACTGACGCAGCAGCATTGCCCCTTAATAAAGGCTCTGTTCACGGAAGTCAACCTCGTGATCGCGCGTACCGGCAGCACTCTAGCTTTAAAAATCAGCGGGGTCAATACTATTATAGGCGTTTTTCAAAAATTTTTCCTAATTAATATTGACAAACTAAAAAAATTGTGATCATTTAGTTAAAATTAGTCAGTAGTATCGGCGCCACTATAATTAACAATCAACTTAAAAACCACTTTTTTTGTTTTTTTTGTGCTTTAGATAGCGTTTTTTAGATTTTTGATGAACTTTTTAAAGTGATAAGCGACCGCTTCTCTTTTGCTGGCCCTGATAGGGGGGCGTCAGCGCGCACCCTTAGTCAGGCAGTTCATCCACCAGACGGGTGGCTAGACCGATGTAGTGCGCCGGGATCAGGGTTTGTAATCGCTGCTTTTCTGCGCTTGGGAGATCTAGCTGCTGAATAAACTGCTGGAGTGCAGCATGATCAAGCTGCCGACCTCGTGTAAGTTCTTTAAGCTGCTCATAGGGCTGCTCGATCCCATAACGGCGCATCACTGTCTGCAGCGCTTCGGCCAGCACCACCCACTGCGACTCGAGCTCTGTTGCTAGCGAGGCTTCGTTGACCGACAGTTTGCTCATGCCTTTTAGCAGAGATTGATAGGCCAGTAGCCCATGCCCTATCGCCACCCCCAGATTGCGCAACACGGTTGAGTCGCTTAAATCCCGTTGCCAGCGTGAGATAGGCAGCTTGGCCGCTAGATGGTTTAGCAAGGCATTGGCTAACCCCAGGTTGCCTTCAGCATTTTCAAAGTCAATCGGGTTGATTTTATGCGGCATGGTTGAGGAGCCGATCTCGCCTTCCAGCCGCTGCTGTTTAAAGTGATCTAAAGCAATATAGCCCCAGAGATCGCGACTGAAGTCGATTAAAATAGTGTTCCAGCGGGCGATAATACTGAGCATTTCACTGAGAAAATCGTGCGGCTCAATTTGAGTGGTATAGGGGTTCCAGGTGAGTTGTAGTGAGGTGACAAACCCTTCGCTTAAGCGGTGCCAGTCCAGCGTGGGGTAGGCGGCCACCTGGGCGTTATAGTTGCCGACGGCACCGTTGAATTTTCCTAAGATCTCTGCCTGCTGCAGCTGCCGCAGTTGCCGGCTCAATCGGTAAGCGAAATTGGCCATCTCTTTGCCCAGGGTTGTCGGGCTGGCGGGTTGGCCATGGGTACGCGACAGCAGGGGGGTCGCGCGGTAGGCGCGGGCCAGCTGGGTGATCGCGGTGATCAGCTGCTGCCAACTAGGCAGCAGGATCGTCGCCCGCGCCTCTTGGAGCATCAACGCATAGGCTAAATTATTGATATCTTCAGAGGTGCAGCCAAAGTGAATATACTCGGAGACCGCTTGCAGCGCTGGCACCGGCGCAATCTGCTCTTTAAGACAGTACTCCAACGCTTTAACATCATGCTGAGTGGTCTGCTCGATCGCTTTGATGCGCTGGGCCGTTGTCAGATCAAAGTGGTCGATCAGCTGCTCTAAAAAGTGCTGGGTTGCCTCATCAAAGGCGGGCACCTCGGTAATCGCTTCACAAGCGGCTAACTGTTGCAGCCAGCGGATTTCCACGCGGTGGCGAAATTTTAGTAGAGCATACTCACTAAATAGCGCCCGCAGCGGCGCTAGCTTATCGGCATAGCGGCCATCTAGTGGTGAGAGGGCGGTGAGGGGAGACGAAGTTATCAGCAAGCGTTGAGATCCTTAATCAATCAATAGAGCATTCACCAGTGAGCGGCAGCGCCTTAGTAATCGTGGCGCCCCCCAGACAGCGATCACCTTGGTAAAAGACCACGGCTTGACCCGGGGTGACGGCTAGTTGCGGCTGCTCAAACTGCACCTGAATAGTGTCCGTTGTCAGCGGGATCAAGGTGCAGGGCACATCAGTTTGGCGGTAGCGAATTTTTGTGCTGCAACGGAGTGGCGCGGTGGGCCGGGGCTTCGAAACCCAGTGGAGCTGCTCAGCGTACAGTCCCCGCGCCTGCTGTTGTGGGTGATCCTGCCCCTGGGAGACTATCAAGAGATTCCGCGCTTGATCTTTGGCTACCACATACCAGGGCTTGGTTTGCTGTGGGCTGGTGCCCCCAATGCCCAGCCCCTGCCGCTGCCCTAAGGTGTAGTAGAATAGCCCGGCATGCTCACCTAGGACAGCGCCTTCAGTGCTCTGAATCAACCCGGGTTGTGGTGGCAGGTAACGGGCCAGAAAGTCCCGAAAGCGCCTAGGGCCAATAAAGCAGATGCCAGTCGAATCTTTTTTATTAGCCGTGACTAAACCCAGCCGGCGCGCTAATTGGCGTACGGCGCTTTTAGAGAGTTCACCGACCGGAAATAAGCTATAGGCTAGTTGCTGTTGGTTGAGGGTATAGAGGAAATAACTTTGATCTTTTTGCGGATCAAGGCCCCGCCAGAGCTCCTGTTGACCCGCTACTAGAGAGCGTCTGGCGTAGTGACCGGTGGCGATCGCCTCCGCTTGCAGCTGCGTCGTAGCATACTGTAGAAACGCGGTAAACTTGATGGCTTTATTACAGAGAATATCGGGATTAGGGGTCTGTCCGGCGCGGTAACCCGCTAAGAAGCGTTCAAACACTTCTTCCCAATACTCGGCAGAAAAATTCACGGTATGCAGGGGGATCCCTAAGGTATCACACACCGCTTGGGCATCTGCTCGATCGGCCGCCGCAGCACAGTAGTGGTCGCTATCCTCCTCTTCCCAATTTTTCATAAAGAGCCCTTCGACCTGGTAGCCCTGCTGCTGGAGCAGCCAAGCAGCCACTGAGGAGTCAACGCCGCCTGAGAGGCCAACGACCACCTTGCGGGGTGGTTTAGCGGATCTGGTCGTGGTGGTCAAGGGTAGATCGGTGGACATAGGATCACAGTTAGCAAACGGCTCAGTACAGCACGTCTAGTAAAAAAGCCCAGTCTAACACAACGCTGGCCTGCCGCACAGCCATGATTGCCCTGTGCGGCTCAGCGGGCAGTCCAGGTGATCCTAAAAAATAACCCCAATCCTCAAGTAGGGTTCATGGTATACACTGAGCGGATTGAGGATCGCTGTATCAGCTGTCAATGCCATTCTTGTTCACCTTTGGGGGAAAATCAGTGAAGTATATCGGTGCACATGTCAGTGCCGCGGGGGGGGTTGATCAGGCGGTACCGCGCGCCCAAGCGTTGAACGCCAATGCTTTTGCGCTCTTTGTTAAAAATCAGCGACAGTGGCAAGCCCCACCGCTCAGTGCTGAGACAATCAAGGCTTTTAAGCAGCAGTGTGCTGGCGCCGGTTATCAAGCGGCCCAAATCCTGCCACATAATAGTTATTTGACCAACCTAGGTCACCCCGAATCAGCCCCAAGAAAAAAATCACAACAGGCTTTTATCGATGAGTTGCAGCGCTGTCAGCAATTGGGGCTCACGCAACTCAATTTTCATCCCGGTAGCCATCTACGGCAGATCAGCGAAGCGGCCTGTTTACAACTGATAGCGGAATCCATCAACGTTGCTTTCAGTCAAACGCAAGGGATCACGGCAGTACTGGAAAATACCGCTGGCCAGGGCAGTAATCTGGGCTACCGTTTCGAGCAGTTGGCGGAGATTATAGAACAAGTCGACGATCCATCGCGGATCGGCGTCTGTTTGGATACCTGCCATGCGTTTGTCGCCGGCTATGATTTGCGTACTATCGCCGGTTGTGAGGCGGTATTTGCTGAGTTTGAGAGAATTGTTGGGTTTCGCTATTTACGCGGAATGCATTTGAACGATGCTAAAACAACCCTAGGCAGCCGTGTTGACCGACATCAGTGTTTGGGGGCCGGCTATTTGGGTGAAACGGTGTTTCGCTATCTCATGCAAGACCGGCGTTTTGATGGGATCCCGCTGATTTTAGAGACCATTGAGCCCGAACGGTGGGCAGAAGAGATTGCCTGGCTCAGGGAACAAGAGGCTAGTTCAATCAGCAGGTAAACCATGGAATCAAGCCCCTGAAAGCGAGCAATGGCTGCCCTGTTCAGCGGCCAGGTGGCCGCTGGCAGTGCAGGTTCTGACAAGCCCTGTATGCTGCTTGAACAGGGCTTAAATTTGGTGCGTCCGAGTAGACTCGAACTACCGACCCCTACCATGTCAAGGTAGTGCTCTAACCACTGAGCTACGGACGCTAAGGACTACTGTAGGCAACAGCAGCTTTTGTTGTGGGATAAGCCGCTGCTCACCTGTGCCGGCGCATACTACGAGAAAGCGTCCCAGGAGTCAACTGCCTTCTCTCGTAGCTGAACCGGTTAATGACCCCATCAACCACTGCCCACCCTCTCCAAACCCTCTCCAACCGTCACGCCGTGTCAGCTGGAATGCACTGATTGCGTGTAACAGGGGTGAAACTAAGGTATATTAGGGTGATAATCAGTGAGCAGGGTCAAATGAAGATGCAACAGTTACAGCAGCGGTTGAAAGCGACGCAACACTCTCTTGATCGTTGGTTTTCTATCAGTCAGTTAGGCAGCTCGCTGCGGCAAGAGATCACCGCTGGAATGACGACTTTTCTAACGATGGTTTACTCGATTGTCGTGGTTCCCGACATGTTGAGTAGTGCCGGATTTGATCGCGGTGCGATCTTCATCGCGACCTGTCTGATCTCTGCCTGTGGTTCGTTGCTAATGGGACTCTGGGTTAAATTACCCATGGCCATTGGTTGTGCCATCTCGCTCAGTGCCTTTACCGCTTTTAGTTTAGTCCTAGAGCGAGGAATGAGCATTCCAGTGGTACTGGGTGCGGTGTTTGTCATGGGGCTGCTCTTTACCTTAATGACACAGACGGGCATTCGTCAATGGCTGTTAAACCATCTACCGCTGGGCATTGCTCAGGGAACGGGGATTGGCATCGGCCTCTTTTTACTGTTAATCGCGACTTCACGGATTGGCTTGGTGGTTTCCGATCCGGGCGCTGGTTTGCCACTGAGTTTGGGGGAGCTGACGACCTTTCCGGTGGTGATGACTCTAGGTGGTTTGGCCACTATCTTTGGTTTGGCACAGCGTCGAGTGAACTGCAGCCTGTTACTGGTGATGGTCGGCATCTCTCTATTGGGCCTGCTATTTGATCCCGACGTGACGTTTCAGGGGTGGGTCGCCTGGCCTACTTTGAGTGACACAGCGCAAGGCGGTTTATTCGGTACGTTAGATATCGTGGGAGCCTTGTCCCCTAAGGTGCTGCCCAGCGTGTTTGCTTTATTGTTAACGGCCATTTTTGATGCTACGGGTACGCTACGCGTGGTGGCTGGACAGGCCAATTTATTGGATAGTGATGGGCAGATCATCAATGGGGATAAGGCCTTTATCGCTGATTCAGTCAGCAGCATGTTGTCCGGTATCGTGGGCGCTCCGCCGGCAGCAGTCTATATCGAGTCGGCTACCGGGGTGATGGCCGGCGGGCGTACGGGGTTAACAGCCGTTGTAGTTGGCCTGCTGTTTTTACTGATGCTATTTCTATCGCCACTGAGCTATTTGGTCCCTAGTTATGCGACTGCGCCACCGCTGATGTATGTCGGTTTATTGATGTTAAGGCAGGTGACCCAGTTAAATTTTAAAGATAGTGTGGATACATTGTCAGGGCTGGTCTGTGCTGTCTTTATTATGTTGAGCTGTAATGTGGTCACGGGTATCACCATAGGGTTTGGTTGTTTAGTGGTGGGCCGTTTGATTGCCGGTGAGCAGGACAAATTAAATAGCGGCACCATCCTGATTGCGCTGCTATTATGGCTATTTTACGCTGGGGGTTGGGCCATTTAGCAGGCTACCTACAGACTCTTGGCGGGGTATTCACACAGATCAGCCATCTTACAGTGATGACACCGCGGTTTGCGTGCTGTACAAGTGTAGCGGCCATGTAAGATCAACCAATGATGGCAGTGCTGTTTAAACTCTTCAGGCACGACGGCCAGTAGTTTCTGTTCTACCTGGTGTACCGTTTTTCCGGGAGCGAGGCCAAGGCGGTTACACACTCGAAAAATATGGGTATCCACGGCAATAGTGGGCCAGCCAAACGCCGTATTCAACACCACATTGGCTGTTTTACGGCCAACTCCTGGTAAAGCTTCTAAAGCCCCTCGCGAAGCAGGAACCTCTCCTTGGTGTTCTAGAAGCAATTGTTTGCACGTCTGAATAATATGTTTCGCCTTGGTATGGTATAGACCGATTGAGCGGATAGTGGGCTCTAACCCTTCAACACCCAAAGAGAGCAGTGCTGAAGGCGTATTCGCTAGAGGAAACAGCACCGCTGTCGCCCGATTAACACTGATATCCGTCGCTTGGGCTGAGAGCATCACTGCTATCAATAATTCAAACGGTGTGTGATAGCACAGCTCTGTGGTTGGCTGCGGCTGATCCTGTTGGAACCGTCTAAAAACAGTCCAGCACTGTTGCGGGTTTAGCATGTGACTGATCTAGCGTTCAAGGGGTATTCTCGTGCGAGTGATTGGGTTGCCTATTGAGTGAGATTGGTTTTGTTGGCGTGCTCGCTGATAGTAGCTCCAGTAGTGCTCTAGGGCCTGTTTCAAAGCCAGTAATAGACCTAAGCCTAGGAAGGCGCCTGGTGGTAAGCTGGCCAGTACAAAGGGGTGCTCCAGGAGAAGTAATTCAATCGTGCAGCCCCGGGCCCAGGCCCCTAACAGTTGCTCAGCGCCCTGAAATAGCGTACCGCTTCCGAGGAGTTCTCGTAGACTACCGAGTAACAACAGAGCAAGGGTGGCTCCTAATCCCATGGCTAAGCCATCTAGCGCAGCGAGATGGGGTGGATTTTTAAGCGCGAAGGCTTCGGCTCGTCCCAGGACAATACAGTTGGTCACAATCAATGGGATAAAAATGCCCAAGGCTTGGTAGAGATCGGCCGCAAAGGCGTGAATCAGCTGTTGTACGCTGGTGGTGACGGTAGCAATCACCAGAACCATAATAGGCAGACGGATGCTCCGAGGGATCCAGTGGCGCAGCAGGGCGATGATCCCATTAGTGCCTAGCAGTACCAGTGTGGTGGCAAGCCCTAAACCCAACGCCTGCACTGCTGTACTGGAGACGGCAAGCAGTGGGCAGAGGCCTAGCAACTGCACCAAGGCAGAGTTACGCTGCCATAAGCCTTGCCAGAGTAACGAGGGAGGGGTCGTCATGGCGCCTCCGAGCAGGGTGGGGAGTGTAGGAAATCAGGCGGCTTCTCGGTGAGATACTGTAGCGTCTGCTCTACCTGGCGGATCACCGCGCGTGAGGTAATCGTAGCACCGCTCAATTGATCAAAATCGCCCCCATTTTTGCGCACATCCCACGGAGGATTAGGCCCCGCTACGCGCTGTTTTCCTGTAAAAATTTGGATCCAGGACGTGCGGGTGATCTCGATTTTATCGCCCAATCCCGGGGTCTCTTGGTGCGCAATAACCCGTACCCCCAGGATCCGTCCTTGAGGGTCGCTGCCTACCAGTAAGCGAATGGGCCCGGCATAGCCGGCCGCTTCGCTGGTGATGAGGCTGGCAACCTGCTCTCCTTGACGATAGGCTATATAGAGACGTTGAGGCTGTTGGCTGCCCAGCAGCCGATCTTGTACCAGATAACAGGCCCGCAGCAAATCGTTATCGTAATCGGTGGCGGGCAGGAGTTGGTTGAGCAACGTTCGCTGTTGTGCGACTGCCTGCTGTTTGATCTGCGGTTCGGTCAAGCGCTGGACCAACACCAGTACACTAGTACAGACGACCGCAAACAGCACTAAAATAGCATTCTGCTGGGAGAGTGTTTTAAGCATCCTCAGAGGAGCGCGCTTAGCAGTGGGTCTATTGGACTGCTAGCTGGGCTAGCAGGGCATTGGGGCCGAATAGATGTAGGGCCCCGACGGCGACTAAGTAATTACCAGCGGGTAACTGTTTGAGGAACGCTACCCACTGGGGGTGACGGGCTGTCATCACCCGCTGGTGCAGTGGGTAGCAGAATGCCTGAAGCAGTGAGGGGGAGGGCTCGGCACCTGATAACCACCAGGTTTCAACCTGGTGTAATGCTTGTTGGCTTTCATGCCACTGCTGTAGGGTAGTCTGTAGCAGCGGTAACCCCGCCGCTACTAACGATGACCAGAGCGTGTGTTGTAAGGGCTGCCCCTCCAGTTCAAGGATCGTTCTATTCTGCTGTTGGCGTTCGGTTAATAACTGGTACTCAACACCATATTCAGTGAATAGCCCCTGCTGTAACGCTTGGTAGGTTTGCAACATCAGGGCCACTTGCCAATAGGGCAGGGTATCGATGCGTGATAAGGGTAAGTTGACCGATTGGCAACAGTGCAGCAACAGCGTGTAGTCAGAGGGCTGTAAGCGGGCAGCTAATGCTGCCTGTGGTTCCAATCGTTCCAGCTCAGGAGAGAGCGTTAAAATATCGCTTTCAACAATCAGCGCATCAGCCCAATCTAATCGCTGTAGCAGCGGTTCAGGCAAGCTGGCTAGTCGATCGGTGGCCATCGGTAGGTTGGCGACCAGGTGTAGGTGTGAGCCAGTAGCCAGCGTGAGATCAGCACAGGGATACGGTGTATTAGGCTGATAGAACAAGCTAGCCAAGCGCTGCCCTAAGTAAGTGAGTAACCGGTTCAGAGTATTGTCTTTCAGTTAAAGTCTCCCTGAGACAGCCCAAAGACCTGCTGTCGTTGGGGTTCCAGTCTGTCCTATTCATCCTAGATCCACACTGCTCTTAGTAGGCAGTGCCTAGACTACAAGGGTTTCACACGCAGCGTGATCCCTTCGATAGCAATGACCACTACCTGGGTGCCTGCTGATAGCGGTTGATCCGCTTGGATCCGCCAACTACTATCGCCCACTCGCAGACGACCGATCCCATCGATGAGTGCGGCATCTAAAGTGGCATGATAGCCGAGCAGCTGCTGTTGTGGTTGATTCAGTACCTCTGGCGTGCTGGAGGCGGTTTTTCGTTGTTGCCAGTAGTGCCATCCTAGAAGCGTGACAAAACTCAGCAGCGAAAAATAGGCCCACAACCAAGGCCAGCTGAGAGTGGGCATTAGCAGGCTGATTAGCATCACTAACCAAGCAGAAAAGCCTGGCCAGAGGAGATAACCTGCAGCACCCAGCAATTCAGCAGAGAGTAGCAGCCCCCCGATAGCCAACCAAAACCAGTGGGGATAGTCCAGCCACTGGTTCCAACTTAACACGGTTGTCACCCCTTAGCTCCCCGAGCTATTTCGCTTTTTTCAGGTTGCAACAGCTCTTTGATGCCGCTAATGGCGCCAATCAGATTAGTCGCCTCTAGGGGCAGCATAATCACTTTACTATTATTAGATTTTCCAAGGGAGTGCAGCGCTTCTATATATTTCTGTGCCACAAAGTAATTCACGGCATTGACACTACCAGCAGCGATAGCCTCTGAGACCATTTGGGTTGCTCTGGCTTCTGCTTCTGCCGCCCGTTCCCGCGCTTCGGCTTGTAAAAAAGCGGCTTGACGGGCCCCTTCTGCTTTGAGGATCTCTCCTTGCTTTTCGCCTTCTGCTTTTAAAATAGCCGCTTGTCGAACCCCTTCAGCCTCTAAAATATCGGCCCGTTTGGTCCGTTCAGCCTTCATCTGTGCATTCATCGAAGCGACCAGCTCTTTGGGAGGACGGACATCACGGATTTCGATGCGGGTCACTTTAACGCCCCAAGGATTGGTCGCTTCATCGACAATATGTAACAGGCGTGAGTTGATAATATCCCGTTGTGACAGCATCTCATCGAGTTCCATCGCCCCCAACACAGTTCGCATGTTAGTCATGGTCAAATTTTTAATCGCGTACTCTAACTGGCTCACTTGATAAGCAGCGCGGGCAGCATCAATCACCTGGATAAAGCAGACCGCATCGATAGTCACACAGGCATTGTCTTTGGAGATCACCTCTTGGGAGGGAATATCGAGGACCTGCTCCATCATATTGACACGATGACCGATGCGATCAATGAAGGGGGAGACCAGAGTGAGTCCAGGCTTTAGGGTGTGAGTATAGCGACCAAAACGCTCTACCGTCCAGTGAGATCCTTGAGGAACCATCTTCACAGTACCGACCAACAGTGAGACGGTAAACAGCAAGACAACTATTAGGACAATACTCATCATATCCATGTTCAGCTCCGTAGTTTGGTCGATCTAATCGTTTTGTCAACACCCTTACTAATGTAGCAGATAGGAGCCTTGATCGCTAAGGATTTGGGAATGGATATCACCTCAGCCAGGGCTAAGGTCTCTTTTGACAGGCCTATGGGGTGTGATGAGCTCCTGTCAGCCACCCTGAGTGAAGGGTCATCAGTGGACTCATTTAAGGATTGGAATGCACCGTTGTCATCCATTGTAAAATCATTTACAATAATGATGCATTTTTGATGAAAATAATGCTTTTTAGACGGACCAAAAGGGTGTTAGAGGTAAATTGTTATCTAAGATACAGAAAACACTCGGCTGAGTGTTTAGCAGAAAATGGGGTGTCGGTTAAATCGTACGGAGCCTGCTAACGCCCGTATTAATTTTACTCAATCCCTCAAAAAATTGATCTACAAGGAATGTATATTATGTTAAATATTTTTCGGAGTGGCCTTAATCCCGTGTATCATGCCCCAAGAACGCTTTATGAGGCACTTCAAAAAAATGATATAGAAGGTGCTAAACTTTTAATAACAAGTGGTGTGGATATCGATCAAGTCATCGAATTAGATAGACCTCTTCTTCACATTGCTTTGATAAGCAAGAATATAGAATTTTCTAAACTTTTAATAGAAAGTGGCGCAGATATTAATAAAGAATCCTACAGGGGAGATACTTCGCTTCATGTGGCGGCTGGGATTGGTGATATAAAAATTGTTAAACTTTTAATAAAAAATAGGGCTAATACTAATCATGCCAATAATCAGGGTAGAACTCCATTTCATCGAGCAGTTACCACTGGTGATATAAAAATTGTTAAACTTTTAATAAAAAATGGGGCTAATATTTATCATGCCGATAATGAGGGTAGAACTCCATTGTTCATGAGTTTGTTTCAGAATATAAAGTTTATTAGCTCTTTAATAAAACTTGGTGCAGATTTTAATAAAAGAGACCCGTTTAACAAAACTCTGGCTTATAGGGCATTGGAATTAGGTCGGTCAGAAACTTTTAAGTTTTTAGCCAGTCAGGGTGCAGACATTAGTCAATGCAAAAATGGTGGTAAAAATATTTCTTATAATGTAACATTTCTTCACAAGGCAGTTGAAGAGTGTGATATTGAACTTGCTAAGATTTTAATAAAAAATGGTAGCAATATCGATGAAGTCAATACACGTGGTGTAACTGCCCTTGAGGTAGCCTTGGATTTAGATTATATAGAACTTGCTAAGACCTTCATCCTAGAAGGTGCGGATATCAATATACTCTCTGGTAGTAATAAAGCGTATGATTTCTGTAGTCGAGCTGTTCATGAATTAAAAATCAAACTGAGTTCAATTATAGAAAAAATGACTCTCAGTGATTTTCTTAAAGAAGAAAATCAAGAAAATCTTGTTAGCTATCTGCGTGATAAATCTATTACCTCTACATTAATTTCACTGAGAAATAATGATTCTTTAATATTTAATAATTTTATAGAAAATAAATATAAAGAAGCAGAAGAACAAAAATCACTGATTGATCAGTTTAGAGAAATACCACTGGAATTGAGTCAAGAACTTCCTATATTACCACCTGAATTAGTAGAGAAGATTGGTTATTATTTACCAAAAAATGATCAGAAAAAACTAATCAATTCCTTTTTGGACCCTGGAAAGATGACTGAGGATTGTGCAGCGCTTCCAGTTGATGAAAACTCGCTGAGTGCCGCTGGGTTGACTGACGATGAAAAGCATCAGGAAGTGTTTAGGATGGCACGTCCTGATTAGGATATTCGCTCAAGTTCAACGGGATGCTAGACACATTGATTAAAAATGGTAAAGCCCCTAATGGTTTCAACAGCCCTTAGGGGTGAGGATTGTCACCACTCTGCTGCTGAGTGGTGGTGCTTCGGACCGCTTGAATGGCGGTTAACGCGATAGTGTAAACAATGTCATCTACCGAAGCACCCCGAGAGAGATCATTCACCGGTTTGCGTAATCCCTGTAACATGGGACCAATCGAAAGTAAGTTCGCCGAGCGTTGAACGGCTTTATAGGTGGTGTTTCCGGTATTGAGATCAGGGAAGATAAAGACGGTCGCTCTGCCAGCGACTGGGGAATCTGGTGCCTTAGATTGAGCCACCTCTGCCATAATGGCGGCATCGTACTGTAGCGGCCCGTCGATGATCAGATCAGGACGGCGCCGCTGTGCAATTTGCGTGGCGGTCCGTACTTTATCGACATCACTGCCAGAGCCAGAACGACCAGTCGAGTAAGAGATCATCGCCACCCGGGGCTCAATCCCAAACGCTGCTGCAGAGTCGGCAGATTGGATAGCAATCGCCGCCAGCTGCTCTGCTGTGGGATCAGGATTGATGGCACAGTCGCCATAGACCAGTACTTGATCGGGGAGCAGCATAAAAAATAGCGATGAGACCAAAGGGCTTCCCGGTGCGGTTTTAATCAGTTGCAAGGCTGGGCGAATGGTGTTGGCGGTAGTGTGTACAGCCCCAGAGACTAAGCCATCAACCGCTGCTTGCTCTAGCATGAGCGTTCCTAATACCACAGTATCTTGTAGCCATTCACGAGCCAACCGTGTCGTCATCCCGCGTGGCTGTCGCAGTGCCATCAATCGTGGCAGATAGTGGTTTCTTAAGGGTTCTGGATCCAGAATTTCAACACTGGCTCCCAGAGTGATTCCTTCAGCTTCGGCGGTGCGCCGGATCCGTGCTGGATCACCCAATAGAACGCAACGAGCGATTTGGCGTTCCCCACAAAGGGCGGCGGCGCGGATAGTCCGCGGTTCATCCCCTTCAGGTAATACAATGCGTTTATTCGCTTTGCGAGCGAGTGATCTTGCCACCTTTTTTTAGACACAGAGAAGAGAAACCTTAAGCGACCTGGGATAACCAATTTTTTTCAAAATTTACAGGAGACAGATAGCCTAGCGTTGAGTGCCGTCTCTGTCGGTTATAAAACACTTCTACGTATTCAAAAATGCTCAATTTGGCTTGTTCTCTGCTCTCAAAACGTTCAAAGTGGGTGTGCTCTGTTTTTAAGGTATGGAAAAAACTCTCTGCTACTGCATTGTCATAACAATTGCCCGTACTACTCATGCTAAGCGTTATCTGGTGATGCGCCGATACAGCCTTGAATCCTTTGCTGGTATACTGGCTGCCTCGGTCGGAGTGGTGGATGAGACCTGCAGCAGGCTTCCTCCGTGTTATTGCCTGGCGTAATGCTGCGGCTACTAACTCGGTGGTCATGTGAGCTTGCATATCCATCCCCACGATACTACGAGAGAACAGGTCCAGTACGATAGCAACATACAACCATCCCTCTTGGGTCGGAATATAGGTAATATCTGCTGCCCAGTATTGATCAGGGCGAGTGGCTGTGAACTTCTGCTTGAGTAAATTAGGCGCCACTGCGGCCTTTGGATCGACTATTGTGGTTACCTTAAATCGTTTTTTCATCTTAGCCGCAATATGGGCTGCTTTCATTAGCCGACAAACCCGTTTGCGTGAACAGCGCTCACCTCTAGCTCGTAACTCAGCATGGATACGTGGGCTACCGTAAATTTGGTTGCTTATGGTATAAACCTCTTTAATTTCAGATATTAAACGCTCATCCTCACAATAGCGCTTGGATGGCTCAGCCTTGATAAACTGATAATAGCCACTGCGGGATACACCTAACACGTTGGACATCCTCTCTACGCTGAATTCCCCAGCATGCTTTTGCATAAACTGGTATTTTACTTGCGGGCCACTGAGAAGATGCCCAAGGCTTTTTTTAGGATATCCCTCTCTTCGCGTGCTATCGCCAATTCTTTCCGCAATTGACTGAGCTCAGCATCAGACGCTTTCAGGTATCCTTTGCCCGGGAAAGCCTCTGCACCATCCTTGTTATGCTGATGGACCCACCCTGCCAATGTACTCTTGGGAACTCCCAATTCCTCGCTCAATTGACAGAGCGTTTTACCAGTGCTGTGATACAGCTTTACCGCATTCAGCTTGAATTCCTTATCATAGCTCCTTGATTCCCCTTGATTCATAACTTCACCTCAAAAAGTAACAAAAAATTATACGCTTTGTTCCTCTTCGTTGTGTCCGTTAAAGGGTAGCAAGATCACGAGTTCAGTTAAGCGATAGCGGAAGGCGGGCGGTGACAAGATGGGCGGACGGGTGAGGGCGGTGGTTAAGGTAGTGATCCACGCATTGTTCAGTTGATCAGCAATATGTTCCTGAATCGCCTCAATCCGTTGCGGATCGTCGATAGGGAGTTCCAAACTAAAACGCTGTAGCGCCATAGCAGTCTGCCAAGTATTGCTCTCAACAGAAAAAACGGGCAAGCCCGCTTCGAACGCTCGGGCACAGATCTGTTTTAAATGAGCATCCAGGGCATAACCGCCTGTTAGCAGCAAAGCACCAATAGCAATGCCATTTAAGGCAGCTAGTGAAGCTGCTAACACCACATCCGCTCGATCGGCGGAGGTGACCAGCAGGGCGCCTGGTTGAAAATAGCTCAGCATATGGGGAATGCTATGCGCACAAAAAATAATGGATTTCAGTCGGCGTTGCTGCATCTCTCCAGAATTAATGATGGTCACCTGCAGATGTCGTGCGATATCACTGGCTCGACAGGCCATCGCTTCGAGATCCCAGGGCACATCACCCAGTAGTGGATAGGGGTTATCTGTCAGCAGCTGCAGCATTGCGGGATCGCTTCCTTGCGGATCGTGGTTAAGATCAAAATGCTGAGCCAGCATGGGGTAGTATGCACATAGCTGCGAAAACGGCCATCTGGTTTTTGATGAGGCTAATCTTTGAGCACGGCTCTATTTTTTCACAAAAAATTTAGATCTACCAATATTGCCACTCTAATGATAGGATGATCGCGTGTTATAAGACCTACAGTAGTGATGCAGGAGAGCGTATTTGGGGCTGTTAAAAAAGGGAAAAAATTAGCGCTAGAACGCCATCCAATTGCGGCACCAGAAGGATTAAAAATACTTTATACAGGAACCAGACTTGATCAAGGAGATCTCGATGTATGGGAATCTGTATTACATATTACTCGATTTCATGAGATGGGACAGCAATATAGATTCACAGCTTACTCCATGCTAAAAGTCCTGGGAAAAACTGATACAGGAAAAAATCGAGAAATCCTACATCGAAGGTTGTTACGACTTCGTTCCGGAACTATTGAAATAATCCAGGATAAGTTCACCTATGTCGGCGGTTTAATTGAAGAAATTTACAAAGATGAAAAAACTGTAGAATATGTTGTTATTTTAAATAAAAAATTAAGACCGTTATTTGATGCCAACAGATTTACACAGATAGATTTAAATATACGAAACGCATTATCCGGAAAGCCGTTGGCACAATGGTTACATGGGTTTTATGCTAGTCACGCCAAACCTTATGCTTACAGCGTCGCAAAGCTACATGAACTTTGTGGAAGTGAAGCAACTAGGCTTGATAACTACAGACAAGACTTACGAAAAGCTCTCAATGCGATAATCGAAGCCAGCAGAGCTAATGGCCAAAAATTTAGCTATAGCATTCAAGAAGATCTTGTGCATATTGAAAAAAAACCGAGTGATTCGCAAAAACGTCACTTACATTACAAAAAAATCAAGAACTCTGACATGTAAAAAAAATAACCACTAAACCCTGGTGCTAGAACGGTATAGGTTGTTTTTTGATCAAAAGTACCGTTCTAGCACCAGGGAGATACCGTTCTAGCACCAGGGATAAGAAAATTTAAAACCCACTTCAAAGCCTTATACGAATTGGCATTTTTGGATTTGATAAAAATCCCCTAATCTGTTCTTTAATCTGTTTATAATAAAAAAAAGCGCGAGCGCACGGCTGCCCGATCCGTTACCTGTGCTTGTGGATAACTTCCACCTGCCTGAGTCTTAACTTGGATTATGTCAGGAGCAAGCTATCCAAACTGGCCTAGTCAGAAACTGTAATAAATCACCATACCCGACACAATGCCCAAATCAGAGGATTACTCACACCAGTAGAATGCCCGTAAAAGTCGATACAAGGGCCGTGGAGATACTTTAACGACACAGGTAATGGATTTGTATAGTTCAAGAGAAAAAACGCCTTAAATTGGTTTATATTAATTGAAAGCGAAGAAAGATCTCAAACCACGTCAAAAAAAACCTAACACAAGGGGTAGTATGCCCGTAGCTGCTTCCTTGTGGAACCACAATTTGGTAAAAAAAGACATGTCTTTCTTGTTTTGATTTTTGAGGCTTTGTGAGGGTGATTCGGGTGTTGCTTAGGAACGAGGTTTTGTAGAGCTCTGAAGAGAACCTGATGAACACAAATCAGGTTAAAAACTGCTATAATCCACTAGAAAAGATTTTTAGGTGTTGGGCAATAGGGTGGTGATATTGTGTAAAAATCTAACATTATAATCGATTACAAGGCTTTTAAAGGGTTCTCCGTTTTTAAAAGAGATTAAAAATCTCCATTTATTGCCTTGGAGAGTGAGAGCAAAGGCTGTGGGCAGTCTTCTTCCCTGGTGTCGCGCAGCGACATGTCCCCTCTCTCGAGCGACCTGTCTGTTGACTTAAAACATTAATCAAACAGTCCAATCTTCTAATTTTAAATTTGGAACTTGTATAAAAGCTTTATCATTAGAAACTAAAACATATTTTACACTTATTGCATGTGCGGCTATCAGCATATCAAGAGAAGAAAGTATACTTCCATTTTTTTCCATTTGAGCACGTACAGCTGCATAAGTTTTAGAAACAGCGCTACCCCAGGGTAATATATCTACACATCTCAAAAATTCTTGAACAGCTATAAAAAGTCGTTTCGCTTCTGGTCGTTTTTCTAATCCAAAACGTAACTCCCCTTCCGTAATAGCAGAAATAAAAACAGAGCTTGGTGGAATACTTACCATATGCTGTATAATAACTGGATGATTTCTAATAATAAAGCTTACTGTATTAGTATCCAACATGTACCTATGCACTACTCAACCCAACCCTTAAAAGGGTCTCTATTCTGTGGAATCTGATTACGTTCTTCTTGACTAAGAAAATCGCTATTTACTGCCAAAATTTTTAACTTTTCTAAGAAAAAATCCCAATTCATTGGCTTGCGAGAAAGAATCACGTCTCCAGTTTCTGGATTTTTAGATAAAAAAACCCGTTCTGTATCAAAACGATAAGCAACCGGGAGTCTCACCGCCTGGCTTCTGCCGTTTTTAAATAATTTAGCCATTTGACTCATCAAAAGTCTCCAAGCAACCTTGTCCTTTAGGGAAAAATTATGTGATATACTTTAGTGTATTCCATGCTAAACGAAAAAGCAATCCTTCATTACGGCCCAGTGTGGGCGACGCTACAATTTGAGGCCATTTGCAGGATCAGGCTGCCGCTTCCTGCACTGACTGACGGGCTGCAGGTAGATAACGGTACAAAGTAGATGAGCCAACCCCCAGACGCCGGGCTACGTCTTCGACTGTGATATCAGGATCGGTTAGTAAAGCACGGGCTTCTTTCAAATCTTTTTCTGACAGTACTCTCGGGCGCCCGCCTTTAGGGGGCTTAGCAACTCACTGACCGCAGCCACCCAACGACCTAGCGTACTGCGGCTCAATTCAACCCCTTGGCGTGCATAAATCTCTGACTGCCGATAGAGCGGCGTATGTTCTGCGAATTTGGATACCACTACTCTGGCGAGTAATCCTGGCCCAGCGATCCCACGGTCGATCGGACGACTGGGGGCTGGTGCTTGTACGATGCAATCACAACGACCACAGGCCCGTTTTTGCCGAACCCAGCGGATAACCTTGAAGGCACTCTTTATCAACTCGAGTTGCTCACTGCTCTGCTCACCCAATGGCTTTAATTCACCTCCGCACTCCGGGCAAGCCGTCTCTTGTGGGGCTAGCGTCTGTATTTCTCGGGCCAATTCGGCAGGTAACGGTCTTCGAGCAGGTGATTGTCGTAAAGCAGCAACAACACCTGGGTCAACGGGGGCCAGCTTTTGGATGCAATCCTCTTCTAATTCGAAGAGCTTTTCTTCAACCTGCTGAATTTGTCGTTTGACCTTCTCAGAGTGGCAGCCAAATTGCTGACGTTTCAAAACGGCTAGCTGGCTCTTTAGCTGCTCAATTTCTGCCAATTTATCCTGCAATTCACGTTGCAAAGCAGCAATGGTAGCCTGCTGGTCAAGTAGCAGTGCTTGTAGCGCGGCGGCGTCACTCGGAGCTGGTTCATCCCATAACGTTACACTGAGGTTAATGCTTTTACAATATCGATAGCGGTTTATGACAGCGTTTAGGCTGTTTCCATTCCAACCCCTCGAGTAACATGACCAATTGGGCCTGAGTCAAGAATATCTTCCCCTCACGGGTCACTGGCCAAACGAAAAAGCCCCGCTCTAACCGCTTGGACAATAGACACAACCCATCATTAGTCGCCCACAATACCTTGAGGAGGTTGCCCCGTCTGCCCCGAAACACAAACAACTGGCCTGATAGGGCAGCCTCTTTTAGCTTACTTTCTACTTGCGCCGCCAGTCCCTGAAAGCTTTTTCGCATATCAGTGACGCCCGCCACCAACCAGATGCGAGACCCGGTAGGTAAATTAATCATCCTGGCAGCTCTTTAGAACCAGTCGTAAGGTATCGCCATCCACCAAACCCTTGATTTGGACCCGTGCCCGCTGCAAGATGATTTCAATCATACCGAGTGGCCTACTAGCCTCCTCTCCAGTCGGCAATCCCTCTGCAATGGCCTTAACAGCAGCAGGGGCCATGCAAGAAGCTGTTTCTGTTTGTTGAATAGCAATGGGAATCAAGGTAGCCGGCTTTAGCTCATCACTGTAGCTGGCTCTCTTCGTTTGGCTCCTGATAACCCCTTTAGTTTTATAACTCATCATGTTCCCCAGCGTTAGTTTTCTGGGGAATACATTGACTCTTAAACCGCTTATCGTCCAGACGTCTATAATGGGTCGCTTACTAGCAATGTGTCTCCGTTACCCGACCTTTGACGGCATCACCCATAATTTTCTACACGGTACTGGTTTGTCGCTTACCTTTCATCAAAGGGGGTGGGATTTGCTAAACTGTAGCGGCTCCTTCTACCTAGCCGGTGGCATAGCAATATGTCTCCGTTACCCGACTAAAGATTTGATCTAGGTAAGTCAGGACGATAAAGCGGTTGATCGGGTATCTGAGTTTCAGAGCTTGTCAGTGCTAGTGGATCTGAGATCCCACTCGTCTGCTGAGTTATATTCCTAATATCTACAATCTTCATTACAGTCTCTATTTCTCGGAAGAGGTTTTGTCGCTCATTATCTTCAAACAATCGTCTGCTAAGCTCTTCTCGCTTTTCCTCAAAGTATTTTTCATTCATTTGTTGAGTTGGTTTTAGTCTATTTTTAATCCCGTTCAGATCTTGATTTTCTTGTAATGTTTGATTTATAGTAATCGCATTTTCTAATGCCCACAAACCACAATTATAGCCATCTGTTTGTTGACTAACACGAAGATCGAAAATGTTATTAATAGTTTGAGCTTGATCTAGAATCGAACGAATATTATTCGGCATTTCATGGCGTTCTTCTGTAGTGTATTTTTCACTATCATATAACGAATCAGCATAATACGCATTATTTTGATAAACAACCAAAGTAACCCAATGACCTCTATTATCTAGATTAATGATCATTGTCATTATATGCTGTACGTTTTGAAGCCGTTCTAATTGTATACTTAGCTGATCTAAAGAACCTATTATTTCAAAATTAGTAGGATTAAATTGAACATCGTTACCATCCCTGTATCCTATTCTTGCTATACGGGCTATATCGTGTTGTTGCAGCCAGTAATTATAATCTCCATTATCTGTAGCAGACTCCAAAAAATTTAAATCTTCTCCTTGTATGCGCATACCTTTGCGTTTGTTCTTTATATTTTCTAATCCTATCATATGTTTTTTCTTAGCGATCATATCAATAGAGCTATGAACCACTACAGCATTAGTAAAAGACCCACTAGTGAAAATTAAAGTATCGGGATTCTCAGCATTAACATTAAGCAAAACTCCCCCAATCATTGCTTTGTCACTATCTGTCATAGCTTTTATGCCGGCGCCTTGAGCATATCTATGCTTCTGTGCTTTCGTTAGTTTTTCTACTGCTTCTTTACCTTTAGAAATAATAAGATTTGTTTTTTCTAACTCTCCCAACTCTCTTTGTTGTTTTTTACTTAATCCTATAGAATGTTTCTTAAATTCTAAGCCTATAGGAATATATTCTTTAGTTCCTTGATCTGAAGGACCAATAGCCTGAATCAACATATCAATACGACCACCTGCACCTGTTTGAAATTCAGGTATAATTACAATCTTTGTGCTCGGATCAGGTGAATTATAAGATTCTTGCAGTTTTAAATCACAGTAACTATTGGTCAAACCATTTAAAAAAGCTTGCAACCGTGCTTCATTAGTAATAGATTCATTAATAGGATAAAGTATTTTCGCTATTTCACTAAATAATTTTTCATACTGTGAATGTAATAAATTAGAAGTAAATTCAGTTTCACGCTGTGAATTTATCGTTTGATCAAATGCTATTTTTAGTTGCTTAGAGTCTGGTATTTCAATAAATTTCCCTTTAAACATAGATAATTGGTTAACGCTATTTTTATTATATTTATTTATTTTTTCTACCTTAAAACGATCATCAAAAGACATACCTGTTTCATACTTTTTTAAACTCAGATAAATTTCTATTATTTCTTCCACATTTGGTATATTTACGATTGGAATTTTTTTATCAGGACAAAATTCTTTTGTATTAGACTCTCGTATATGGAAAATAAATGCTATTTTCCCCTTCTTATTACTACCTTTAATAAAAACCAAAGTAGTAACAGGACTTTCTGATAAAGAATATTTCCCCTCATAACCTTCCAACGGTCTTTCATCATAAGAAAATAAATATTTTTTTACATCATCTTGATCAATACTATTAAGTAAAATCGACTTACCTGATATATATCTGCTAAAATAATAATGATCTTTTGTTTCTTTGGTACCAGGAAAGGAATCATACTCGTATGACAAAGCTTCTTTAATTTGTTCTTCTAAAATAGCCTTGTTTTCTTGGTTTCCATCCCAGTCACTAATATTAGTAAATATTTGTTCTATTAAAGACATTTTCGGTTTTTCAAGGGTTAATATCTTAGTATCGAAAGTTGCAGAATCTCTAAAATCTAAATTCAGTCCTACATAAAGCACTTGATCTGAGATAGTCAAAACTCGTATAGGGCCAGTAGTATACTTTCTAGCTTGATTCAGTCCAACAGTAGGAGAATTTTCTTTTGCTTTAAGTTCAATAATTATACGAACAGCATTAACTCCATGATTAGGACCACGAAATATTACAAAAATATCCGCAAAACCCGGTCCAGAAAGTTGTTCTAAGTAGATTTTACCATGATAACGATATTTGAAATTGAGTAAAACTCCTGTGACAAATCCATGATGATTAGCTTCACGAAACTCTATTTTCAATCTATTTTTGTTAAATCCAGACCCATAAGATCTGTTAGAATGATTAATATGAACCTTTGTAATATAAGCTAGTAAATTTTTGAAATTTTCCTCAACTATATTTCCATTCGGATTATCAAGATTTTCTATACAATCTTCAAAATAAATAGGATTACCTGAAGAATTTTTTATTTCTTTTATTTCTTTAAATTCAAATCCAGGAGAGGCTGTACTACTTTCTATTTTTTTATTTTCTTCTACTTCAATTTCTATACCATTTTCCTTAATATCTTTAGTAATTTTTATTAACTTAATTTTTGGAGTAATATGCTCTATTTGTGCCGGTAAATTTATTTTAGATTTGATACTGTCCCATTCACTTTGATTAAAACTAGAAGCATGATTTGTAAATACACCTCTATCTCTTTCTGAAAATATAAAAATATTTGCTTGATCAGTTTTATTTAGATTAGATGGATCTCGACCTGAGATAGCTATTATTTTTAAAGTTTGCGCGTCCTCAAAGTGATAATAAAGTCTTTTTACATTCAGTGATTTTTCTCTATTAATCTTAGTATTTAACAAAGTAGAAAAAATTCCAAAAAAAAGATGAGTAAAAAATCCTGGCTTGTCGATTGAGTGTAAGTAAGATGGAATCTGATCAATGAACGATTGAAATCTTGTAGAGAAATCTTCTAATTGTGATTTTGATTCTGGATCTATTGATACAGTTGAATTAATAGGTATTTTCTTTTTAAAAAGCAACTCTATTAATTCAAAGTCTTTCGGTTTTTCTTGTTGATCATTATCTGACATAATGGCCTCATAAATTATTTATCTGAAATATTTTTTCTTAATTTAAAGATTCATATTACATCTTTACACTAAGCCATATCTCCCGCTCCATCCTTATATAAGGATGGATTAAAAAAATTAACAGGATTATTCCCTAAAATTGGAGTAACAGCGTTGCCTTGTATTTCCATAGCGGTAATATTTTGTTTCAAAAGATTGAATTTTTCATAACTTAATGGACTATCTTTATTAATATATTCCATTTGCTCTGGATTAAGAGAATTAATAATTTTTGACAATATTTTAGTAGCCTTACTTTCTATAATAAGGTCTGTCATTAAATCCCTAGATGCGGATACTAAGTTACTTATTTTACTTAAAAAAGATTGTTGATGCATACTGAAGATGGAATGCGTCCAAATAAAATCAAGAAAACTTTCAGCAGCCGTAATTAAATTTTTATCTGCTGCTGATTTAATATTACCTAGTACACTATAAATTAAAGATGAATATTCATCATAAGAAGTAAATTCCGTTAAGGATTCAAGTAATTTTTTAGCGCTATCAAAAAAGTATTCATTTTGCAATTTACACACGGTAGAATAATACCCATTACGTTCTAAATCTCTTTTTAAAAGTTCAGGGTATTTATCAGCTCTAATATTTCTGATACAAAAATCAACCATCTCAGCATTAGCACTAACATGAATTCTTTTATAAATGGCAGCTTGCATCAGTAGATCTTCTCGTTCCTCTAAAGGTATATTAGTTAATTCTTTAAAAAAGAACTCTAAAGCCTCTACAAATTTCTCTACTATTGCGCATTCAAAACCATACTTGTAAGA
The DNA here is from genome assembly GCF_918320885.1 of unidentified bacterial endosymbiont. Classification (NCBI taxonomy): domain Bacteria; species unidentified bacterial endosymbiont. Next base: position 1,312,507 of record NZ_OU907312.1, on the reverse strand, counting down.
GTATTTGTTTTTATCTTCTTCACTGAGGTTATCCCTATTAATATAATGCGACCAAAAAATCATTAAAGCTCCTTTGTTAAGATTCCCTACTAAATTTTCTGATAATTCAGTATCTTGTTCTAGCTTAAACTCATCAAAAATGGTTTTAATTTCTTTTTCAAAGCAACACCAACAAGCAATCTTGTATTTATCAAAACTACTCAAAAAACTTTTTTTTCCATCCTCATCCTTCAATGCTAGCAACTTCCTACCGACAGTGTATCTATTAAGTTTCGGTTTATCTAAGTCATCCCCCCAATAATCTTTATCATCAAAAACTTTTTTTAAAAATAGCGCTTTTCTCTCACCAAAACTTTGAACTAATGGCCAATACGCTATTAACCAACGCTTGATTTGCAACTGTTTTAATGATTTATGAGAATCATTATCTTCAATCGAATCTAACAACTTATTTTCTATATTAGTATAATCCATAATTTACTCCAAATGTGATATAAATATACATAAACAGTGTTGAATGAATTTTTTGAGTAAGTTTGTAGGTAACTATTGATGAGACAAAAGCTGGTATTTGGGATGGTTTTTTGTTTTTTGAGCGCCGACTTCTCTTAATCCTCTTAGGTCTTGTTCTAAGACGGGAAAATCGTGGATGTTTTTTCTTCGCCATAAAGCCTCATGACTTGAAATTTTCGATTAAAAACATCAATTAAGTTTTGGTATGTAGAAATAACATACGCTTAAAGTCCTTTAAATATTAAGGATACACTTTTTTGAAAAAAAAGATAGACACCAAGTAGTTGATTTTTTAAATAATTTTCACTAAAAATATAGATTAAATATCAAAAATATTTTGTTTCCTACAATATCGTAAAACAGTTGTTTTGCGACACCCTCCCCCACCGTCCAGATTTTATCGAAAAAACCCCTAAAAAATAGATGTAAAACTATGTTGCAAATTGATAGTGTAGGGAAATACGAATTTTATGGTTTTCCGTCTATGTTGGTTGGTTACTTACGAGTCTCATGAGAGACTGATCGCCAAAACACTGCATTGCAACGTGATGCGCTACTCGAAGCTGGCATTGACCACCGTCATTTATTTGAAGACTGCGCATCCGGTGTTAAAGACGATCGTTCTGGATTGGCCAAAGTCATGGATTTGTGCAACCAGGTGAACCGGGTAAGTCTTATATCTTGATCCTTATCCTCTAAAGGTTAATGATCCCCAACTGATCATTGGGAGGTCACCGGTGAGTTTGTGGTAAGTCTTGGGCTTAAAGCTTGTTGAGTAGATTAAACCCCGGTGACCTATTTTTATTTATTGCCCTCAAGATCGAACGGTATCTTGTGCCTCTGAGCACGTATTGATAAGGCTGGTCCGGGTAATATCGACAATTTTCTGTTTTGGGAGAGTTCTTATGGGAAACATCGCAGTAGGTATTGATATTGCTAAGTTAAAATTCGATGTCGCTGTTTGGGTTGAAAGAAAAAAGTATAAAACGAAAGTATTCCCCAATACCCCCGCTGGTTTCACCCAATTGCTGAAATGGCTGAGTTGTTATGGTAACTGTCATATCTGTTTAGAAGCAACAGGAAGTTACAGTATTACTCTTGCTACTTTTCTAGCTGACAATGGCATTACTATCAGTGTGGAAAATCCTTCCCGTATTCATGCCTTTGGCCAGAGTGAACTGAGCCGCAACAAGACGGACCAGGGAGATGCCAAGATGATAGCACGCTATTGTGCGCTGCATACGCCAGCCCTATGGTCTCCGGAACCGCTGAGTGAACGTCAGTTAACTGCCCTGGTACGACACCTCAGTTCTTTAGAGGAGATGAAACGGATGCAGGAGAACCGGCAGCTAGTCGCTGATGAGGTCATCCAGTCCTCATTAACAGCTATTATTGCTTATCTAAAGCAGCAAATCAAAGAAACCAAACAAAAGATAAAAACTCATATTGATAACGACCATAACCTAAAGAAAAACAAGCAGTTACTAGAAAGTATTCCAGGTATTGGCGAAATAGTGAGCAGCAGCTTGTTAGCCTATGTCGGTGATATGTCGAAATTCAGCAGTAGCAAGGAAGTAGTGGCTTATGCAGGGCTTAACCCGAAACTATGTGAATCAGGTTTATTTAAGGGGCGAAGCCGGATATCCAAAACAGGCCATAGTGCCCTCAGGAAAGCGTTGTATATGCCAGCCCTGGCAGCAATATCCTGTAATGCGATAGTGAAAGCTCAATGGGAACGCTTAGTATCACGCCATAAAGGTGGCAAGATTGGCATCTGTGCTGCTATGCGTAAATTACTACAACTGGCCTATGGCGTACTGAAATCTGGGATGCCATTTGATGAAAAAATAGCGCTTGCATCGTGATGTGTAAGAAGGTATCTACTCAACCAAACCCCTACAACCCCAGTTAGTCATCCACTGTCGATATTGCCAACCATCGCATTATCGATAGAAGGTGAGTTTGAATCAATGAATCGTCTGGGCTTTGACAGTACAGCAATACTTATACTTGCTCCCGCTGCCACAAGGACAGGTCTCATTCCTGCCGACTTTATGCTGATCTCTTCGCCAAGGAACTTGGCCAATTTCCACTGTATACTGGCGGTGTGGCGCAAAATAGCGATAGATATGCGCCAAACCAGCAACCATATACTGAAGCAGCTCCTCACGTCTTTCCGGGACAATCGCCGATGGACGCAAGGTTGGATTTGGATCGTGCTCGTAATACAAGATCATAATCGGCAGGATTGCCCCACCAAACTCTTCACTGTTGATCAATTCATCCCAGCTATCAGGGTGTAGTTGAACACCGCGCATGAAGCCGTGTGCCCAATCATTACCGTAGGCAACGCCATTTTCATCTTCAAATAAAATAGGAAAGTAAATTCCATTTTTCTCCAGCGTTTTCAACAATGTTGATGCAATGGTGTTCCAGTGCCGCATGACTAACCCAGTAATCTCAACAGCCTGGTCATCACTATCAAAGGTAGAATCTTCTCCCAAAATTTCCGGTAAATACTCGCTTGGAAGCACCAGGTCTGGGCCACAAATCAGCGCTGAGAAGAACCCATCGAGCATTTCTAGGTTCATTGTCGGTGAACTGGCTTTTTCAAGAAAGTCCCCTAGTCGGTCACATTCCTCGTTATTCAACGGCTTATACTGATTATTCATATCAATTGAGTTACCTCCAAGCCCGAGCTCACTATATCTGGTTTAATAGAGCTTAAGTCATTTCGAGTAGTCAAGTATCTGTTCAACTTCGGCTGCTCTACACTCTAGAAAGGACTCTAGTCTTTGTTGATAGGGGTCGTTGTCCATTGGAGAATCGATAACGTATCGATTTGCTGGCTTTGCTAAGGACTGACTGTCAGATTATCATAACTTGAAAAACCTGCCTACTTTCTGCAGGCTAGCTTTTAATCTTTTGATAAGTTACCTACAATTAAGTATTTATAAACCAACTCATTTTTATCCAGCGATGTCTCAGTGGTCTGACCTCCAAGGGTACGGAAACCTGCGTTAATCCCCAGGATACGCATTAACTTATTGATTTAACGTCGTATATTTTTAAAATTTTATAAACAGTTGATCTACCAATATTGAGCTGCTTTGCTATAGAGGTGGCACCTGTCCCACCCTGATACAGTCCCCTGACTTTTTCATAGTTAATTGAAGGCTTACGACCAAACCGAATGCCCTTGGCTTTGGCTTCAATCCGCCCTTCATTGGTTTGCTCTAATATCCGCTGGCGTTCAGCTTGAGAGACTGCTGACAGGATGGTGACAACCATCCTTCCCATTGCTCCTTCAGTACTGATCCCGTCATCTAAAAATCGAATGGCTACACCCATATTATCAAACTCTTTAATTAGTTGGATCATATTAGCGGTATCTCTTCCCAGCCGATCTAATTTTTTAACCAGCACAAGGTCGCCTTCTTCAACCTTAACACGTAACAGCTGGAGACCTTCACGAGCAGCATGACTTCCTGAAGCCTTATCAGTGAAAATTCGATTACTTTTCACCCCTTCAGCTTTCAATGCCTTGATTTGAACATCCAAAGATTGTTGGCTGGTTGATACTCGAGCATAACCAAAGAGTCGCATGGCCCAAAGTGTCTCCTAAATCGTTTAACAGACAGTATGTCTATTAAATGCTATAAAATCGATTTTATAGACATTCTATTCAGGTTATTCTTTGGTGTCTACTAACTTATAACATAATAGACTGTTAAGTATTGGTTAAAAGCCATTAAAAAATAGGGGGTTGCTGCTCGATAGTCAAATCCACATGGCCACTTTCGCAGCTATGTGCCGACTAGGCCTAATAATGAAAATAAAATCGATTGCTAGAGTCTGAGGCTCCTCTAAAAATAGGAGCAGAGGAGTAAGCGCTCTAACACGCCCAGAGGCAATTTCTGCATCAGCAACCCGCCTCATCGCCATACCCCAGATGGTGATGAGCAGGCGCCGTAAATTACTGCATTGCTAAATACAATGTTGCTACTTGTACTAAAAGCTGTTTTGCAAAAAATTGTAGCAAAGTGGAGGATGCCGCAACAGGGTCTTTATCAATAGCGGCCTATTCGAGTACTTGGCAAAAAAGAAAGCCGTACGGCCCTGGTTGTCTTCCACAGTATCATCCACCCAGGAATAACGCAACAACTCCTCCACAACATCACTTTCATCGTACAATACTGCCAACATCAAGGCAGTCCGACCACGGTTATCCCGAAGGTTGACTTCAATACCTGTCTGCTGCAGCAATCGACTGATCTTGCTACCCTTTAACGGACACAACGAAGAGGAACAAAGCGTATAATTTTTTGTTACTTTTTGAGGTGAAGTTATGAATCAAGGGGAATCAAGGAGCTATGATAAGGAATTCAAGCTGAATGCGGTAAAGCTGTATCACAGCACTGGTAAAACGCTCTGTCAATTGAGCGAGGAATTGGGAGTTCCCAAGAGTACATTGGCAGGGTGGGTCCATCAGCATAACAAGGATGGTGCAGAGGCTTTCCCGGGCAAAGGATACCTGAAAGCGTCTGATGCTGAGCTCAGTCAATTGCGGAAAGAATTGGCGATAGCACGTGAAGAGAGGGATATCCTAAAAAAAGCCTTGGGCATCTTCTCAGTGGCCCGCAAGTAAAATACCAGTTTATGCAAAAGCATGCTGGGGAATTCAGCGTAGAGAGGATGTCCAACGTGTTAGGTGTATCCCGCAGTGGCTATTATCAGTTTATCAAGGCTGAGCCATCCAAGCGCTATTGTGAGGATGAGCGTTTAATATCTGAAATTAAAGAGGTTTATACCATAAGCAACCAAATTTACGGTAGCCCACGTATCCATGCTGAGTTACGAGCTAGAGGTGAGCGCTGTTCACGCAAACGGGTTTGTCGGCTAATGAAAGCAGCCCATATTGCGGCTAAGATGAAAAAACGATTTAAGGTAACCACAATAGTCGATCCAAAGGCCGCAGTGGCGCCTAATTTACTCAAGCAGAAGTTCACAGCCACTCGCCCTGATCAATACTGGGCAGCAGATATTACCTATATTCCGACCCAAGAGGGATGGTTGTATGTTGCTATCGTACTGGACCTGTTCTCTCGTAGTATCGTGGGGATGGATATGCAAGCTCACATGACCACCGAGTTAGTAGCCGCAGCATTACGCCAGGCAATAACACGGAGGAAGCCTGCTGCAGGTCTCATCCACCACTCCGACCGAGGCAGCCAGTATACCAGCAAAGGATTCAAGGCTGTATCGGCGCATCACCAGATAACGCTTAGCATGAGTAGTACGGGCAATTGTTATGACAATGCAGTAGCAGAGAGTTTTTTCCATACCTTAAAAACAGAGCACACCCACTTTGAACGTTTTGAGAGCAGAGAACAAGCCAAATTGAGCATTTTTGAATACGTAGAAGTGTTTTATAACCGACAGAGACGGCACTCAACGCTAGGCTATCTGTCTCCTGTAAATTTTGAAAAAAATTGGTTATCCCAGGTCGCTTAAGGTTTCTCTTCTCTGTGTCTAAAAAAAGGTGGCAAGATCAGACTGACAATCCGACAAAGCCCCAAAGCCGCTGCTAACATTAAAGCAGTGCTCCCACGGGAGTCTTGCTGGTTAACCGCTATTCGATTATCACCCAACAACTCTTCCAATATCGGTAAATGCGGACTGCTCATCGCATACATCAGTGCAGTTCTTCCATGGCTATCCGGCAGATTAACATCAATCCCCGCTTGTTCTAGCAAGGCTTGAACCAGAGCGTAATCGTTTTTTAACGTGGCAGAAATTAACAACGTCTGGCCCGTGGCATCTCGGGTATTAATCTCAATACCCTGCTCAAAAACAGACTGCAGTGAACTTGTGTGAGAAAGAATCTCTTTGAAAGAAAAAGTTGATGATTGTTGCATGACAGCAAACTCCTGATGGTTTACGACTGCTGCCGCCTTGAGGTATCAAGCTCAATATTGGTGGCAGCCCAAGCAGAGTTGATACTACCGGACCATCAGTTGCCGGTCACCTAGAAGGTGCCCCGCCTGAGCCACCATGAACTGGATGGCACAAAAAAACACACCGGGATAGTGCGTTTCGGCGCTGATGGTAAACTCGGAGTATCAAATCCGGCCATAGTTTTTTGCTATGGCAAAGAGACTATACGACCCCACTCAATAATCTGCAAGTGCTTGGTGCGTATTAACATGAAGAAGATCACCTAATATCATTGAAGGAGATCACTTTTCCTATGGCGGCCTGAAGCTCGATTTTGGCGACCCCGCAGCCGAGCATACCGACTGAGCAAAATAAGCGCTGGCTTACGTAAGCTCTCATTGGGGTAGTATGCACATAGCTGCGAAAACGGCCATCTGGTTTTTGATGAGGCTAATCTTTGAGCACGGCTCTATTTTTTCACAAAAAATTTAGATCTACCAATATTGCCACTCTAATGATAGGATGATCGCGTGTTATAAGACCTACAGTAGTGATGCAGGAGAGCGAACGGTGAAATGGCAATGGAGCGAAGATGAACTGCATGCGCAGTGGTTTTTGTCATCTGATGAACAAGCCTTAATCATCAACAAAAAAAAGCCCTGCCGCCTTGGTTTTATTACTCTCCTAAAATTTTTTCAAAATCAAACATACTTCCCTGATAAAAGGGCTGCTATCCCTGGTGTAGTAGTTGATTACCTGGCGCGCCAGATCGGGGTAACCCCAGAAAGCTTAGATGACTATGATTGGACTGGTCGTACAGGTAGACGAGATCGGGCTGAAATCCTTAATTTTCTTGGCATTCGACGAGCTCATCAGCAAGATAAAGACGCATTGGTAGCCTGGTTGAGAGCTGAAGTCCTTCCCGCTGCGCCACTTTTAGAATCTTTGCTAGAGCAGGCTCACGACTGGTTTGCCCGTCAGAAAATTGAACCACCGAGTAATGCTCAGCTACAGCGTTTGCTCAATTCAACCACTCATGTATTCGAAAGTGAACTAGTCGCACTTATTTCTGCTTTGCTAACTCCTGATACTAAGGCATCTATTGACGCGTTACTTGGCAGTCAAAGTGAACTAGGTGATGTTTGTACAGATCAAAAATCAACCTCTGACGTTGAATTACGTGGGTTGACATGGATAGGGCATGATCCTGGACGAGTAAGTCTTGATACGGCACAGCAAGAACTGGCCAAGCTTATTCGTATTCGCCAAGTAGCCTTACCGACAAAGGAATTTATAGCATTACCCCCTCTCTGGTTACAAAAATATTACCGACGAGCCAGCATTGAATCCATCTGGGAGTTACACCGTCACCCAGAGGATATTCGTTACGCGCTGGTAGCTGCATTTTGCTGGCAACGACAGCAATGTATTACTGATAACTTAGTCGATTTACTGATCCAGGCGGTTCATAAGATCAGCAATCGTGCTGAAAAGAAAGTAGAAAAGCAATTACTGGATAACCTGCGTCAAGTACGTGGAAAGCCTAACCTCCTGTTTAAACTGGCTGAAGCAGCTGTAGACCAACCGGATGGCGTCATTAAAGAGGTACTTTATCCACTAGTAGGACTGCAGACACTGAAAGATCTAGTAAAAGAATTTAAAACCAGCGGTAAGAGCTATCAGAACGTGGTCCATACTGTCATCCGTGCCTCTTATAGCAACCATTACCGGCGTATGCTGCCCCCTATTGTTGATGCATTGGCGTTTTTCAGTAATAACACGGTTCATCAACCAGTCATGAAGGCATTGGAGTTACTTAAAAGTTACCGTGATAGCGGTGTGCGATACTTTGCAGCTGACGATAATGTACCCATCGATGGGGTTATTAAGCCAAAATGGCGCGATATCGTAGTGGAACAGGATAGCGATGGTAAAGAGCGGATTAATCGTATCAACTACGAGATAAGTGTCCTACAAGCGCTACGTGATCGCTTACGCAGTAAGGAAATTTGGGTTGAGGGGTCTCACCGTTACCGCAATCCAGATGAAGACCTTCCCAAGGACTTCGAGGTCAATCGTGTTGCTTACTATGATGCTCTGAAATTACCAGCCGACCCTATGTCTTTTATCAACATTCTTAAGCAACAAATGGTGGATGCCCTGTCGATACTAAATCAGGGCCTTCCTAAAAATCCCCGGGTATTCCTCCGTGAACAAGGAAAAAAACGTATCTGTTTGACGCCATTAGAAGCTCAGCCAGAGCCGGAAAACCTCAAGCACATGAAGGCTGAACTTTTCAAGCGTTGGGCGTCGACCAGCTTACTTGATATTCTTAAAGAGACAGATCTTCGCGTTGATTTTACCCGTATCTTTCAGAGCTGTCGTCAGCGAGAGACCCTTACTCATGACAAACTACAACAGCGACTATTGTTATGTTTATATGCTCTAGGGACCAATGCTGGCATAAAGCGAGTGGCTGCCGGTGGTCATCATATTACTTACCAAGAATTGCTCTATGTTCGCCACGGTTTCTTGCAGAAAAACGCGTTACGCGAAGCGATTTCAAAAATAGCCAATGCTACTTTTGCGATCCGGGTGCCCGAAATTTGGGGTGAAGGAACGACCAGTTGTGCGTCAGATGCTAAAAAATTCGGCGCCTGGGACCAGAATTTATTAACTGAATGGCATGTGCGATACGGCGGCCGTGGGGTCACTATCTATTGGCATGTTGAGAACAAATCGGTATGCATTTATTCACAATTGAAGCGTTGCTCCTCATCTGAGGTCTCTTCCATGATCGAAGGCGTATTGCGTCATGCTACCGATGCAGATGTACAGAAACAATACACTGACAGCCATGGTCAAAGTGAAGTTGGTTTCGCTTTTTGCCATTTACTGGGTTTTGACCTTCTGCCACGATTAAAAGCGATAGCATCACAAAAACTGTCTCTACCAGCAGAGGGTTCATTTGCCGACTATCCCAACCTGCAATCTATCCTAAGCCGATCGATTAAATGGGAATTAATGATCCAGCAATATGATGAGATGGTTAAGTACACCACCGCCTTGCGTCTAGGAACAGCGGATGCTGAAGCCATTCTGCGCCGGTTTACTCGTGGCAATCTACAACATCCCACCTACAAAGCACTGGCAGAATTAGGCAAAGTAATAAAAACGATTTTCTTGTGCCGGTATTTGCACTCAGAAGCATTACGACGTGAGATCCATGAAGGATTGAACGTGGTTGAGAACTGGAATAGTGCCAACGGTTTTATCTTCTACGGTGATAGCGGTGAAGTAGCAACTAATCGGCTAGAAGCTCAGGAGCTTTCTGTGTTATCGCTACACTTGCTTCAACTTTGTTTGGTCTACGTGAATACATTGATGATCCAGCAAATTCTAGCTGAACCACCCTGGAAGAAACGTATGCATGTAGTCGATTTTAGAGCGCTGTCACCGCTTATTTACGCGCACGTTAATCCCTATGGCCGTTTTGAGCTGGATATGAACGCTCGATTATCGATTGAAGCCAAGGCGGCGTAAAGGTATCTAAATGGACTCACAAGCTGTAGTGGAGCTGTTATCTTCCAAGCTTATTAGTGACATCAGTCAATTGATCGATGAAGCCAAAACCGGACTAGCTGCTACTGTCAATTCGTCTTTAACCCTGCTTTATTGGCGAATCGGACAACGGATACAGGCTGAAGTTCTCAATGGTGAACGGGCTGAATATGGTGAGCAAATCGTTATAACGGTGGCTAAACGACTGGAAATCGAACAGGGACGGGGATTTAGCACAAAAAATTTGCGGCATATGCTGCGTTTTGCTGAGATGTTTAAGGATGAAGCAATTGTCTACGCACTGAGTAGACAATTGAGTTGGACTCATTTTCGCACTCTGATCTACATTGAGGATCCGCTTAAACGCGAATTTTATCTTGAGATGTGCCGCAGTGAAGGCTGGAGCACTCGTATCTTACAAGGGCGCCTTGACTCCATGTTATTCGAGCGCACTGCGCTTTCGCGTAAGCCTGATGAACTACTGATCACTGAGCTTGCGGCATTGCGGGATAAAGGCGCTCTGAGCCATAATCTTGTACTAAAAGATCCCTATCTTCTTGATTTTCTGGGTTTAAGGGATCGTTACCTAGAAAAAGACCTTGAAGACGCTATATTGCGTGAATTGGAAAATTTTCTTCTGGAGCTAGGTGCTGGCTTTAGTTTCGTCGCCCGTCAAAAACGACTACAAATCGATAATAATGATTTTTATATCGATCTCTTATTCTACAACCGTCGTCTGAAGCGACTCGTTGCCATTGAATTAAAGCTAGGTGAATTTAAGGCGGCTGACAAAGGCCAAATGGAACTCTATTTGCGCTGGCTTGCAAAGCATGAACGAGAGCAGGATGAGTTGCCTCCTTTAGGTATCATCTTGTGCACGGGTAAAAACCATGAACAGATTGAATTACTGGAACTGGATCAAAGCGGTATTCATGTTGCCGAATACTTGACGGGCTTACCTTACAGACAACTCCTTGAGCAAAAGCTCCATGAGGCAGTGAGCTTGTCAAAGGCACGGCTTGAAAATAGAAATGATAATTAAAAGCAATCTGAGAACGAAAAGTTAACTTCATAAAAATAGAAATCTATCAATAGAGCAAGCTTTAGTGATAGGTTATGACCAGGAGGGATTAATCAATCAATAGGTATGTTTTTTATTTTTGATAGTTTAATTCTCACAGTATCTAAACATCTAGTGATAGAAAAATGATAATTGGCTATGCCCGAACCTCGACGGTTGAACAAATTGCTGGTTTTGAAGCCCAGTTAGAGGAATTGAAAGTAGCAGGCTGTGAAAAGCTGTTTAGTGAGCAGGTCTCTTCAGTTTCTAACCGCACACAACTAGAAAATGCTCTAGATTTTGTACGGGAAGGCGATGTGTTTGTAGTAACCAAGCTCGATCGGCTGGCACGTTCAATCACGGATTTGATGAAAATCATAGCAAAGCTAGACAGTAAGCTGGTTGGCTTGCGGATTCTCAATTTAGGCATGGACACAGAAACCCCAACTGGGAAGCTGATGTTAACAGTCTTGGGCGCAGTCGCACAGTTCGAAAGGGAAATGATGTTAGAGCGCCAACGCGAGGGTGTGATCAAGGCAAAATCCGCTGGTAAGTACAAGGGACGAAAACCGATTGATAAAGAACGACACAAGAAAGTTCTTGAACTAGCCAGTGAAGGGATAACGAAAGCCAATATTGCCAGACAACTAAGCATTGGCGAAGCCACTATCTACCGTATTTTAGCCGCTGAAAAGGTTTTAACAGGCAAAAAACAGGGTAAGGCTGCTAACTAGTCAAAGCCAGATGGCCGTTTTCTCAGCTATGTGCATACTACCCCAGCATAGGCTGAAAGGGCGTAGCAGCGTGCAGGGGGGCATCAAGACGATTCACAATAATGCCGGCAATCGGTTGTTGTGTGCTCTTACCGAAATGAGCAGTGGCTACTTCTAACCGCTCTCGTAGCTTAGCCAGCGTTTCCTCTCCAGGAGCGACGACCAGCACAATGTCAGCATTGAGGGCTTGGGCAATACGACCATTGAGCTCATGGGTATAGGGATGCTCCTGGGTAGGCACTAACCCTTCAATCACGATCACAGTCGCTTCATAGGGGTAGGTCGTAAAACGGGCCACAATCTGTTCTAACAACTCATCCATTTTATGTTGACTGATGAGCTGTTCAGCAAAGTCTAGGCTAAAAGAGGGGGGAGACTCGATGGCTGCATAGGTCTGGATAATGTGCGAGGTGAGATCGAAAGCGCTATCATTGTCACTGCCTGCTTGGGCAATCGGTTTAAAAAAACCGAGGCGTATCCCTTGGCGGGCGAGTGCCCGCAGCACCCCCAGACTGATATTGGTTAAGCTGGCGCCAGTACTAATTGGCATCAACAAGATCACCCGTGCCACAGTGTACCTCTTATTATCTCATTGAATAGTTCATGGATAGGCTATTGTTGTGTTGAGAAACAGTTAATCAAACCGGCGGCATGAGTAGCAATCATGAGCGCCTCATTGGTGGGGATCACCCAGGCGGGTCGATGGCCTGGCAGACTAATGTTGCCGATTTTTCCAAAGCAGGTGGCCACATTGGCCGCGGCATCCAGTTTAAAGTCCAGCAATCCCAAACGTTCCAAGACCAGTTGACGGACTAAGGAGGAATTTTCGCCGATGCCGCCAGTAAAGACCAATAGATCCAACTGATCGCCCACCGCGGCGCTGTAGGCTCCGATGTATTTAGCCAATTGGTAGCAGAAACTCTGTAGCGCCCGGTGGGCTGCTGGATGTGTACTATACTGCTCTTCCAGTAGTCGGCAATCGCTAATGCCTTCGCTAAGCCCCAATAATCCTGATTCATGGATCAAGAGATGCTGAATAGCCTCTGGTGAGAGATCTAAGGTCTCCTGCAGATAAAAGGGGATAGCCGGGTCAATATCACCACAGCGGGTGCCCATCACCAAGCCGGATAGTGGGGTGAACCCCATGGAGGTATCGACCGAACGGCCCTGGCGGATAGCCGCCACCGAAGCGCCATTCCCTAGGTGACAGGTGATGGCATTCAGCGTCTCTAGCGGTTTCTCCAGAAATCTGGCCGCTTGTTGGGTGACAAACTGATGGCTGATGCCATGGAAACCATAGCGGCGGATTCTGTGTTGTTGGTACAAGCTATAAGGAAGCGCGTAGAGGTAGGCCTCTTCTGGCATCGTTTGGTGGAAAGCGGTATCGAATACCGCGACATTGTGTGCTATCAAGTGTGGAAAACTATTAAAAGCGGCTTGGATCCCGGCTAAGGCGGCCGGATTATGCAAGGGGGCAAAGCGCTGATTCGCTGCTATTTCCGCCAATACCGCTTGATCAATGACGACGGGTTGCGTTAATTGTTCACCGCCCTGCACAATGCGATGGCCGATGGCCATCAAGTTGGTCGCCAAGGTGGGGCTTTGTGGCAGAATGGTGTGCACTATATACTGCAACGCTTCACGGTGTGTGGCTGGTGCTGCAAGGGGCTGTTGCTGCTTTTTCCCATCCAATTTCCAATGAATACAGGCCTCGGCATGTTGCAAGCATTCGGCCAAGCCACTGAGCAGCTCCTGGCCGCTCTGGCTATCGATGATAGCGAATTTGAGCGAAGAGCTACCACAATTGAGCACTAACACTAACTGTCTGGACATCAATAGGCACCCTAATGGTTGTACTGGGGAGTGATGATTTTTGCAGCAGTGCTCACCACTGATTTTCAGCTAGTAGCGCGCGATGCTGTCGCTGGCCGCTCAGCAGCAACAGGCTTCAGCGTGATAGTATAAGCCATTTATCTGCTAAGACGCTTATAAAAAAAACAGCACAGCCGGTCAGCCTTTTATTTTCAGGGTTTACCCTGTCTATTGCTTGAGAAGCAGAAGTTTTTAGAATAACTTTCATTGGAGTCTGAGGAATTTTTGAATACCGACTATTCCCTCTAAAGAGCCTGCTGTCCATTAGACATTATTTAATGATTTTCAACTTGAATAAATATTTGTTTTCATATAAAAAAGGAGTCTTCATGAATATTCATTGTCCAACAAATAATCCAATGATGGGAAGTTTTGGGATTTCAAATTTTGAAAATTTCCCTATTAAAAATTTGTCATATCATCACGCTATGATGGGACCTTACAGAATTTCAAGTTTTGAAAATACTGACATTAATCCTTTAAGTAATCTAAAAAAAGAGGGTCGTCATTTTTCAGACTGTTCAAGTGATAGTGGCCATAGTTTTATCTCTGCAGACTCTTTTTCTAGTACAATCGATTCAAAAAAATCAGGGTTGAATAATATAAAACATTCATCCAGTGTTTTTATAAATACCAAAAAGAATCAGAACAACAAAATTCATCAGGTTGGTCCAACCGTTTATGCCAGTTTTCCTAAAAAAAATGAAGGCATTACGGCAATAGCAGGTAAAACCACCCAAGATCATGCTCCCTCACTCCAAGGTAATACCTATCGTCGAACAATGGGTAATGATTTTAATCAGCCCTATATGCGGATACCCCATGCCAGGCATTCAACGACGCCTACCGCTAGAGCAACAACAAATCCGCCCAAAAATAATCCTATAGGAAACAGTGCCGCAACTGCTCATCATTTTTTAAATAGTAAGATACGTCCAGAAAATATTGACTTGTTACGCTGCTCATCTTTTAAAGATAAGCGCGATCATACGGTAAGCAGACCAACTGTTAGCCAGAGTGATCAAATAATAGGCAATCAAGCTTATACTGTTCGTTGTATGAGTTCATTTATTATAGATGCCCATCAGTGTTTCGTTGGTAAAGTAGAGGCTGCTTGTTATTATGATCAACAGGGAAATCTTTGCAAAATTGAATCTAAAAACTGGCCTATTGTGGCAGTTGACCAGCCAACAGGCGTTAAAAGCTACTCCTTTAGGGAAAACAATTTTATTCTAAAAGAATTTAATAATGATGAAGAGGTCGCTGCTATACTGAAACAACATCAGCCAGAGCCTTCAGGGAAAAAAGTAAATTCAAACACGGCAAAGCAATCTAAGTCTTCTATAAAAAACCCTCTAGATTACTTTAGCTGCTATTCAGATAGCTATCGCTGTGAAAGGATAGGCGATCCTCAGACCGTTCATTATAATTTTACAGGAAAAGATCCGATAAGAAACTGCAAAAGTTCACAGTGGAATATCCTAGATCCTTATCAAGGTAAAATCGCCGAGGTAGAATTAGTCGTCCAGTATAACGATAAAACTAAACAAGAGGATTTGGTTTATTGTAATTTAAATACAGATTTAATAAAACCATTAGGATCTCATATAAAATTAAATAAAAATTTAAATCCACTAGACTATTTGAAACTTCGGCTACCTGGTAGGACAGTACATTCTTTACATGATCCACAATATATTATTTTTAAGAATAATCAAGCGACAGCAGTTAAAGCAATCCAATTTGACTGGGACATTAAAAGCTCGCAAAATCTATCTACCGGTAATATTAAAATGATATTTGGATGGGACGCACAGCAGAATCAGATAAAGTTACTAAAATGCCGCTATGAAGGATTACGATGAACGGCAATAAAACGGGATGGCTACCGACTGCTCTGCACAGGTAGCCATCATAGGCTAAGGCAGTACTGTTGAAAAATAGTAGCAAATATTAATTTTTTATCACCAGATTCAGTGACGAAAGAGGACACTATGGGAAACACTATCATGAGAGTTGCATCATTCAATCACAGCTCGGCAGCAGCAATGTCACGCAGTGAGGAGACCACCAGCGTAGCGGCTACCGTACAGCAGGGTAAAGCCCCCTTTCAGCGAATAAGCCCTAGTGGGCCATCGGTACCGAGAAGACCTAGAAAACCTAGCAGGGGTGTAGAAAATTATCAACAGATTACACTGGATCAAGTGAAGTCATCCTTGAAAATAGCTCAATATCAGCCTTTAATTTTTGTCAAGACAACACTAGCCACTATCCCAGAAGGATCTGAGGAGCCGGAGTCACCTCGCTAAAGGGGGGACTCTGCTCCAGAAATAATACGATAGATCCGACACTATCTGATGACGTTTGGAGTTGAACTAGCCCTCTCGAAGTTTTGTTTGAGCGCCTGTTTTTTCTTCAGGGCTAGCTCGGTGAGCACGATGGGGCATGAGCCCAATGCTGTGAGTGCGAATGTGCGATGATTGCTATAAAAAACCAGATGATGTTAACACAAGCAATGATCGCTCCAAGCTCTGCCCAGGATTGGTTTATATCCATTTTCGAAAACATCACTAAGAGTGCTACAATGCTCGGTAAAAGGCCTATATTTTTAATAAGTGCTCTATAAAAATGAAATGCAATGAATTATGCTAAAGATATGAATTTTCACTCTGCATGCTGTTGCCCAATGAAATTGTCCATAAAATTGACAGAAACTGAGCGCTTTACATTACAACAACTATCTTTAAACCATCATTATAGAGAGACCAGGATGCGAGGAGCTGGACTGTTACTACTAGCCAAGGGACTCAAACCGGTTGAAGTTTCCAAGGAGCTTTTGGTTAGTTTTCGAGCGGTGTATAACTGGATCCATAGGTGGCGCCGAGCAGGTATTTGTGGCCTGCTTTGTCAATATAACGGCGGCCGACCACGAGCGCTGTCGCCAGAAATGGTTGCCAGTGCTGTCGACGCTGCATGCTCGGAATCATTGAGTTTAGCAGGCATAGCCAAACGAGTGGAAGCTGAACATGGTGCCTTACCTTGCACGCTAGAAACACTCGCTTCGGCGCTTAAAGAGCAAGGGCTCTCCTATAAAAGATCACGTTATTCACTTAAAAAAAACGTGATGAAGCCTGTTACATTGCAAAATCAGCTGTACTCTCAAGGCTCAAATTGCTCTCCCGTGAAGACAACAAATATCGTTTGATCTATTTTGATGAAAGTGGTTTTTCCTCTACCCCTCCTGTTCAGAATGGTTGGGGACCTAGAGGGCAGCCGCATCGGGTAGAACCAAAACCACACTGCAGACGTTCGGTACTGGGGGCTTTAGATTTTTCAGCTAACACCTTGTCCCATAAGATTATTGAGCAAAATGTGACAAGAAAAGAGGTCGTTGACTTTTTAGAGGATATTGCCCAGAAGGGTGAGCAACGCTATACCTTTGTGGTATTAGATAATGCCAGTATTCATCATGGCATTGAGCAAGAGACATTGAAACGGTGGTTCGTGGAGAACAATATGGTACTTCTTTATCTTCCCGCTTATAGTCCAGAGCTTAATTTGATTGAGATAGTTTGGAAACAAGCTAAGTATCATTGGCGCCGCTTGGTAACCTGGAGTAAACAAACTATCAATACAGAAATTAACCGCTTGTTGAGCTCTTATGGCAATATTTTTGCAGTTAATTTTTCGCGATAACTTAACACCTACTGTCAGTAGCTGGTTGCTGTGATTATAGAGGTTCAACAGTCCCTAAAAACTATGATTAATAACAATATTAAAAAATAACTAATGAATAAAAATAATGTTTTATGCTTACTTGATCAGAAATTGCAATAAAATAGCACAGCCCCTAGGTTTGAGGATGATCACTACGCTGCTCTTGAATGGTGGGTTTAATTTGGGACGCTTGAATGGCGGTTAAGGCAATGGTGTAAACAATGTCATCCACTGAAGCGCCCCGCGAGAGATCATTCACTGGTTGACGTAACCCTTGTAACATCGGTCCAATGGAGAGTAGGTTAGCTGAGCGTTGAACTGCTTTATAGGTGGTGTTTCCGGTATTGAGATCAGGGAAGATAAAGACGGTCGCTCTGCCAGCGACTGGGGAATCTGGTGCCTTAGATTGAGCAACCTCTGCCATAATGGCGGCATCGTACTGTAGCGGCCCGTCGATGATCAGATCAGGACGGCGCCGCTGTGCAATTTGCGTGGCGGTCCGTACTTTATCGACATCACTGCCAGAGCCAGAACGACCAGTCGAGTAAGAGATCATCGCCACCCGGGGCTCAATCCCAAACGCTGCTGCAGAGTCGGCAGATTGGATAGCAATCGCCGCCAGCTGCTCTGCTGTGGGATCAGGATTGATGGCACAGTCGCCATAGACCAGTACTTGATCGGGGAGCAGCATAAAAAATAGCGATGAGACCAAAGGGCTTCCCGGTGCGGTTTTAATCAGTTGCAAGGCTGGGCGAATGGTGTTGGCGGTAGTGTGTACAGCCCCAGAGACTAAGCCATCAACCGCTGCTTGCTCTAGCATGAGCGTTCCTAATACCACAGTATCTTGTAGCCATTCACGAGCCAACCGTGTCGTCATCCCGCGTGGCTGTCGCAGTGCCATCAATCGTGGCAGATAGTGGTTTCTTAAGGGTTCTGGATCCAGAATTTCAACACTGGCTCCCAGAGTGATTCCTTCAGCTTCGACGGTGCGCCGGATCCGTGCTGGATCACCCAATAGAACGCAACGAGCGATTTGGCGTTCCCCACAAAGGGCGGCGGCGCGGATAGTCCGCGGTTCATCCCCTTCAGGTAATACAATGCGTTTATTCGCTTTGCGAGCGAGTTCAGTTAAGCGATAGCGGAAGGCGGGCGGTGACAAGATGGGCGGACGGGTGAGGGCGGTGGTTAAGGTAGTGATCCACGCATTGTTCAGCTGATCAGCAATATGTTCCTGAATCGCCTCAATCCGTTGCGGATCGTCGATAGGGAGTTCCAAACTAAAACGCTGTAGCGCCATAGCAGTCTGCCAAGTATTGCTCTCAACAGAAAAAACGGGCAAGCCCGCTTCGAACGCTCGGGCACAGATCTGTTTTAAATGAGCATCCAGGGCATAACCGCCTGTTAGCAGCAAAGCACCAATAGCAATGCCATTTAAGGCAGCTAGTGAAGCTGCTAACACCACATCCGCTCGATCGGCGGAGGTGACCAGCAGGGCGCCTGGTTGAAAATAGCTCAGCATATGGGGAATGCTATGCGCACAAAAAATAATGGATTTCAGTCGGCGTTGCTGCATCTCTCCAGAATTAATGATGGTCACCTGCAGATGTCGTGCGATATCACTGGCTCGACAGGCCATCGCTTCGAGATCCCAGGGCACATCACCCAGTAGTGGATAGGGGTTATCTGTCAGCAGCTGCAGCATTGCGGGATCGCTTCCTTGCGGATCGTGGTTAAGATCAAAATGCTGAGCCAGCATAGGCTGAAAGGGCGTAGCAGCGTGCAGGGGGGCATCAAGACGATTCACAATAATGCCGGCAATCGGTTGTTGTGTGCTCTTACCGAAATGAGCAGTGGCTACTTCTAACCGCTCTCGTAGCTTAGCCAGCGTTTCCTCTCCAGGAGCGACGACCAGCACAATGTCAGCATTGAGGGCTTGGGCAATACGACCATTGAGCTCATGGGTATAGGGATGCTCCTGGGTAGGCACTAACCCTTCAATCACGATCACAGTCGCTTCATAGGGGTAGGTCGTAAAACGGGCCACAATCTGTTCTAACAACTCATCCATTTTATGTTGACTGATGAGCTGTTCAGCAAAGTCTAGGCTAAAAGAGGGGGGAGACTCGATGGCTGCATAGGTCTGGATAATGTGCGAGGTGAGATCGAAAGCGCTATCATTGTCACTGCCTGCTTGGGCAATCGGTTTAAAAAAACCGAGGCGTATCCCTTGGCGGGCGAGTGCCCGCAGCACCCCCAGACTGATATTGGTTAAGCTGGCGCCAGTACTAATTGGCATTAACAAGATCACCCGTGCCACAGTGTACCTCTTATTATCTCATTGAATAGTTCATGGATAGGCTATTGTTGTGTTGAGAAACAGTTAATCAAACCGGCGGCATGAGTAGCAATCATGAGCGCCTCATTGGTGGGGATCACCCAGGCGGGTCGATGGCCTGGCAGACTAATATTGCCGATTTTTCCAAAGCAGGTGGCCACATTGGCCACGGCATCCAGTTTAAAGTCCAGCAATCCCAAACGTTCCAAGACCAGTTGACGGACTAAGGAGGAATTTTCGCCGATGCCGCCAGTAAAGACCAATAGATCCAACTGATCGCCCACCGCGGCGCTGTAGGCTCCGATGTATTTAGCCAATTGGTAGCAGAAACTCTGTAGCGCCCGGTGGGCTGCTGGGTGTGTGCTATACTGCTCTTCCAGTAGTCGGCAATCGCTAATGCCTTCGCTAAGCCCCAATAATCCTGATTCATGAATCAAGAGATGCTGAATAGCCTCTGGTGAGAGATCTAAGGTCTCCTGCAGATAAAAGGGGATAGCCGGGTCAATATCACCACAGCGGGTGCCCATCACCAAGCCGGATAGTGGGGTGAACCCCATGGAGGTATCGACCGAACGGCCCTGGCGGATAGCCGCTACCGAAGCGCCATTCCCTAGGTGACAGGTGATGGCATTCAGCGTCTCTAGCGGTTTCTCCAGAAGTCTGGCCGCTTGTTGGGTGACAAACTGATGGCTGATGCCATGAAAACCATAGCGGCGGATTCTGTGTTGTTGGTACAAGCTATAAGGAAGCGCGTAGAGGTAGGCCTCTTCTGGCATCGTTTGGTGGAAAGCGGTATCGAATACCGCGACATTGTGTGCTATCAAGTGTGGAAAACTATTAAAAGCGGCTTGGATCCCGGCTAAGGCGGCCGGATTATGCAAGGGGGCAAAGCGCTGATTCGCTGCTATTTCCGCCAATACCGCTTGATCAATGATGACGGGTTGTGTTAGTTGTTCACCGCCCTGCACAATGCGATGGCCGATGGCCATCAAGTTGGTCGCCAAGGTGGGGCTTTGTGGCAGAATGGTGTGCACCATAAACTGCAGTGCTTCATGGTGTGTGGCTGGTGCTGGTAGTGGCTGTCGCTGCTTTCGCCCCTCCAGCTTCCAATGAATGCAGGCCTCGGCATGTTGCAAGCATTCGGCCAAGCCACTGAGCAGCTCCTGGCCACTCTGGCTATCGATGATAGCGAATCTGAGCGAAGAGCTACCACAATTGAGCACTAACACTAACTGTCTGGACATCAATAGGCACCCTAATGGTTGTACTGGGGAGTGATGAGTTTTGTAGCGCTGATCACCACTGCTTTTCAGCTAGTCGAGAGCGGTGTTGTCGCTGGCCGGCCGCTCAGCAACGATGAGATTTTAGTGATCAGCACAGTAGTATAAGCCATGGTTCTGATCAAACGCCCATAAAAAGATGAAATCTCAACAGCCACTAGGCGTCGCCATCGTTCATTCAGACAGCTGGGCGTTTTATAGACAATTCAGCGTTCTGCCTAGCATCCTATGCCTTACAGCGCATTTCTACAATCCCCACGCCGCTGGGCATCAGCTAAGCACTGTTTTGCTAACCTCCGTTGTTCTTCTTGATGATTAATATAAACTACTAATGGCTTTCCTGGCGCGGCAACCATCAGTTCTATTGCTTTGGAAAAGTTACTTAAGGCTAGTGGATTAATACGGAGTGTTTCTTTAGCAATCTCTTGTGCAGATTTTGTTTTCTGGTAGGCCTGCTGTAGCAGGTTTTCATAGCTTTTTTTAATGCTAATTGAATTTTTCGGAGCTAGCGAGTCTAGTTTTTTAATTAAACAAATCGCCGATTGGTAATCCTCTTTTTTTATTTTTTCTAATAACTTATATTTTTTTCTTATCAGATCAAATGGTAAAGTATTATTGATCATTTGATAAGCTTCATTAGAAGATTGTAAGTATTTATCATTCAGTAAGTTTCTAATGGCTTCTCTGTCCAACCGGGGCGCTGCTGGGTTGCAGCAACGACCTTCACCTTGGAATAGAACAAAATCACTTTTTTTATCCGAGACTATCTTACCCTCTTGAAGCTTATATATCCCTGTTTTTTTACTCTCAATCGGTTTAGCTTTCTGGTTATTTTCAGATAGCTTTTGAGGTGATGTCGCATTCAAGTATAAATTTTGAGCTTGTAGTGGGTGTTTATCATTCCATAAGTCTCTAATGGCTTCCTTTTCCAACCGGGGCGCTGCTGGGTTGCAGCAATGACCTTTATCTTGAAATGGAACAAAATAACTCTTTTTATCCGAGACTATCTTGCCCTCTTGAAGCCAATGTATCCCTGTTTTTTTACTCTCAATTGGTTTAGCTTTCTGGTCATTTTTCGATGCTCTTTGATTGATTATCACCGGCAAGCGAAACCCGCTCTCTTGAAAGGGAGCAGCTGCATGTTTTTTAACTAATGGGCATACAGAATGATTTGGATAAATAGATACTCTGGCGTGAGATGGCGAATTATTCGGATTCCGCACAATGCTAATTGTTCGTTCCCAAGTCATTCCTGAATCGGTTTTTTTAGGTGTAAACCCGTCTCTTTTAATTTTTTCATTAAATTCTTTAGGAGAATATATTTTATTATCTAATATATAGTATACGGTGGAAGTATTATTATAAAAGTTTGTTTTACTGATCATATTATGTTCACTCCTTAAAGAATATTTTGTTAATAAGTAGTATACAAAATATAAAGTTTTATATAACTCAATTAGTTAACAGCCCCACCTATTTTTACAAGCTAGTCATAAGGCATTGATTGTTCGAAGTGGAGCACATTCTATCTATCCACGGGAGAGACAGGTCAAAGGAAAGTCAAGTACCAAATCGCCTACCCTTTAAAAAAGTTATTTACAAAACTAATTCTACAGATAAAAAATGAGCGTTGACCCTAGAAGAATACCTGATTCAATCATGACATTTTAGAGTAGCTGTTTTCCAAATAACCGATTCCCGCTGGGCATTTTTTAAAATTATCCAGTCTATAGTTGCAAAATAAAAACTATCCCACTGCCAGAGGGGAAGACTCCTTTTTTCAGTAGTTCATAACTGGTTAGCTGTTTGGCATTGAACTAACCCTCTCGAAGTTTTGTTTGAGCGCCTGTTTTTTTTTCAAGGCCAGCTCGGTGAGCGCGATGGCATGAGACCAATGCCTGGAGTGACGAAGCATGATCGTTGACCACACTATTAGAACTACACAAATAATCATAATCGAATCATTTCAGGGCGCTTGAATCTCTAGTTTAAAAATCGTTGTGAATTGTGTAATAATAGTAATAAAAGCCACTATGAAACTAATTGGGTTAATTAACAAATAATTTTTATTAAGCTTGGGATATTCATTTTTAAATTCAATAAGGCCTATTTCTAGAGATTGATCTGAAAGTTTCATCAGCTTCGTCAGGCAAAGGTTACTGTTTCTTGAAGAGATGTTGATAGTTATTTTAAATGAGGGAGAAAAAGGAGAAGTAAAAAAATTCTTTATTTTTATTCGATCATGCCATAGATTCAGGAAGACAAATGTTTGACCTAAAATATATAATAATAGTAAATCTATTAAAGCTAGCACACCAAGCCAATTGGAAGGACCAAAAAACTTTTTTATTAAAAGACAGAACGCTATTAAAATAACACAACCCGACATGCCATACTGTTGTATAATAAGCATTAATTTTCCCCAGCGGGTTGAATGTTTTTGAGATTGAGATTGTAGAGCATCTTCTAACTGCTCTTTTTTTGTTTGTGCCATCTCGATGATAATGTTCAAATACTCACTGTTCTTACTGTCCTGCATAGGGTGACCAGCCTTATCTATTCAACTGAGTGAATGGTCATTATAATTCAAAAAATTAATTTATAAAATAGATCATATGAGTTATAAGCGATCCAAAGTAACCATGGCTAGATTTAAATACTTTTTGATAAAAGATGACGGTGAGAATGCAGGGAGAGCATGATGCCAAAATTCGCCATTAAAATGATCTGTGAGGTGCCGCCATAGCTGATCAACGGTAGCGGCACACCGACCACTGGCAGCAGGCCACTGACCATACCAATATTGATCAAAACATAAAAAAAGAAGAGTAGGGTATAGCCGCCAATCACTAGATGACCAAAGGCGCTCTGTGCCCGGGTGGCTAAGATCAAGCCTCGCAGGATAACGGCCAAATAGAGGGCTAGCAGTAGCGTGACCCCTATCAGCCCTTGCTCCTCTGCGATCACGGAAAAGATAAAGTCAGTATGACGCTCGGGTAAAAATTCTAATTGTGATTGTGTCCCTTTGAGCCACCCTTTCCCCCATAATCCGCCCGATCCAATCGCAATTTTTGATTGAATAATGTGGTAGCCACTCCCTAAAGGATCACGCTCTGGATTCAATAAAGTGACCAGGCGGCTGCGCTGATACGGCTGTAAGCCAAAAAACCACAGCACTGGAATAAGTGAAGCCACCAGTAGCAGCAGGCCTCCAAGTAGTCGCCAACTCAAGCCGGCGAGGAACAGAATCAATAGCCCAGAGCTGGCAATTAAAATGGCGGTGCCTAAATCGGGTTGCCAGGCTACTAATAGGGTTGGGAATAGAATCAGTAGCAGTGCGTAGAAGGTGGTGCACAGCGTCGGTGGACAGGGTTTGTAGCTGATCAGGCTAGCGACCATTAACGGCACGGCTAATTTAGCCAATTCTGAGGGTTGAAAGCGTATGATTCCTAGATTTAACCAGCGTTGGGCGCCTTTCGTGAGATCCCCAAAGCAGAGTACTGATAGCAGGAGTAGCAAACAGGCCATATAAAGGTAGGGTGCCCAGATTTGATAGAAACGGGGCGGTGCTTGGGCCAGTATGAACAGTATGGATAATCCCAATAGTACATGTATCAGCTTATGCTGGATCAGGCTAAGATGATGGCTACTGGCGCTGTAGAGAATGAGTAGACCGTAAATCAGCAGTGCACTTAGAAAGAGTAGTAAAGGGCCATCCAGCGCTCTGAGCGATAAACGCCCTTTTTTAAAGAAACAGTGATTCATCAATTAGGGGGCTTTATACTGGGCAGTCAGTGATTGCAATCTTGGCTTAGAATGGGGTGGTAGCAGCACATAGTCAAATATTTGGCGGACCAGCGGTGCCGCTTGGCTAGCGCCGCTGCCGGCATTCTCCATAACAATGGCTAAAGCAATCTCAGGCTGTTGGTAGGGGGCAAAGGCGATTAATTGTGCATGATCATGGAGCTGTTTCGATAATTTATCAGGCCGGTAGCACGCATCTTTTAAACTAAACAGCTGGGCAGTGCCTGATTTGACGCCTACTTTATAAGGTGCCCCAGCAAAAGCCCGTTTAGCAGTGCCATTGGGTCCATGAGCAACCTCGTACATCCCCTCTTTCGCTAATTGCCAGAAGGCGGGATTATGAAGTTCGATCGGGGTGTGATCAGCAGTTCCCTGCTGCGCTGAGGGCTCTACCGGTAGCAGATGGGGTATTTTGATCTGCCCCTGGTTGAGCAGGGTGGTGAGTGCTTTGACCATTTGGATGGGGGTGGCACTCCAGTAGCCTTGACCAATGCCAACTGGAATGGTATCCCCCTGATACCAGGGTTCGTGATAGCGTTGCATTTTCCATTCACGCGTTGGCATGAGACCCATCTGCTCTTCTGCTAAGTCAATCCCACTATACTCCCCATAGCCAAACCGCCGCATCCACAGCGCTAAGCGGTCTATTCCTAGATCATAAGCCATTTGATAAAAAAAGGTATCTGAGGAGGCTTCTATCGATCGCAGCAGATTGATTTGTCCATGACGCTGGCGTTTATAGTTCCAGTAGCGTTTGGTTGAGCCTGGAAGCTGCCACCAACCGGGATCAAATCGTGAACTCTCCCGGGTGACAACGCCCTCTTCTAAAGCGGCAATAGAGATAAACGGTTTGACGGTGGAGGCCGGAGGATAGATCCCTTGGGTCGCGCGATTGACTAAGGGGCGATCGGGATCCTCTAGCAAGCGCTGATACGCCTGATGAGCAATCCCCTCGGCAAACAAGTTAGGATCATAACTGGGTGTAGAGAGCAGCGCCAAGATAGCGCCGTCATTGGGATCCAGGGCGACCACGGCCCCCCGCTGGCCCTGCATTAATTTTTCAATATGGCATTGGAGCTTAACATCCAGGGTCAGTGTCAGGTTAGAGCCAGCTTGTGGTGGTAGTTCATACAACCGTCGGATTAACTGGCCACGACGATTGATTTCAACTGCTTCATAGCCCAACTTACCCCGTAACAGTGATTCGTAGTAGCGTTCAATCCCTAACTTGCCAATGTCGGGGGCTACTGAATAATTGCCACTTTGGCCAGTTGCTTTTAGCCACTGTTTATCTTTTTCATTGACCTTTGCCAGATAGCCTAAGACATGCGTTAGCGCGGTGCCATAAGGGTAGTAGCGGCGCTGATAACTGTTCAGTTCAAGGCCAGGAAAGTGATGTTGATTCACCGCAAAGCGGGCCATTTGCTGTTCGGTCAGCTCCCTTTTTAAAGGGATGGGCGTTAAGCGATTTAACTGGGAACTGTTTTTTTCAAACTGAGTCACTTCTGCTTCCGTAAGATCGACTATGGGGCGTAAGCGTTGGAGTACACTGGGGATATTAGGCACTCGATCAGGGTGAAGCAGCAGTTGGTAGTAGGTGCGATTATCAGCGAGTAAAACGCCATGGCGATCGTAGATTAAGCCACGGGCTGGGACAATGGGCAGGAGTTTAATACAGTTATCGTTAGAGCGGGTCTGATATTTTTGATGTTGACACACCTGTAGTTGATAGAGATTGTACAGGAGCAGTAGGGTACTGAGCAGCACCCCTAGCAAGGTCAAGAGCGTGCGGTGCATGAATAAAATGGATTCTGCTGAATGGTTACGGAGGAGTAATTCAGTAGATTGTGTGGGAGGCTTCAGCAGCCCGGACAGTAGTCTATAGGCCGGCTGCAGATCAGTGATAAGCTGCTGATGCCGGGTTATTTGCGCACTCCCTTGCGGTTGTTGATGCCTATGCTGCATGCCTACGGGGTTCAGTGAATGGGGATGCTATGTACTGATAATAGAACGGCTTACTGTCCTGGTAAAGGGCTGGGTGGAGATAATGAAGTAACTTTTAGGGTTTAGCGGTAAAGTCCTTGTTGCTGAATATAGGCTTGTACAGAGGCGGGTAGCAGCTGGCAACAGGATTCATTCCGCTGTAGCCTTTGACGGATCAAAGTGGCTGAGATAGGGCTGGGTGGGAGTGAGGCGAAGTAGAGGTAGCCCTGTGGTGCTTGGTGGAGCCGTTGCGGCTCCATGACTTGCCGTGCTGCCCAGTAGGATTGTAGGGGAGGCGGCCAGTGGTCGCTAGAATAGCCGGGACGGCTACCGACTAGTAGGTGACTGTAGTGTAGTAGTTGTTGCCACTGATGCCAGTGAGGTAAGGTCAAGAAGGCATCTTGTCCCAGGATAAAGGCTAGCGGTTGTTGCACTCCTAACTCATCGCGGATTGCCTGTAGCGAATCTAGAGTATAGGAGGGCGTTGGTCTTCGGAGCTCTCGATCATCAATTGTAAAGAGAGGCTCTTCTTGGATGGCCAACTGAATCATCGTCAGCCGCTGTTCAATGGTCGCTAGGGGTGGTGTGCGGTAGTGGGGTTGGCGGTTAGGGAGTAGTGTGATCCGCTGTAATCCGACTAATTGCGCCAGCGCTTGACCGAGTTGCAGATGGCCATGATGGATGGGATCAAATGTTCCGCCGAAGAGCGCCCGCATGCGCTTACCCCTCAAGAAATGCTGGTAGCACAGGGATGCCACAGAGCAGCAAGCTGAGGAGGCGCAACGCCTGCCAGATAGGGTGTGCTTCACTTTTGAAGCGCAGTTCTAATTGGGTTAATAGATAGAGTGCTTGACGGAGTTGCGAGGTGGAGAGGCGTTGTAGGGCAGAGGTCAATGCTTGGCGTCGCACCTGCCAAATAGCCTCACGATCAAATAGCTCCCGTAAGGGGGTCGTGTTTGCTTGACGCTTAAAGTTAATTAATAGCAGTAAATCCCCTTGCAGCGTGCGCAGTAATCGCAAAGGTTCAACGGCGGAGTCTTGCAGCTGCTGTAAACTGTGTAAGGCTCGCTGGGTTTGCCCTAACAGTAGGGCATTTAACCACTGCTGTGGCGTGAACTGGGCCACATCCTGTAGGCTAGGATTGATTCGTGGCAGGGTGAGTTGGCCGTCTGGGTAACAGAGCGCCAGCTGCTCTAAAAGCTGTACCAAAGCCAGTAAGTTGCCCTCATAGTAAAAGCAGAGCTGTTCGATTACCGCCGCATCTGGTTGTAATCCCAGTGCCTGTGCCCGTCGCCGCACCCATGCAGGCCACTGCTGTCGCAGGGGGGGGTGACAAGCAATACAGATTGCCTGGGGGCTGTAGGCTTTAAACCAAGGGGCCTGTTCCTGGCTTTTTTTAAGCTGAGGCAGGACTAAAATCAACACGGTGCTACTGTCCAACAGGCTGGGTAGTTGCATTAACTGTTGGCTTTGTAGCGGATTAGGCAGTGAAGCCTGGAGAGTCAGTTGCAACAAACGGCGAGCGGCAAACAGTGGGAGCGCTTGAAAGGCTTGTTCAACAACCCGCCACTCAGTGGTCGACTCCATGAGTAGGGGGGGGCAAGCGGTGAACCCTTGGGCCAGTGCCGCTTGGCGGATTAATTGCTGGCTCTCTTGTTGTAAGTATAGATCTGGGCCACAGAGCAGGTAGCAGCCTGCTAGAGAGTGTTGCAGTTGCGCCGGCAGCTGCTCAGGAATCAGGTGTCGCATGGCCGGTCAGCGGAGCAGCGTCAACTTTCTCTGATAACAGCAACAGCAGCTGCAGGGTCAGTTGGTCGGCCGCCTGTTGGCAGAGCTGCTGCTGAACGATCTCCTGCTCAACACTTTTCGCTAAAGCGGCCTGTGGATTATCAAAAAACGACTGGGCGACGGCAGTGGCTAACGGAATACGTTGCACGGAATTTGATGGCGTGGTTCGCGTCGTTGATAGCGTTTTGGCTGGCGGATTGCTCCAGTGCAGTTGAGCGGTGACTCGGTAAATCAGCTGATACTGAGCGCCTCTCCCATCGGAAAACAGCGAACGCAGCGTCCGCTCTTCACTCGCGTTAAGCAGGTGTAGTTGTAGGCTGGGGTGATCGGAGTGCTCCACGAGGATAAAACCGTGACGACGTAACTGAGTGTGCAGCGCGCGCGCCAGGGGGCCATAGGGATCGTGGCTGTGCAGTGCGATGGATCGTAAAGGCTGTGGAAGCTGTGCGGCGCTGCGGGGTTGGAAACCACAGTGAGTGACGCTTAAGCACACTACCCCTAGGAGCAGCGCCTTGATTCGCCCTCCTCCGCGTCGAAGGAGGCTCTGCAGATGCTCTCCGACTATCCTCTTTGGAGAGTGCAGTGCACGCCTCACAGACACAGTTAGCCTACGACCAGATTGAGCAGTCTGCCTGAACGGTAAATAACACGCTGTATCGCCCCTTGCTGTAGATATTTCTGTAGCGCCGGATGCTGCTGTGCCAAGGTGATTGCGGTGGTTTCATCGATAGTCGCCTCAACGGTTATCGTCGCTCGGAGCTTACCATTAATCTGTACTGCCAGGGTAACTGGGGCGTTGAGTAGTGCACCGTGATCAACAGCAGGCCAGGTAGCACTATCTAGGTCACCCTGCCCACCCAGGAGTGGCCAGAGGGTAAAGCTAATATGGGGGGTGATAGGATAGAGCATCACCACCACGGCCAACAGCGCCTCTTGTAGCAGCGCCTGATCTTGGGCAGTGGCCGTTGGGGCAGCCATCAAGCTTTTAACCAACGTCATCATCGCTGCAATGGCGGTGTTAAAGCTCTGTCGTCTTCCGATATCATCGGTTACCCGTAAGATGGTCTGGTGCAGCAGTCGGCGTAACTGCTTTTGTGGTTCAGTAAGTGTCGCACAATCTAAAGGAGCCAGGGGTTTGTGGCTACGTCGTTCGTAGGCCAGCTTCCACAGCCGTTTTAAAAAACGGTGAGCCCCTTCAACACCGGACTCTTGCCACTCTAAAGTCAGTTCCGGTGGTGCGGCAAAGAGCATAAATAGACGGACAGTATCAGC
Source organism: unidentified bacterial endosymbiont (assembly GCF_918320885.1). Classification (NCBI taxonomy): domain Bacteria; species unidentified bacterial endosymbiont. The sequence goes on along the minus strand of NZ_OU907312.1, from coordinate 1,282,612 downwards.
ACCATAGCGTTCTACCATCTGTTGCGGATCAATGCCATTATTCTTTGATTTAGACATCTTGCTCATCCCCGCAGGGATTAAAAGCTGCCCACTGCAGTCGATTGCCTGGGTGATTGCGCCTGACTGATCTCTTTGAACAGTCACTTCAGAGGGGGAGATCCAGTGACGTTTTCCTGTGGAATCGACGTAGTAGAACGCCTCTGCCAAGACCATCCCTTGGCAGAGTAGACGCTTAACAGGTTCGTCGGTGTGTACCAATCCCAGATCACGCAGCACTTTATGTAGGAAACGAAAATAGATAAGATGCATGGTGGCATGTTCAATGCCCCCAATATAGTGATCAACCGGCAACCAATAAGCGGTTGATTGGGGATCCAGCATGCGGTCTGTGGCTTGTGGGCAGGTATAACGAGCATAGTACCAGGAGGATTGTAGGAAGGTATCAAAGGTATCGCTCTCACTTTGAGCAGGGAGACCGTCTACTAGCGTGTTGATCCAAGCTGGCTGTTTTAAGGGGTTATTGTGCTCATCCAAACGGCTGATGCTGGGTAGGCAGAGCGGCAGCTGCTCCAAGGGCAGCGGCCTGGTGTTTCCGGTCGCGTCGGTCACCATCGGGATAGGGGTTCCCCAATAGCGCTGACGGGAGACCCCCCAGTCACGGAGACGATAGTGTACGGTCGGGCGTCCCTGACGACTCTGTTGCAGCTGTTCAGTGATCGCTTGGCAGGCTTGCTCAAAGTTCAAGCCATTCAAGGCCCCGGCATGACAGAGCAGCCCTTTTTCCAGGTAAGGCAATACCGGTGGCGCTGTCAGATCACCTGTTAATGGCCGAATGACGCATTGGATAGGCAGTTGATAGTTTACAGCAAATTGGTAGTCACGTTGATCGTGTGCTGGAACCGCCATGACCGCACCACTGCCGTAATCACTGATCACAAAGTTGGTGATCCAGATAGGGATCAAGGCACCACTTAATGGATGAATGGCGTGTAACCCGCTATTGACACCCTGTTTTTCCAGTGTTGCGAGTGTCGCTTCAGCGGTTTTAAGCTGCTGACATTGTTGGACAAAGGCGGCAATCGTGGGATTAGTGTTGGCGAGTGGTGCCACCAGGGGATGAGCAGCGGCTATGGCTAAGTAAGTGACACCCGGGAGGGTATCTGGGCGCGTGGTGTAGACGGTCAGCTGTTCGGAGTGATCATGAACTTTAAAATCGATCTCCAAACCTACTGAGCGGCCGATCCAGTGGCGTTGCATGCTTTTAACCTGCTCAGGCCACCCTGTCAGGGTTTCTAGATCGTCCAGTAGTTGATCAGCATACGCGGTAATTTTAATAAACCATTGGGAAAGTGCTTTTTGCACGACTGGCGTGTCACAGCGCCAGCAGCAGCCCTCAACCACCTGTTCATTAGCCAATACCGTTTGATCTTGTGGACACCAGTTCACTTGAGACATTTTTTTATAGGCCAGCCCTTGTTGATAGAGTTGAATGAATAACCACTGCTCCCACTGGGTATAGCCAGGATCACAGGTGGTGATTTCCCGATCCCAGTCATAGCTAAACCCCAGTAATTTCAGCTGAGTCTTCATGCTAGCGATATTGGCAGCGGTCCAGGTGGCTGGATCGGTGCGGTGTTGGATGGCCGCATTTTCCGCAGGCAAGCCAAAGGCATCCCACCCCATTGGATACAGTACATTTTTTCCTTGTAGACGCTGATAGCGCGCGATCGCATCACCCAAGGTGTAGTTACGGACATGTCCCATATGCAGCTGCCCAGAAGGATAGGGGAACATCGCTAGGCAGTAGAATTTTTCTTTATCAGCCTGTTCTGTCACCTTAAAAGTATCCTGCTGTTCCCAGTGTTGCTGTACGGCAGGTTCGATTTCATGGGGGAGGTAGTGTGGCTGCATGGCGATAATGACTCATTGTTGAACAATTCAGCGTCCCTTCAGGACCAGTGCCTAGCATAACCTACAATGGTCAGAAAACAGAAGCCAGAAAAGAGCAGTCAGATAAAAAGTAGGTTTTTGTTTGCTTGAGTGTTATTGGAAAATTTGTTTAGTTAATAGACAATAAGCAATGTGATCAAAACTTTAATTTTTGAATTAAAATGTTTTTTTTACTTTTTAGTTAATATATTTGCTGTAGAGGATGTTTTTTAATTTCTTTGTACTCGGATAAACGACAAGAGGTTGCTAATGAGTGAATCAGCTAAGCGTACATCGCCCAAGGATTTAGATTAAATTACTGATATTGTAGGGAAGTTAGTGGGGAAAATGGTTAATCAGCTTGCTCCATCGCTCAATAAAAAACAGCTGATAGCTACTCTACTCGGATAGCGGGATCTATTGAGTGATAGGCCACAGTGCTTGTTGACGAAGATGACGACCACTGACCATAAATCCTGGATAAAACCGACGGTGCGATACACTACACCGTCAGTCATTATAAGCTCTCACTGGGGCTGGATAAGCTTTAGTGTTTAGTCTCTGAATAGTCAAAAAGGCACTAACAAGATGCTGACTGACCAGAAGAGGGAGAGTATGGCTACTGCTCATACCAAGAGAGTTTTGCCACTCAATGAAGAGGCTGAGCTGCTGCGACTGGAGTGTTTTATACAACAGACAGCCACGCTCACTAAAAAAAAGGAGTACCCAGCCCTTCAACAAGCACTGATTAATTATCATCACGTCAGGACGTTATCGGAATGCTCAAAGCAAGTGGCACTCCTCCAGCAGCAGCTTGCAGTGATGATCCATCGTTATCCCCGCAAAAGCAGTGACTACTTACGGCGTGTGCGTAACCATTTAAATAATGTACAAAGGGCCGTTGAACACTATGAGGCTGAACCCATCGAGCGGTTGCCTGCACAGTTACATTTTGTCTGCATTGGCCAGCCGCTCACTCAGTCACAGCAACAACACTTAGCCCTCTGGCAAGCAGTACAAGGAGCGGTCGGGATCTCTCTCATTTTATGGTATGACAGTGATGCGCTGTGGGTTGAGACCCTGAATCACTGTATGCTGGAGGCGGCGCTCAAGCAGAGCTTCCAGCAACAGCCTAATAGCAGTACCCGGGCTTTCTTAAAGCAACTTAGCCAAAACTTATCGGTGTTAAGAGAGACAGCCTATTATGAGATTCAGCAAGCGCTAGCGGCCGATCAGTCAGCAGATGCCGCCCGGCAGCAGCTTCTGCTGACACGGTATCAACAATCGGAAACGCACCTAACCGCACGTCTTAATGAACATCAAGCGCTACTCAAATAACTGACTGATAGCGGCACCACGGTTCATGATATTCAGAGCACGCTGACTAGCTGGCCATTGGCACACCCTTACCAACGCGAGTTGAATCAACGTGGTCATCTGACAGTCGCGAGCCAAATTGCTATCTTACAACTCCTGGCGCAAGCGGGTGGGATCTATAGCCCACCCAACGCACTACCGCCGCTCTCAGAATCTTTCTGGCGCGGCGTGGCACAGCACACTCTGCAACAGCAAGGGCTCACCGATGTTGATGATCCTCAGCAGCTAGAAAAGAGTGCTGCTACTTTACGGCAGGCATGGCTAGCGGATGCCAAAACACAGGCGATGACTTGGCAGCAATTAGAGCAACATAACCCGGCGTGGATACCTATGAGCCCCGAAGCTGATCAAGCGTTCTCTGAGCACAAAACACTGGAATGGCCGGCACTGCTAAGGGCTATTGATAGCTATGCTCGGAGCAATCCCCCGCTCAACAGCGTATTCCAGCCTATTGAGCCACTCGCGATGCGGCGCCATCAATGGCTAATGGTCGAAAGTGCTGTAAGCCACCATAATCCGCTGTTGCTCGCGACACACCCTAATAGCAATCTACTGCAGGCAGCGATTCAGCAAGTACAGACTCATTACCAATTATTAGAACAACTGGAAAAAACGCTCTGCAAACAAGGTAAGTCGTTGCAGGCTAGAGAAAGCCGTCTTAAGGTGGTTAAAGGCCTAGCCTTATCCCCTAGAGTAGCATCTGCTTTAGTGGATTATCCGGTTGAAGGGTTCAGTATCGGTGCTGATGCCACTCAGGAGCTCTGTGGTATCGGAGCGCTTCAACAGGGGGTAAAACGCTATAGGGGGTAAAACGCTATAATGCAACCCAATTACTGCCCTCCAAACTGCTCAAAACGGTGCAGAATGTACACCCCTTAGTACCTGTGAACCATTGGGTTAACCATCAGGGTTCACCGCCCTTTAGTGAGCCCTTGGGGAGTGAGCAGACAGCACAGCGCTGGTATCAGCAAAGCAGAGCGCGCTGGCTTCAACAAGCCAAAGTTGACGGTGAGTAGCCGCCTATCAGGGTACTAGATTTAATCAGTAATCACCCTACAAAACCGAACCTCCCAAAAGTTGCTGTGATGAGTGATGGTCAGCACTGCAGAAAACAGAGTAAAAAGTTAATCAGTTGGTTGGACAAGCTTGATGACTATTTAACAACCAAAGGTAATGAAATCGGTCTAGCAGTACTCAGTTGTGAACTAGTACAAGCCTTGTTGAAACGAGTGATTAGATCCATTCAGATGAAAAAGGAGATGAGTGGCTATACAGCGATCACCTGCTTACAAAAACTCTCTGTCATAGCAAGAACTCTCCTAGGGATGAAAATTTCTCAGGAACTGATCGATAACGTGCGACAGGAACAACTGAATCATTTCAACGCCTGTACGAGAACTATCAATCGACGATTACTGGAAGGAGTGCTCAGCAATGCAGTAGATACCATTGTCTATAACGAAGTTATGCTGCAGCTGGAGACTACTGGTGGAATATGGCGTCTGGTGAACCATCCGCAAAATCTGGACGTTTCGACGGGAATTAATGAAGTGACGCTTCCTGATGGTAACCTCATGCGTCTGCTGCCCCTAGTATCATTCACCTGCCCGTTGCTCATCACCAATTGACGGCGTGGCGGCTGATTGATAATGATCTCATCGTCGGGTTAGGCCAGCAAGCACAGAGCTGTCAATTGATTTTAAAAGCGGTCTATCAAACGGTTAATCATCAACGCTGCTTAGTGCGGAACCAATGGCGCTTGTTTACTGATGACGGGCTACAGTTACTGCCACAGTGGCCAGAGGTCGTACCAATAGGAAGTTCGCCAGCGATCACTTTTACAGCCTACTACGCCAAACTCTGGGATCAGCGCACTGCAGCGCCCGCAGTGACCAGCACCACTGCTGGGTATCAACTCCAACCCACGCCGCCAAAATATTTAATAACGCCAGAATCAGCCATGAACGGACGGTTCATTGAAGATCTCAGTGCGCTGTCTGATGAAGCAAAGGATCAGGGATGCCTACTGGATCGAAGCTGTACAGTCAACCCCACCGTGTGCAAACGCAATCCACCCCACCTTATCTTCCCACCTAACGCTGTATCCCCCTATTTTTTATTAACTAACTTAACATATTTATTTATATTACAAACTTTATAATTTATAAACAAATCATTAATTTTTTTTTATAACAATATACAAATTTATTTATTTTAAATACAATTTAAATCTGTTTTATAACTTATTTTTAAATTTTTAAATGATTCAATCCATTTACTTAACGAGGCCATTGCCCTATGAATTATTCATTAAAAACCCCGCTCTCCTGTTTTCTAGCGCTCAGTGCTACGGCGGCCATGGCTGCTGCGGGGACGGAAAATTCCTTGGCGACCCTGGATGAGCCCTTAGCAGTGCAGACGGCGCTCCCTGCCATTCATGTAGATGTCGGCGGGCAGCAGAAGCAGCTGAGTGAGCGGGTGTCGCTTGAGGGGTTCTGGCCCTTGATGCAGCAGGAGGAGCAGCTCCTGTTCCTACAAGGCGGCTGGCTGCGCCAGCAGCAGCGCAACCTCTTGAGTGCTGGCCTGGGATGGCGCTACTTCCCAGAAATCGATTGGGGGGTGGGTTCGAATTTATTTTATGACCAAGATATTACCCGGCAGCATCGTCGTATCAGCTTGGGTGCTGAGGCGTGGTGGCAGTCGTTAACCCTCTCCGCCAATGGCTATCTCCCCGCCAGCAGCTGGCGGATAGCCAGTGATTTGAAACAGTATCGGGAGCGCCCGGCGAAGGGGTATGATGTCACCTTAAAAGGCTATCTCCCGACGCTACCGCACCTGGGGGCCTCTGTACGCTACGCCCACTATAGGGGTGATGAAGTGGCTTTGAGTGACCGTAAACACCGACAGCGGTATCCCAAACAGTGGCGCTGGGGGCTGGATGTCACGCCGATTCCGCTCTTGACCTTGGCCTACCATCAGCAACCGGGTCTCAGTGGCGACGCGAAACATCAGTTCAGTGCGGTGCTGACCTACCGCTTTGCTCTCCCCTTATCGCAACAGTTAGATCCCACTCAGGTCACGGTATTGCATTCAGCCGAGGGACAACGGTTGGCTCGGGTGCAGCGTGAACGGCTGATGGTGTTGCAGTATGCCAAGATAGCTCCCCAAACGCCGCCTAAGGTTGTGCCTAAGCCGCCTAAGGTTGTGCCCGAAACGCTGACCCTAGAAGAGATTAAACAGGCGATAGCAAAATTTGCAGCGGCCATGAGTGACACTCTAGAAAATATGATAAAAGGTGACGCCCTAGGTGAATTATCGAAACAAGAGGATGTTGATAAATTCAAATTTAAAGATATTTTGAAGAAACTAGAGATATGGAATAAAATGACGAAAGAACTGTTGAAAACAGTTGCTAAAGAAAAGGAGCGTTTTAGTGATGACAATTTTAATGATGACAATTTTAATGATGACAATTTTAATGATGACAATTTTAATGATAAGCTGCCACCGGTACTATCCGAGATCATAGCAATCTCTCGGAAAAAGGAGGTGTTGGATAAACGGAGCCTGATTACGAAGCCAGAGGAGTTAAAAAAGACAGAGCAGTGGTACAAAGGTATAGATAAGTTGCAAAATAATTTGAGTTACTATCTTGCTGTGAAGAATGCCCGTGACCAGTGGGCAGCGATGGAGGCGGCGTGGACTGCTGGGGGGGCCAAATCAGCAGCGCTAGAGACGGCGCGTCAAGAGGCCTTGAATGCTGAGAAGGTAGTAGTTGATCTTAAGAGTCAGCTGGATCTGTAAACTACTCTGTGTAAAAATTGTATTAGTCACGATTTAATCTAACAGAAAGGCTTGAAAGATGGAGCGTTACCGGTTTTGACAGCGGATCTTGAGACTGTCTTTTAAAACACCCGGTAATGCTCATCCTGACTGGTTAACAATCTCTTCTCAAACACCCCGTCACCCTATTCAACCGCGCCGAAGCAGGCCACACCCTTCTAAAAATCCGCCAGTAGGCGAGGTTTTCCTAAAAACCCTTTGGTTGAGGTAGGGATTGGCTGTAGTCGCCAAGAGCGCTCCCACTACAGCAGCGGGCGGCGTTCAGGATGGCTCCGCAACGCCAGCACCAAGAGAACCAGGCTGCCGGTCAGTAGTTTGAGATCAGAGGGCGGGAGCCCTAGGGAGAGGACCAGGCCCTGAATTTGTTGATAGATCAAGGCTCCCACCAGCGGCGCCAGCAGTTGTCGGCGTAACGTCTGCTGACCCACTAACGCCTCACCCACCATTAAGGCCGCCAGGGCATGAATCACAATGCCGACCCCCATGCCGATATCCATATAGCGTTGACAATCCACTGTTAAGGCGCCAGCCAAGGCACTGAAGCTGCCGGCGAGCAGAAATCCAAAGCGGCGATAGCTGGCGACCGAGATCGCTTGACGCTGGGCAAACTCGGGATTCAAGCCCACCGCGCGTAGGCGCAAGCCCCACTCCGTCTGTAAAAATAGCAGCAGTGGTAGCGTGCAGCCTACCACAATGAGCAGGATCCAGCCAAAGTGATAGAGGGTGGGTCCGGATAGCAGTGTAGGGCGATCAAAAAGTGCTAGATTGGGTTGCCCCATCAGGCGTAGATTGACACTGTAGATCATGGTACTCAGCAGAATACCCGCTAGCAGGCTATTCATCTGCCAGCGCCCATGGAGCCAGCTGGTCGCTAACCCCAGCAGAGCTCCCCCAATCAGGCCAGTGAGGAGCGCCCATAGCGGTGGCAGGCCAAGAAGCAGCACCCCCGCATAGAGCGCGCCGCCGAAGGGGTAAGCGCCCTCGGCGGTTAAATCGGGTAGATCCAGCAGGCGGAAAGGGATCATCAGTGCGGTGGCCAGCAACGCCAAGACGGTGCCCTGCAGTAGGCCGCTCGATAGCAGATCAATGGTCATAGCAGTCTCCCGCTCCTCTTCTGTTCACTCAGGGTGTGGAGGAATCGCTGCAGTAATGCTTGACGGGTTAAAGCGGCTTTGGCCGCCCCGGCAATCTCATAAGCGATGCGCCCCTGCTGTAGTAAAATGAGGCGGTTGCCATACTGAATGGCATCTTCCAGATTATGGGTGATCATCACGGTCGTCAGTTGGGACTCGGCCACACAGTGGGCAGTATGGTGCATCACCCGCTGGGCACTATGCGGATCGAGCGCCGCCGTATGCTCATCCAGCAACAGCAGTTGTGGCTGGGCAGTGAGCGCCATCAGCAGCGCGACCATTTGTCGCTGGCCGCCCGATAGTGTGGCCAGGGGGGCGTGCAGATGGCGATCTAACCCCTGGCCTAATGTCTGCAAGATCTGCCGGATGGTGCTCTCCGCACGTTGATAAAAAGCGAGCCGCGGTCTCCGCCCTCGCCGTTGGCTTAAAACCATATTTTCTAGAATGGTTAATTCGGGCAGCGTGCCTTGATCTACCGCCTGCACTAGATGAGAGACCAGCAGACGTCGTTGTTCGGCAGAAGCGATCGCACCTTTAAACCTGATTTGACCGCTATCGGGAGCGAGTGCCCCGGCGATGATCTGCATTAAGGTGGATTTACCTGAGCCGTTAGCCCCAATGATCACACAAAAATCGCCCCTCGCCAGCTGTAGATTGAAGTCGTTAAGCACTGGCTCCAGTGCGCCTGCAAAGGTGTAGGTGATCTGCTGTAACTGCAACATGGCGTCACTCCACCAGGGTGAGGTATGGTTGGGGGGGCGGCAGCGGAATACCGAAGGCGGCGGCCTGTTGACGACTGATAAAGCCCTGGTGATCAGCACTCTTAGGATAGCGGGGGGTGAGTTGTGCCGGATCAGCTCCCTGGAGTAGTGCTGCGACCAACTGGCCAGTATTCACACCGACGGTGGTATAGTTCACGCCAAAGCTGGCGAGCACTAGCCCCTGTTTAACAGCGCTCTCATCGACAGTCAACACCGGGATCCCCATTTTTTGACTCTCGAGTGCGATCACCGGCAGGCTCGGTTGTATGGGCCCACTGGTGCCGACATAGATAACATCAACCTGGCCGCGGAACTGCTGCAGGCGTAACGGCACCTCACGGGCGTGATTCACTGGCAGTGCCAGCACAGACATATTCTGCTGTGCGGCGGCGGCCTGTAGCTGCCGCACCAGCGCTTGGTCATTGCTTTCGGCGGTGGCATACAGCAGACCCACCCGCTTAGCATGCGGGAGGAGTTGTTGTGCAAAGGCCAGCAGTCGCTGTAAATCTTGTTGTTCCGAGCTACCTGTCATCGTGCTTTCGGCTTGCTCCGGCGTTTTAATCAATCCAGCGGCTACCGGATCGGTGATAGCGCTGTAGACCAACGGGCACGCTTTGATGGCTCCCTTGGCAAATTGCGCCACCGGGGTGGTCATCACCACCATCACAGTAGGGTTTAACTGCTTTAATTGGGTGACCATCTGGGGGATCAGCGCCGCATCGAAGCCAACATCACTGATGGCATAACGAACGGTTTTCTGGTCAATCCAGCCCTGCCGGGCCAGCTCCTGTTGAATCCCCTCAATGGTCGCCGACAATGAGGCGTGGGGGCCGTAGTTGGCAATGGCGACCAGCGGCAGCGCTGAGGAGTGGCGACGTGAAGAGAGCACCAGCAGCACGAGTAGTAAGAGCCCCAAGCCGAGGCCGAGTAATCGTTGATTGTTTATCGGGCTATTCATTTTGATCTCATAAGCACAGCGTAAAACGGGCCAACTGCTCAGCAGTCGCCGATAATTAGGGGGGGGTAGGAACTAGTTAGTGGCCCACAGGCCAGAGGGGGTGGGAATCAGCAAGCGATTGCGCCAGGAGTGCTAACAGCAGCAGGGATCTAAGAGTAAAGCAAGTAGTGCGATGTAACATGGGCGAGCTATCCAATCAACAGTGATCAACCAAAGGGCGATTAGGGATTATTTTTTACCTAACGCCACGAAGCGATTGTCAACGGTTTAAGAAGGCGGCGCATTGGGAACACAGGGGTGCCTCGAAGCTCAAGTGGAAACTCACTATAATCAGTCGCTCTACCCGTTGTCAAGCGCGTTGAGCAATCTGGCTGCTGGTGACTCGCCATTCGCAGTACTGCTGAGAGCACTAGAGCGGGTGTCGTTTGATAGGACGGCAGCGGCTCTATTCGGTCAACTATCACAGCAGTTTCCTCAGCGCAAAAGCAGTTTTGACCGGATGATTGCCGCCCATGCCCTGGCTTTGAAGGTGGTGCTCGTCACCAATCACGTGGCGGACTTTGAGCGGTATAGCGCCAATGCCTTACAGATTGAAAGATTGGTTAACCAGTGGGTTAACGTCAAAAAGTCATTAATCGCTCCGCACAACCCTATCACCTCTCTCAAACGCTCCTCACTTGATTTTTTTTCTAGTTTAACCTCAGCTCGGGATAAGGGCTCATATAACGGTCAGTAAATCAGAGGATTGAAGGGAGATTGCGGGTTTTTTAGGCATAAGGCAATAGGCAACAATTCCGCTAATGAGATTAACGATAAAATTGGCAGGAGAGCGATGTCGAGTATGTTCTATTTGGCACAGATTTTTTAGTTGATCGAACACTGTTTCAACCAATGAACGCTTACTCAGTAAGGCTTTATCAAAAGCTAAATGAGCAATTGGTTCCATGTTTTTTCTGACTTTAGTCACTAAATCTACGCCTAGCACCTTCAAGGCTTCTGTTAAAGATGTGGAGAGATAGCCTTTGTCAGCATAAAGCTTGCCCACGATGCCCTGAAGCAACCTGGGTAATGGTTTACGATCATTCACATTGCCTGGAGTAAGACGACCGTTAAGGAGCTCTCCCAGGTGATTGATAACGACGTGTAACTTGAAACCGAAACACCACCCTGTCGAAGAGTTACCTCGTTCGGCCAGACCGTGGAAAACGGTGGTGGGTCCAACTGAATGATGGGGAAAAATGCAGGGCTCATGTAGAATTCCGAAACCAAGCATAAATCTTAGATAAAATTAATAAGGAAAATCTTCCTGCTGCATTCTGAGCGGGCAAATGGTCTGGATAACAATGATCAATGGTTATTTTTTTGATCTCTGCTTTATGGGTTATTAAGGGTGTGCAATAATCTGAATGCATTTCCAGTAAGACAGATATATAAGTGACTCTGTTGGCTATTTTGAGCAAGCACAAATAATTTACCATCCTCCTCTGAAAAAGTTCCTGGGCGACTCCAGCCCAGTACCCCTATCCGCTAGATTTTTTTAGAAATTTCATCGATTTTGTAGCGCATTGCCGTAAAATCCTGCAATGGGAGGACGACAGCGACCGATCTAGCTTCAGCTGCCTGCACCAGGCTACTATTGACCCCTAGGGCTAGGGAGCTTAAAGAAGCTTTCAGATCCTACCGTTGCGGGAGAGCACAGTGTTTTTGATACAGCCAGTCGTTCTATTGATCAGTGTTCGCTATCTGCGTTACGGGACCCGAGAAGGTTTTAGCCAGGTGGTCTCTTGGTTTGCTGCCCTCGGCATTCTGTTGGGAGTGATGTCGTTGATTGTTGTGTTATCCGTGATGAATGGCTTTGAGCAGCAATTGACTACCCGGATTTTACGGGTCGTGCCACAAGCCGTCGTGACCACCCCAACGGGCCAATTAATACGGTCACAGTATCCACTATCCCTGCTTCAAACCCTGGCCATTCCCGATCTGCAAGCGGTGGCGCCCTTAACGACGGCTGAGGTGGTGTTACAAAGTGCCCAGGGGATGACTGTGGGAACGCTACTGGGTATTGATCCAGCGGCACCTGAGCCGTTAGCGGGCCGGCTAGTACAAGGCAGGTTCAGCGCACTGCAACCTCAACGCTGGCAGATCATTATCGGCGTTACCTTGGCTCGGCAATTAGGGGTGCAGGTCGGGGATCAGCTGCGGTTAATCGCTACCAACACACGACAATTCACACCGCTTGGTTCATGGCCTAGTCAGCGCTTATTTACCGTGGCCGGGCTATTTGCCGTAGGCAGTCAGGTGGATAGTACCCAGGTACTGGTACACCAGGAGGATGCCGGGCGCTTATTACACTACTCCCCAGGGGTGATCAGCGGTTGGCGGCTATTTTTTGATCAACCACTACGAACTGCTTTAGTTCCCCCGCGATTGCCAGCCGGCTTGTGCTGGTATGATTGGCGACAATCCCATGGTCCGCTGTTTCAAGCGGTTAACCTGGAAAAGAGGATGATGGGTTTGTTACTGATCTTGATCATTGCCGTGGGGGGCTTTAACATCATCACCGCTTTAGGCATGCAGATTTTAGAACGTGCTGCTGAAGTGGCGATTTTGCAAACCATCGGATTAACCCGGGGAGCCATTGTGCTGTTATTTATGATACAGGGGGCTAGTCGTGCGTTGGTGGGGTGCCTTTTGGGCACCGTCGCTGGCCTCGGGCTCTCCAGCCACTTGACTGAGATCAGCCACCTACTAGGGCTCCCTGGCCTTTTGGGCACGGCACTTCCGGTGGACATCCGCCCCGCTCAGATCCTGCTCATACTGCTGGCCACCACCGGGGTGACGCTGTTAGCAACCCTCTATCCCGCTTGGCAAGCGGCCGTTTTAGAGCCCAGCGAGATCTTGCAACATGCCGGATAAACCGCTGTTACGGTGTCATCAGCTCTGTCATGCCTATCAAGAAGCTGGTGGGACTACCCCCGTATTGCAAGGGATCACGCTGCAGCTGCAACCGGCCGCTTTAGTGGCGGTAGTGGGCAGTTCCGGATCGGGCAAAAGCACTTTATTACATCTGTTAGGGGGCTTGCTCCAGCCCACTTCAGGTGAAATTTTTTTCCAGGAGCAGCCGCTACATCAGCTCTCCTCAACGGCCAAAGCTCGATTACGCAATCGCTCCTTAGGGTTTATCTATCAGTTTCACCATTTGCTTCCCGATTTTAACGCTTGGGAGAATGTGGCGATGCCGCTGTTGATTGCCGGGATAGGGAGATCGGTCGCTCACGCCCGCGCGCTGGAGCTGCTAGCGCAAGTGGGTCTACAGCAGCGCTCCCAGCATCGGCCGGCCGCGCTATCGGGGGGGGAGCGGCAACGCGTAGCGATTGCCCGTGCTTTAATCAATCGGCCAGCCTTGGTACTGGCTGATGAACCCACCGGGGCCCTAGATCGCCACCATGCCCAGCAGCTATTAGCGTTGATGCTACAATTCAACGCCAGCTTCGGCACCGCCTTTTTGGTGGCGACGCATGATATCCCTTTGGCCGAGCAGCTGCAGCAGCAGTGGCAGTTGTGTGATGGGGTATTACAAGAGCCCTCCGCAGAATGAAGCGAACGCTCTTCTTCATGAGACGCTACAGTCTGCTTTTGTGGATGGCCTGGCGCTACCGCACTTCAGTACACCGGGGACTGCGCTGGTTTATCAACAAAGTCGCCACCGTAGGGTTAGCCTTGGGGGTGGCTGCCTTAATCATTGGCCTAAGTGCCATGAATGGGTTTGAAGTCGCCCTGCAGCAGCGGGTTTTGGCGCTAGTCCCCCACGGTGAGGTGGTCGCGATCAACGGTCGATTAGCGGCCTGGCAGGCGTTGGCAGAACAGTTGCGACGCTGCCCAGGGATTATCGCGGTCAACCCCACTGTGCAATCGGTGGCGTTGGCAGAGAAGGGCACCGCCTTTAAGGCAATACAGATCCGGGGGATTGACCCCACTCAGGCGGCACAGGGCTCCCTGCTTTCGCAGTATACGATGCCCACCACGGCTTGGCAGGCTTTTAGCCAGGGGGGAGCACAGCTGTTGTTAGGGCAGGGCATTGCTGATCGCTTGGGTGTATCAGTGGGTGAGTGGATCACGGTGAGTTTGCCCAATCCAGCAGCACAGCAGGGCTGGCGGCAGCCTAAACGGCTGCGGCTCCAAGTGATTGGCCTGGTGAAGGTAGGCAGCCAGCTTGATCACACTATCGCTTTGGTGCCGTTGGCGCTACTACAATCTCAACTTGGCTTGGGTGATCAGATCAGTGGTTTAGCACTGCAGGTGTCGTCAATATTCCAAGCAGAGAGCGTGGTGCAACAAGCGGCACTCCGTCATCCGCATCGTCTTGATGTGCGATTTCAAAGCTGGACGACACAGTATGGTCATCTCTATCGGGATATTCAGATGGTCCGGGGGATGATCGATTTAGCCATGCTACTGGTGATTGGCATTGCTTGCTGCAATATTACCACAACGCTGCTATTGACCTTAAAACAGCGGCAGGGCGATTTGGCCATCTTGGCGACGTTAGGGGCAGCACCGAACTGCTTAAGCCAACTATTTATTGGCTATGGATTGTTAAATGGTGTGGTGGGTGGTCTTTTGGGTGTCGGGATTGGCGTCGGGGTATCGCTGCAGCTGACACCCCTAGTCCGAGGCCTAGAGTGGCTGTTTAACCACCACTTTTTGCCGAGTGAGCTCTATTTTGTTGATTTTTTGCCAACCCAGGTGCGCTGGCAAGATAGCTTACAAGTGTTTAGCGTCGCCGTGCTACTGAGCCTAGTGGCTAGTTGGTATCCAGCCTACTATGCTGGCCAGCGCGATCCAGTACTGCTTTTAAGAGGATAGTCTCTAATATGCGCATCGCTTTGGGGGTTGAGTATGATGGCAGTGGCTATCGAGGCTGGCAGCGCCAAGCAGGCTATCCCACCCTACAGGCTGATCTCGAAGCGGCGCTGGCGCGGATCGCTAATGCCCCAGTAGCCCTAGTGTGTGCCGGGCGTACTGACGCCGGAGTGCATGCCACGGGGCAGGTAGTTCACTTTGAGTCCCCGATACCCCGTCCGCTCACGGCCTGGAGCCACGGGGTCAATCGCTACTTACCACCAGCCATTAAGGTCCGCTGGGCTCAAGCAGTCCCTGCACATTTTCATGCCCGTTTTTGTGCCCTGGCACGCCAATACCGCTATCTCATTGATAACAGCCCCTGGCGCCCGGCACTATGGCACCAGGGCGTTACGGCTATCGCGCAGCCTTTGGATGCGGCATTGATGCATCAGGCGGCACAGGCATTGGTGGGAGAGCATGATTTTAGCTCGTTTCGGGCACGTCACTGTCAGTCGAACTCCCCTTGGCGCAACCTCATGCAGTTGTCGGTCACACGTCAAGGAAATTATGTTATCGTACAGGTGAAAGCTAACGCTTTTGTACACCATATGGTGCGTAATCTGGTTGGTGCTCTGTTACAGGTGGGGAGCAGCCAACAACCCCCTTCATGGATAGGCCATCTGTTAGCCTTGCGTGATCGCACCCAAGCGGCAGAGACTGCTAAGCCTCAGGGTCTCTATCTGGTACGTGTGGAGTATCCGTCGGCTTTCAATCTACCCACGACACCGTTAGGCCCCTGGGTTCTAAGCGATGAATAAGTCAACAGGATAAGGAGTGTAATAAAAATAGTATGATGAGTGGCATGGAGGTTACCCCGTGGTGGCAGACGCTGATAGCGTTAGTGATGCACAGTGATCAGCTGCTGCTTCACCTGGCAACGAATCAGAGTCACTGGATCTATGTGGTCGTGTTTCTAATCCTTTTTTGTGAAACTGGGGTCATTATTGCTGCTTTTCTTCCGGGAGATTCACTACTGTTTTTCGTGGGAGCACTGGCGGCCCAGGGAGAGCTTGATCTCTCGTTAATGCTGTTGCTGATGTTCACCGCGGCTGTGCTTGGCGGTGTGCTGAACTATCAGGTGGGCCACTGGAGTAGCCAAAGATGGCTGCACGGACGAGCTTCCCGCTGGATTAGCCAGGAGGCTCTGCAATCTGCTCAACGTTTTTATGCGCACCACGGAGGAAAATCACTGGTTTTAGCGCGTTTTGCCCCTATTTTACGCACTTTTGCACCTTTTGTGGCTGGGTTAAGTCACATGCCTTACCTCCTATTTACCTATTACAATGTGCTGGGTGCACTCTTATGGATCAGCAGCCTCACTTATTTAGGCTACTTTTTTGGTAATTTGCCGGTAGTCAAAAACAATCTACACTATCTGCTATTAGCCATTATCGGGCTACTGTTAGCCATTGTCGGGCTTTCGCTGTTGTTGCCGCTTGTGAAGTGGTGGCGGCGACGGCGCGCAGCTAACCTTCAGGACCATAAACCATGAGTTGGATTGAGCGTATCCTCAACAAAAACACTATTCTCTCAGCGCAGCGTGCCACTATCCCGGAAGGGGTATGGACCAAATGTAGTGCCTGCGAGGCGGTGTTATACCGGGAAGAGTTAACCCGAAACTTGGAGGTCTGCCCCCGCTGTGATCACCATATGCAGTGGCCAGCGCGCAGGCGGTTGCTGCAGTTTCTCGATCAGGAGGGAGTTCAAGAGTTAGCCAGCGATCAGCTGGCTCAGGATCGGTTGAAATTTCGTGATATTAAAAAATATAGAGATCGGTTGAGCAGTGCTCAAAAGGCGACCGGTGAACCAGAGGCGCTACTGGTCCAGCAGGGCACCCTCTACGGCATGCCACTGGTGGCGGCAGCCTTTGAATTTGCCTTTATTGCTGGCTCGATGTCTGTTGCCGTCGGCTCCCGATTTGTCTACGGGGTAGAGCAGGCCTTGAGGCTGCGTTGCCCCTTAGTCTGTTTTTCTGCTAGCGGCGGTGCGCGGATGCAAGAGGCGCTGTTTGCCTTGATGCAAATGGCCAGGACGAGCGCCGCATTATCTAAATTAAGGCAACAGCGCCTACCCTATATTTCTGTACTAACCAATCCGACCATGGGTGGAGTCTCTGCTAGTTTAGCGATGTTAGGGGATATTAATATTGCCGAGCCCAAAGCGCTTATTGGCTTTGCCGGCCCCCGGGTGATCCAGCAGACGGTTCGCGAGATCTTACCGCCGGGATTTCAACGTAGTGAATTCTTATTAGAGAAAGGGGCCATTGATAACATTGTGCCGCGTTCACAGCTCCGCCCATACCTTGCTAGAGTGCTGGCTAAGTTAACCCACCAGCCAGCACCTCCCAGTGAGTGTCTGAAAGACGGATTCTCCTCATGAAGCCCCAGATACCTGATGCCTCAGCTTCTTTAGAGATCTGGTTTAACTATCTTGATCAGCACTACCACCAGCGGATTGAGTTGGGGCTAGAGCGAATCACTCAAGTTGCCCGCGAGCTCTCTTTAGACCAACCGCTAGCGTCTCAGGTCTTTACCGTGGCGGGAACCAATGGCAAAGGAACGACCTGCTGTACGCTAGAGGCAATATTATTGGCGGCCGGTTATCGTGTTGGTGTCTACAGTTCACCTCATCTGCTGTGCTTTACAGAACGTGTGCGGATCCAAGGGGCCGAGCCGGCTGAATCTGCTTATACTGCGGCCTTTTCTCTCATTGAACACACCAGAGTGCGGATGGGAGTGGCCCTCACTTTTTTCGAATACACCACTTTAGTGGCGCTACAGCTATTCCGACAAGCCGCGCTAGAGGCAGTTATTTTAGAGGTTGGGCTCGGGGGGCGTTTAGATGCCGTCAATCTGGTGGATGCTGATATTGCTGTCATCACCACCATTGCGTTAGATCATACCGACTGGCTGGGGCCTGATCGGGAGTCCATTGGGTATGAGAAAGCCGGTATTTTTCGTCCTCAGAGGCCAGCAGTGATTGGTGAATTAGCGCCTCCTCACTCTATGATCACTCGCGCTAAGCAGCTGCAAGCCCCGCTATTTCAAAGGGGGATTGATTGGTTTTTTGAGATCCAGGCGGACGTTTGGCATTGGCATGATCACCAGGGATGCTTATCTGAACTGCCACTACCTCAGGTTCCCCTAGAGAATGCCGCGACCGCTTTGGCGGCACTACGCTGTTCACCGTTGGTGGTTGATAGGGCAGCCGTGGTTCGCGGGTTACAGCAAGCCTGGCTTCCGGGACGCTTTCAGATCCTTCAGCGTACCCCACACTATCTGATTGTCGATATCGCCCATAATCCACAAGCGGTTGCTTACTTAGCCGACCAGCTGTTGGCACTGCGTCAACGTCAGCCACAGCTTGGAAAACTGCATGCGGTCGTCGGGATGTTGTCGGATAAAGATATTCCTGGATCACTGGCTGCCATAAAACTGCAGGTTGATCAATGGTATTGTGCCCCGATAGCGGGCGAAGGCGAGCGTCAAGGGACGGTGCAATGCCTGCTTGAATGGTTACCGCCGACGGCGCAGGCTTTTGAGGGTGTGCTGGCAGCTTGGCAGCAAGCTATGCAGTCTGCCCAGCAGAACGAGATAGTCGTGGTTTTTGGTTCTTTTCATACCGTAGCGCCGGTGTTGCAAGCTTTAGAAGCTGAGGGATTGGATAAGCATAGCGCTTAACGGCCGCTGATAGTCAGTACAGCGGCGCAAGTGTTTGTTAAACTGGTAGGAGAGGGGATGGTAAAGCCTGAGATGTTGTGGATTGATTACACGCTGTTAGCGCTACTGGCGGGCTCGGCCGTGCTGGGTTGTCTGCGGGGGTTTGTACGAGAAGTGCTGGCGCTAATGGTGTGGGTGGCCGCTTGTTGCGCGGCGAGTTATGGCTACACCTATTTATCGCCTTATTTAAGCTTTGTTCCACAGCCCATCATGCGCCAAGGCGTTGCGCGGGTCGTGCTATTGCTGGGTACCTTAGCGGTGGGTGGGGTGGTTACTGCGCTCTTGGGCAGAGTCCTAGCTAGCCTGGGGTTATCGGCCACCGATCGGCTGTTAGGATTTTGCTTCGGTCTGTTACGCGGGATCCTCATCGTTTGTGCGCTGCTATTTTTTTGGGACTACTTCTTAGCGGGTTCCCGGCATCCTGTGTGGCGGCACTCCCAGTTAGTGCCTTATGGTGACTCCCTGCTGCAATGGGTATTAGCCATTTTTAGAAATTCTGCAGTGGTTATCTAACATGAACTATTACGCTTAATGACTCATAAGGATTAACGCTATGTGTGGTGTGGTTGGCATTGTGGGCAGTCAGCCGGTGAATCAGCTCCTCTACGACGCCCTGTTGATGCTGCAGCATCGTGGACAAGATGCGGCTGGTATGGCCACCCTGGATGCTCAACAGACCTTTCGGTTGAGAAAAGGCCAAGGGCTGGTGGCTGAGGTGTTTGATAGTGGGGATCTCGCCTATCTGCAGGGCACCATCGGCATCGGCCATGTGCGTTACCCCACCTCAGGAACTGCTGCCAGCGCCGCCGAGGCACAGCCGCTTTACGTCAATTCGCCTTATGGCGTGGTATTAGCCCATAATGGCAATTTGACCAATGCCGCTGAAGTCACCACTCAGCTAGTCCAGCAAGCTTACCGACACCTGAATACCGCTTCAGACTCCGAAGTGTTACTGAATAGCTTTGCCGAGGCCTTATATCACTGTCGGGGTGCGGCCACGAAGGTAGAGGCTATTTTTTCAGCGATCCGCCGGGTACATCGACAGGTACGCGGTGGGTATGCTTGTACCGCGGTGGTGAGTGGGCAGGGATTGATCGCGTTCCGTGATCCCCATGGCATCCGCCCTTTGGTCTTAGGTCAACGTGAGCAGTACGATGGGCGGATGGCCTATATGGTCGCTTCAGAGAGTGTGGCCTTGCGTGCGGTTGGTTTCGAATTGGTACGTGATGTAGCCCCTGGTGAAGCGATTGTGGTGACGCAACAGGGTGAGCTATTCAGCCAGCAGTGTGCCGAGTGGCCGCGCCACGCGCCTTGCCTGTTTGAATTTGTCTACTTTGCACGTCCAGACTCCTTCATGGACGGCATCTCCGTCTACCAGGCACGGATAAATATGGGGCATCGCCTGGCGGCTAAGATAGCGCGGACTTGGCCCACCTTATCCATCGATGTGGTGATCCCCGTGCCAGAGACCGCCTGTGATCCGGCGATCGTGATGGCTGAGGTACTGAAACGACCTTATCGCCAAGGCTTTGTTAAAAATCGTTACATTGGTCGCACTTTTATTATGGCTGATCAGGCCGCGCGCCAGCAGTCGGTGCGGCGTAAATTAAATACGATCGCCGAGGTATTTCGTGGTAAAACAGTCTTATTAGTGGATGACTCCATTGTTCGGGGCACCACGTCACAGCAGATTATCGCACTGGCACGAGAAGCGGGTGCTCGGCGGGTCTATTTTGCCTCGTTAGCGCCGCAGGTACAATTTCCTAATGTGTATGGTATTGATATTCCGGGGATCAAAGCCTTAGTCGCCCATAGCCGTGATGTTGACAGCATTAATCGCCTATTAGGAGCTGATGGGTTAGTTTTTCAAGATTTAGCCGATTTGGTGGCCGCGGTGCGCCAGGAAAATGCAACCATCCAAGGCTTTGAAGCCTCCCTGTTTAATGGTGAATACATTACCGGTGATGTCGATAGTGCTTACTTAACCAAGCTCGATCAGCAACGCCAAGAGCTAACCCTTTATGAGGTTTGAGGGGAAAGGGTATCAGCAGCCATCACGGCTATCCAGCAGAGCCTCTGTTCAGTTTCCCTAAAGGAATCGCCTACCCTATACTAGAAGCTGATAGGCTATCAAGGCTATTCTGCCTCAGGTAGTGAGTGTCAGTAATGGCTAAAACCAGCCGCTTCGGGTGCCTAACGTTCAGTGTCGTTGGCTAGGTAACGCCACACTATTGAGGGAGATCAGGGATGCTGTATGCAATGTTATTGGCACTGTTTTTGCCCTTAGGTCTGATGTTTAGCCACTTTGATCAGCAGCAGCAAGATCTAGAGCAGGGTGCACTCCAGAGTATGCTGTTTTATGTGGATCAACTGCGGGTAGCCTTGCCCACCTACCGGGATACTCATTCAAGCACGGAGGGAGAGGTTCCATTCGAAGATCTATCCTTTCCACTGAAGCTGGCAGATCGGAGGAGTGTGGTGAAGCAGTATGTCGATAAACAGGGCTTCTACATTGTTTGGGAGCAGCCACCCAGGGGGTTAGCACAGGCGTTGTTCAAACACTATAGTCGTGCTAGTGGCGAAGCCGCTCACCTGATTTTTTATCATATCGGTTTTGCTAAAAATAGCTGTTTGGTGCCCAGCCGCCACTATCAAAATCCCAGCACAAGCCAGTACCCCTGGCCGTTACCCAAGGAGATTATAGAGGGTGCTTTGGTGCTCACTGATCGTGAACCCATTCACTAGCCCTGCGGGCCAGCGGGTAAAGCTGCTTGGGCACAGCTATTCGAAGATGCTGTCTACCGGCTAGTAGCCGATAGTTGCATCGTCAGTCGAAAGCAGTAGATCAACAGCAACCCCTGCGTTAAATTCAGTAGTGTTTGCACAATCAGTGCCCAGGACCAGAGATCGGCCGGCAGGAACCGGCTAACAGTGGCCTGCAGTGCCAGCAGTGACAGGCGAATAGCCAACACCAGTAAATAACCCACCAATACCGCTGACCAGCAGGTGGCGGTACGCCGCCAACTCTCCTCTAGACTCCCCCAAAGTGATCGCTGTTCACGCACCAGAATGCAGGGTGCTAATGCCCAGCGGATAGTGATGAATAGACCCGGTAGTAGGAATACAACTAAACCGCCGGCGATCACGGTACTGGTAACACCATCCAGCAGCAATAGTGCCGGATAGGTGGCCAATCCCTCCCTTAAGGCTTGTGGAGCGGTGATGGCATGGCCGCACGAACGTTGTTGCAGGAGTCTTAACAGGGCAGCGTCGAGTAATGGAGAGCTGAAGCCGTGGAGCAGCAGTTGGATGAACCAAGTGGCGGTGAGCTGCTGCATCTCTGTCAAGCTATCGATCGGCAGAAACTTTTTTAGAATCGACGCGAATAAAACCGACAACAAAGCCACCGAAAAGGCGAGATAGAACAGTTCGCGGCTTTGATGACGTATAAAATAGCCGCTATCACGCCATAAGGAGTGGATGGTCACGGTTTTTGTCAAACTCCTAAACAGGCAAGGCGTCAGCGTAAAGAGCAGCACTGTACCGCGATAGGGTGGTGTGATCAAGCCCTCGCAGTGTTCAAAGGCCCGCCACAGACTCTGGGTGATGAATAACACCATGATTTGATCAGGAATGATGAATACGATAGCGCAGTAATTGTTAATTAATAGTACTATTATTGACCGCTGTTTAATTTTGCCTAGCCCTACTCTCAGTAGTCAGTCGTGATAGCCATTGGTTTCAGGGACAGTCAAGGATTCTGTGGACAAAATAGTGATGAAAAATAGTGATAATTTCTTCTTGAAACCCTTCGGTTTTTACACTAAAAATAATGCTACGTAAGAACGTTTTTGAGCACAGGCTGCTTCTCAAGGTAGAGAGATGAGTGAGATAAGGGAAGATAGCAAGATAACGACAGCCTCTTACAAAGAGAGTTCGAGATCTGCCTATACTAGGGGTGGAGAGAGTGCGCAGCCTAGAAGCGATCAGGGTAAAAAAGCGAAGAAGAAAAAGCGAGAAAAAAATAGCTGGAGAAATGGTGGGTTAGGAGCAGTTAACCCCAAGCTAACTCGTGGATTTTTTAAGACGATTCAACCCAGCAACCTCACAGGCAAGCGGATAAAAATCCAAGAAATTCCGTTTGTTAGAGACGCTGCTCAGCGGCTGCCAGCAGTCCATAAAAAAAGCTTAAAGGCCGCGCCGCGGCCTACTGCTAAAAACCCGCTACTAACCCCCTGTACTGTTGAGCCAACATCGTATGAAACTGATCGCGGAAAGCCGGCAATACTAACTCCCGTGAAGGCCAAAAAAGCGTCTAGTGTTCAGGGTTTACCAATTCCCCGCTTAGAGCCTGAGTCGGCTGTGGCACACCCCGGTGTGCCACAGCTCCCCCACACCTGTTCCCTAGTGACTCAGCCAATCGTGACCTCCTCAGCAGACGCTCATCCCGTTTCACGGCCACAGCCACTGGAATACCCTGCTGCAATCCCACCGCTGATTACCGCTGTACTGCAAGGTGATTATCGAGCTCTGGAGCGGTTGTTAAAAGATCCCAGAGTGAATGTGAATGCTCAAGATACGGATGGCTGCACTGCGCTGCACCATGCGGTTAGAAGTAACAATATGAGACTGGTACGGCTGTTGATGAGTTATTCTGAGATAGACTTCAACATTCAAAATTGTATGGGCTATGTGCCTTTAGCGGAAGCATTCCAGAGTAAAAATAGTGAAATAGTAAAAGAGTTGATAGCTGACTCCAGAGTTGATCTAACCGTATTGAGACAACCACTTTTGTTAAAACAAACGATGAGTCTATCTTACCCAGAAGAAAGGAGTTCTGTCATTCTAAAAGGCTTGGAGTTACCCTGTAGTATTTATGAAAAATCCATGGTTGTTAGATAAAAATTTAAAATATTTTCATAATTTTTTAAAAGTAAATAAATTTTGAACAGAATGCTTTTTCTGGATAGTTGACTATTATTATAACTGAAATGAGTGTTAAGAACATGATTGACGAGATAAGAGATTCGATAACTGAAAATAAGTTGCATGACCTACAACAAACGATAGATCTTTATCCAAAGCATCTCACTAAACCTAAAACTAATCCGCTTGGTTTAAGCGAGCAAACTGTAAGAATAAAATTTATTAATATACAAGATAGTGATAATGGTAATACTATGCTACACCATGCCATAATCGAAAAGAAAATGTCAATTCTAAACTATTTGGTTACATTAGATGGAATTAATGGAAATTTACCTAACAAGTCAGAAGAAACTCCACTCATGCTTGCTGTACGAAACAACTATGTAGACGCAGCAAGAAGTTTATTCACAATTGATAACCTGAATGTTAATTTACGTGATAATGATGCTCAGACACCATTATTAAGGGCTGCAAGTAACGGTTCTATAGAGCTGTGCAATTTGTTATTTGAACATGCCGCAACAAAAATTCACTTAAAAGATAGAAGCGGCAAAAGTGCTTTAGATTACCTCTTCGAAAGAAAGCAGTTAGATAGCCTGTCTGATGCTAGCATTGCCAGGATCAAAAGTGCTTACCCGAATTTTGGGCAGAACACACCAGAATCATGGATACATTCACCTGATGAGAAAAATGGGAAACTGATAGCCATTTTTCAGTTGCCTACAGATTTCCAGTTGCCTACAGGTACCACTCTTTGTTCATTCTTAAATTGTGATATTGATAAAATTGGTCATGATCTAAGTAAGTTCTTCACTTCATCGCACGTGCAAGTATGACTTTCTGAAGATTTTTTTGGAAATGGGCTAACCTACTGCCGTCAACAATGATTGATTAAGTATTTCTAGCAATGCTTGGACAAATTGCAACCGCTCTGCGGGCTCGGGGAGCGGCTTAGTGAACTGCAAGCGGGTCGGCCCCTTCAGGCGAAAGGTGTGTGGTTCACGTTGCAGTAGAGTGATTAATCTCTGTGGATCGAGTGGCGTGGTCTCCTGAAAGATCAGGCTGCCGCCCGCGGCGTGCCCCTCAATCCGTTTTAGGCCCAGCGGCTGAGCTAACAGCCGTAGCTGTGTCAACTGCAGCAGCTGATCAGCCGGCAGCGGCAAGGGGCCAAAGCGATCGATTAACTCACTGCGTAGTGCTTGCACTGTACGCTGATCATCCGCACTCGCCAGCCGTTTATAGAACGACAGCCGAAGGTTCACATTAGCAATATACTGCTCCGGCAGTAAGGCTGATAGCCTCAATTCAATCTCTGTTTGTTGGCTAGTGAGCTGTGCCAAGGTCGGCTCCTGGCCCTTTTTAAGCGCCTTCACCGCCT
The DNA here is from genome assembly GCF_918320885.1 of unidentified bacterial endosymbiont. Taxonomy (NCBI): domain Bacteria; species unidentified bacterial endosymbiont. The sequence continues at coordinate 1,257,680 of NZ_OU907312.1, read as the reverse complement.
GATCTAACAGCTCTTGATAGAGCGTAAAACCGACGGCACTCATCTGACCACTCTGCTCAGCCCCTAATAGCTCCCCAGCCCCACGAATATCGAGATCGTGGCTAGCCAACGCAAAGCCTGCCCCCAACTCGCCTAAAGATTCAATCGCCTCTAACCGCTTACGGGCATCTGGGGGTAGCTGTTTAAGCGGTGGTGTCAGTAGATAGGCGTAGGCTTGATGGTGTGAGCGGCCTACCCGTCCGCGCAGTTGATGCAGCTGGGCCAAACCAAAGCGATCAGCACGGTCAATAATCATGGTGTTGGCGGTCGGAATATCAATTCCAGTTTCAATAATGGTACTACAGACCAAGACATTAAAGCGTTGGTGATAAAAATCGGACATCAGCCGCTCTAACGCCCGTTCACCCAGCTGTCCATGACCAATGCCAATGCGTGCCTCGGGTAGCAGCTGTTGCAGCTTAGCCGCCGCCTGCTCAATGGTTTTTACCTCGTTATGCAGATAGTAGATCTGCCCACCGCGCAAGATCTCCCGTTGCAATGCCTCCCGCACCATGGCGGCATCATACTCCCGGACAAAGGTTTTTACCGCCAGCCGGCGGATCGGCGGGGTGGCGATGATGGAGAGATCACGCATCCCCTGTAGCGCCATATTTAAGGTGCGTGGTATCGGTGTGGCGGTCAGGGAGAGTAGATCAATATGGGCCCGCAGCGCTTTGATCTGCTCTTTTTGCTGCACACCGAAGCGGTGCTCTTCATCAATAATCAATAACCCCAAGTTTTTCAGCTTTAATGAACCGTGTAGTAACTTATGGGTGCCGATCACCATATCAATGCTGCCTGTAGCCAGTTGGGAGAGGACCTGCTGTTGTGCTTTAGCGGTGCGGAAGCGGGAGAGCACCTCAATGCGGATCGGCCAGTTGGCAAAACGGTCACGGAAGGTCTCTGCATGTTGCTCCGCCAGTAGCGTGGTGGGAACCAGTAGCAGCACCTGTTGATGGTTGCTGATAGCCACAAAGGCAGCCCGTAGGGCCACCTCGGTTTTTCCAAAACCGACATCCCCACACACTAACCGATCCATCGGAGCGGGTTGTTGCATATCCTGCAGGACTGCCTGAATGGCGGTCGCTTGATCCGGGGTCTCATCAAAGGGAAACCCTTGACAGAAGCGCTGATACTCTGCTGGATCAAGCTGGTAGGCAAGGCCAGGCTTTGCCGCCCGTTGCGCATAAATCTCCAGCAGCTCTGCAGCCACATCCCGTGCTTTTTCTAGCGCTTTCTGCCGCGCTTGCGTCCAGTGATCACTGCCCAGTTTGTGTAAGGGTGCTGATGCGTCTGAGGCGCCACTATAACGGCTGATCACCTGCAGTGAGGTGACTGGCACATAGAGCGTTGCTTCATCAGCATACTGCAGTACCAGGTACTCCGCTGCGATCCCCTGGGTCTCTAAGGTGGCTAAACCACGGTAGCGACCGATACCATGTTGTAGATGGACCACCGCCTGATCAGGCGTCAGCTCGGCCAAATGGCGTACCCAGGAGTCGAGCTGCGACGTTTTTTTCCGAGAAGGGGTGGGTGAGTGGTGTACCCGCTCACCTAAGAGATCGGCTTCGGTGATCAAAGCCCACTGTTCACCCACTATCACCCCTTGCTGACAGGGGGTGATGAGAATAAAGGGCCCTCGACCCTGAGCCTCGGAGAGCTGCTGAATCGGCTGTAGCCTGAGATTTAGCGGCTGTAGCAGCTCACTGAGTACCTCACGGCGGCCAGCGCTGTCGACCGAAAAGAGCAGGGTGCCTGGAAAATGCTCTGCAAACTGCCGTAACGCACTAAAAGGGCTCTTGGGCTGGCTTGCGAGCTGTAGATCAGGCAGGGGTTGCAGTGGGGGCGCTGCTGCTTGAGCATGATTCAGTGCAGCGTGTTGCAGATGCAACCGAGGGTAGCGCTTAAACTCCGTAAACAGCTGATCAACACGACACCACAACTCATCAGGCGGTAGCAGCGGTCGTAGGGGATCACAGCCGCGGCTGGCAAAGCGCTGCTCAATGGATTTCCAGAACTGTTGTGCCGTGGGTTCGAGATCTTCACCCAGGGTTACCAACAGCGTGGTGGCGGGTAGGTAAGCAAACAGCGTCGGCAGCGGCTTTTCAAAAAACAGCGGCTGCCAGTACTCAATTCCAGGAGGGAAAATTGCCCGGCTCACCTGCTGGTAGAGCTGTTCTGCCTCGCGAAGGACAGCAAAGCGTTCACGCCATTGACGTCGAAAGCACTCAATACTGTTAGCATCGGTTCCAAATTCATGAGCAGGGAGCAGCTGGATACGCTGAATGGGTTGAGGGTGTGATCGTTGACTGTCGATGTCAAAGGTGCGAATAGACTCTAAGGTTACGCCGAAAAAGTCCAACCGATAGGGCTTTTGAGATCCCATCGGAAAGAGATCGATCAACGAGCCCCGCAGTGCGAATTCGCCATGTCTCAGCACTTGATCCACCAGTTGATAACCCGCCTGCAGCAGCTGTTCACGCAGTACCTCACGGGAGAGTGGTTGATCAAGCGCTATGAGTAACGCCTGATTGGTCAAAAACTGGCGAGGGAGTAGTCGCTGCATTAAGGTGTGCAGCGGGACGATGAGACAGCCTTGGTTAAGATTGGGCAACTGATAGAGCGTCGTCAGACGCTCCGAAATTCTATCGGCATCTGGAGAGAAGCTATCATACGGCAGCGTCTCCCAGTCGGGGAGTAGGATCACCGGCTGTTGGGTAAAGTGGGGCAGCTCCAGCTGTAGCCGCCGTGCAGTCGCATAATCAGCGACGACTAACAGCACCAGCCCAGGGTGCTGGTGGATGATTTGTGCGGTGATCAGCGACGAGGCGGCGCCAGGGAACGTTTGATAACGCTGGAGTGCTCCAGCGACATGGGGCAGTGGAAGGGAAAAATCAGAAAATATCAAGACCGTTTATCCGTTGGGGGTGCACCGGTTTAGAATCAGGAGTCACCAGCACTCATTAAACCTAGGCCATGCATGGTATTCTCAGAGCGTATCAGAGTACAATAGCTGCCGGTAAATTTAGCTGATTGATGAATGATTGTATACGATTTACATACCCACACGACAGCCTCTGATGGTGTGTTAACCCCCACCGAGCTGGTGCAGCGAGCGGTAGAGCAGGGGGTTCACATCTTGGCGATTACCGATCATGACACTACCGTGGGATTCGCGGAAGCTGCTCGTGCGATTGTAGCACAGCAGTCACCACTGCAATTAATTGCAGGCGTTGAAATCACTAGCCGCTGGGGCTACCAGGATATCCATGTGGTGGGGTTACAGATCAGCACCACTCATGATCAGCTACACGCCCTATTAACCCAACAGTGCCAGCAGCGTTATCACCGGGCGCAAGCGATTGCTGACTATTTAGCACAGCAAGGGATCCCGGGGATTTGGTCAACATTAACAACGGAGTATCGCGACACCACGGCGCTAACGCGCTATCATATCGCTCAAGTTTTAGTACGGCAGCAGATCTGTCGAGATACTCAAACTGCCTTTCGTCGCTACTTAACGGCCCCTGATCTAAACGCTTTAGCAGCCCCCTGGTGCACAGTAGCGCAAGCAGTGCAAGTGATTCACGCAGCTGGTGGCCAAGCAGTATTAGCGCATCCTGGCCGTTATGGTTTGGGGAGTCTACGGTTACAGCAATTAATCGCTGACTTTTGTGCTGCTGGCGGCGACGCGCTAGAGGTGGCACATTGTCGACAGTCATCGGCCCAACGGCAATTATTGGCTAGTTACGCTCAGCGTCATCAATTACTAGCTTCACAGGGCTCAGATTTTCATTATCCTGGCGGACACTATGAATTGGGACGGGATCTGCTGTTGCCGATCATCTGTACGCCGATAGGGCACTCCTGGGTGACTCAGAGAGCGACTGGTTAGCCCCTGCCTTTTGATAACCCAAATTAAAGAGTAGTAGCGTGATGCAAGAAAAATTACATAAAGTATTGGCACGGGCGGGCCATGGCTCACGTCGTCAACTAGAGCGCTGGATTGCTGAGGGGCGGATTAGCATCAACGGTTGTGTCGCCAAAACTGGCGAACGGATTGATGCCAGGCAACCGCCTCTCTTAACCCTGGATCAGCGGCCGTTGATATTATCTCATCAACCCCTAACCCCCTGTCGTGTGCTCTGTTACTACAAGCCTGAGGGTGAACTCTGTACTCGTCAGGATCCACAGGATCGGCCGACGATTTTTAGTCGGTTACCCCGATTATCGACTGGGCGGTGGATCACCATCGGGCGTCTTGATCTGAATAGCAGTGGCCTATTACTCTTGACCAATGATGGGGAGCTAGCCAACCGACTGATGCATCCCCGCTACCAGGTGCAGCGGGAATATGCCGTTCGTGTATTTGGTACTGTCACTGCAGAGCAGCTACAGCGCTTGCGCCAGGGGGTCCGCTTGGAAGATGGTATCGCCCGCTTTGATACCCTGATCCCTCAAGGCGGGCAGGGGAGCAACCAGTGGTTTAAGGTGATCTTACGGGAAGGACGGACCCGAGAGATCCGTCGGCTGTGGCAGTCCCAAGGGGTGCAGGTCAGTCGTTTGATCCGCATCCGTTATGCTGACGTTGATCTACCCAAGCAGTTAAGCCGTGGATGCTGCCAGGAGCTGCCAGCGGTGGAACTCGATCGACTACGGCGACAGGTGGGGTTACTGCCCGTTCAAGAAGAGCCCACTATCTCTCATCTAGTCACTCATTCTAAAAAAACTAAGATCCACCAGCGGTCACGTCGGCGCCCTCGAGGCCATTAAGATGCATGAGTGGCCTAGTGAACCTAATCACCCCCTGGTTAGCCGCTGCTTGCTCCACTGCCGAAAGTGACCTTTTTAAAAAATATCATATAAAATCAATCACTAAACACTATGAAAGTTATTTTTTGTTAAAAATTTATTGTCTAATTAAGAATTTTAAGTTAAATTTGTAAGCGTTGATTTTATTTAATGATAGTCATAACAGGATGCTATAACTCTATAACTTACATAGGCGTAAAATGGTATAATAACCCAGACTGCCGCTATCAGTAAAAAGCAGTGACTGGCTGTGCTTAGTGTATTTTTTCGTTATCAGCGTACAAAATTTTTAGAAGCTATCGAGTTTTTTAAACAACTTACTGTTCTATAAGAAAAACCTCTTAACATGACTTGATAAGTTTAATAAAAAAATTTTAAAAACACTTCTGGCTATTAGTATGAATTATTAATAGTTTCTGGAAGTATGTATTTGTTTAAAACTAAGTTAGTCGTTCATTGGAGAATTTATCGTGTCTGAGTATTATTGTACTATTGCGGACCAGGCCTATGGTGCTGCTTTAAAGATCGTACAATTAAATCTATGTAATGGTACTTGCCATAAAGTTTTTGCGGAAGTCATAGAATCAGGTGGATCGACGATCGAAGCAAGTTTCAAGAGTCTTAATAATTTAGTATCCAATAAATTTTATGATGATATAACCTTTAGTAACTTAGTGGAAAGCTTATGTGGTTCATTGGATAGTGATAATGATGGTAGCTATTTTTTCTTATCGGTAGGCGCTGTTTTGGGAATTGGCCTCAGTTTTTGTGCTTATTCATTTTGCACCAGAGTGGTCGATCAAAATAATTATGTAAAAACCCAAGTTTAAAGTCTGTTATTTAATTTTATTAATACCTATCAAAGCACTACCTATTAACGGAAACCTTGGAAGTATCCTACTTAGACGGTCTGCTCATCAGCGCTGATCCCGTTTGAAATAAGCGCACCTTCAGACACTGTGAGTAGCCCTCACAGCGATCATCGTTTTATCGACTATGCTTGTTAGTAGAGGGCGATAGTGGTAGTGCGCGCAGCTCGGTAGGTAGCCGCGTTCACTGGGCGATCGCCTGTTTGATCAACTACAAGGAGTCCATGATGGATCTGCATGAGCTGATTGAGTATACCGTACAATTTAGGCGATTGGCTCTCCTACTGGCTGCGGTATCACTGTAGTCAGGCGATTAGCCACCGCTGGCCCTGGAGGAAATAACCTAAACTCAGATCTGGCAGTGTCGCTTTTTTCCAACCTCGAGGCGTTAGCGGGGTGTTTATTGGCCGATTTTTTGGCCCCTTACGGGCATTAGTCCCTTTTGCTGCCTGGATCTGTCGTATGCAGCCGTGTGCGTTCCAGCTGGCCAATATCACTTCCGGTTGTTTGTGGGCTTGGGTTACTCCTAGCACCGGGTGCGTTTGGGATCCCCTGGCTTGAACGCTATTTTCCACAGTGGTTTAACTAACGCCCAGCTGCCAACAGAACCTGTTAGTTATTTGATTTCAATCCCCTGAGCTTGTTGATCAGCATGATAAGAGGAGCGTACCAGTGGCCCACAAGCCGCCTGAGTAAACTGTAAATCAAGCGCTGCCTGTCTGAACTGTGTAAATTCCAGAGGTGAAACATAGCGAGCGACCGCCAAGTGGTGACGACTGGGCTGTAAATATTGTCCGACCGTTAACATGCTCACCTGATGCTCCCGGAGATCTCGCATCACTTGGATAATTTCTTCATTACTCTCCCCCAAGCCGACCATTAATCCCGATTTGGTAGGAATGCTGGGGTTAGCCGATTGAAAACGTTGTAACAGCTTCAGTGAGGCTCGGTAATTGGCACCCGGACGGACCTGGCGGTAAAGACGCGGTACGCTTTCGATATTATGGTTAAAGACATCTGGTGGCGTAGCACTGAGAATAGCCACTGCTGGATCCAGCCGCCCACGAAAATCTGGAACTAAAATTTCAATTTTAATGTGTGGGCTTTCAGCTCGGATGGCCTGAATACAGGCAGCAAAGTGTTGTGCTCCACCATCAGGTAGATCATCACGATCCACTGAAGTGATGACGACATACTGCAACTGCATTTCACGGATAGCCAACGCTAACTGGCGGGGCTCCTGCGGATCAGGAGCCAATGGTCGACCATGAGCAACATCACAAAAGGGGCAGCGGCGGGTGCAAATCGCCCCTAAAATCATAAAAGTAGCCGTCCCCTGGTTAAAGCACTCTGAGAGATTAGGGCACGCCGCCTCTTCACAGACGGAGTGCAGACCATGCCGGCGTAACGCCCCCTTAATCTTTTGAATACGCTGGCTATCGACTGGTAATTTAATTTTCATCCAGGGGGGCTTGGGTAGCGGAGCCTGCTCGGTGACGGGTAGATTTCTGAGCGCAATACGACCGATTTTATCGGCATCCCGATATTGAATGCCGGGCTGTTTAGGAGACGTTTTAGCCATCCAATCTCAATGCTCTTTAAAAGGGGCTACAGGGGAGCGATCACCAAAGCGATCACCCAGTTGATAACGTGCATGATGTAACATCACTGCTTGTACATCAGCAAGCTTTATAGCAGGGATCCAATCTGCCATCTGGCACAGCTGTAAATGGGGATCACCACAGGGGTGAATCCCCGCAAAGGGGCGCAAATCCATATTGACATTCAATGCGAACCCATGCAGAGAGCAACCGTGACTGATGCGCAATCCCAGTGAGCCAATTTTAAGCGCTCCGACATAAACCCCCGGGGCTCCTGCACAGGTGCGGGCGGTGATTCCAAAGTGGGCAAGCGTATCCAGGGCACTTTGCTCTAGCGCTTGGATAAGTTGGCGTACCGACAGTTGACGACGCGGTAAATCAATGAGCCAGTAGGTAATCAGTTGACCAGGACCATGATAGGTGATCTGGCCACCGCGATCACTCTGGACTACCGGGATGCTTCCCGCATCGATCAGGTGCTGCGCTTTACCGGATCGTCCTTGGGTAAAAACAGGATCATGTTCTAACAACCATAACTGATCAGGTGTGCTGGCAGTTCGCTCTGCAGTAAAGGTTTGCATCTGCTGCCAAACCACTTGGTAGGGCTGCTGTGCTAACTGCAAGATCTGTAGCTTGTGAGGCAACGGTTCATTCACCACGGACGATCTCAGAATAGATTAAGGCTTATCATGCCACCGTAGTGTGAGGGTATCTCTACAACGAGTCAGCCATGAACCACGCGCCACTGGCTCCAGCACCTGTAAAGGCCGCTCTGCGAGTAACTTTCCTGCTAATTCAAAGCGCACAAGACCGACGATCTGATGTTGCCGTAAGGGTGCTTTCAGCACGCCATCCAGCTGATAATGGGTGGTGACGGCTTGGCTTCGACCGCGCGGTAAGGTGAGGGAGAGGGGCTCCACTACCCCCAAGGGGACCTCTGGCTGTACCCCGAACCAGACCCGCCCTTTAGTGACAACGTCACCAGCAGCTACTATAGTGCGGCGCTCGAAAAACCGAAACCCCCACTGCAACCATTTTTTGCCTTCAGCAGCCCGAGCGGCTGCGGTAGGAGCCCCCAACACTACCGCGATCAACCGTCTATCACCGTCGGTCGCTGAAGCGACTAAGTTAAAACCGGCTTGACTGGTGCCACCGGTTTTGACCCCGTCAGTTTGCAGGCTGCTATCCCATAATAGGGTATTGCGGTTAGCCTGTGTAATTCCATTGTAGGTAAAGGTTTTTTGTTGGTAGTGTTGGTATTCCTCGGGTAGCTCTCTAATCAATGCACTGGCCAAACGGGCCATATCTCGAGCAGTAGTATATTGATCAGGGTGGTCAAGCCCATGCACATTGATAAAGCGCGTGTTAGCCAGCTGCAGCGCCTGAGCATAGTGGTTCATCAGAGTGACCAGTGCTGATTCACTACCGGCGATATGCTCAGCCATGGCGACACAGGCATCATTGCCAGACTGAATAATAATGCCCTTTTGCAGATCGGCAACTGGCACACGTTGGCCAAGTTTAAGAAACATTTTGGAGGAATCGGCAAACTTAATTCTGTCTGAAGCCTCTTGAGAGACGACGACTTGATCTGACAACTGAATGGTTCCCGTCTTCAACGCCTGACCCACCACATAGCTCATCATTATTTTGACTAAGCTAGCGGGGTAATGTTGAAGATCGGCTTGTTGCTCAGCTAAGACTTGCCCAGAGTGATAATCCAGTAAGATGGCGCCAGTAGCCTGGATAGTCGGGGCGGGTGTCAGAGGCAATGTCGCCGTAGCATCAGTGGTTAGGAGGCATAAGAGTAACCCAGTGCTCAGAAGCTTTAAGGGGTTACTGTGGCGAAAACGCATCGTTATCATCAGCTGTAACAATCTAGTTTGGTCAAGACGGTACTATAACAAATTTTTCTTTACCGCACACGAACGCTCATGCCCCATACCAAGGCACGGGCCCTATAAAGCATGAACGCTTATAGTGACCTGGTAACTTTAAAGAGTAATATTATTCCTCTTTAATATTATGTTTATTTATTAATCTTTAAAGGGTTTTTAGGCAACTGCTGTTCGAAGCTTTTGAACTCTTTCCCAGCTAAACGAGGCCGCAGTGTGCATTGATGAGTGGGTTTCTGAATCATGCGCTGCTGCAAATTATGGTTGTTAGGACTCAAGCGAACTCCTGAAGGAGGAGCGACTGCGACTAAGCCCGGCTGAGCCGCGCTAGCGACTTTAATCCTGTATTCTCCTAACTTCCGCGGAACGTTGCTACCCTCTTTGGAGAGGGAGTCTGCAGAGAGAGGGGCAGTAGTGGTGGGTAATTGTGTTTTCATCGGCATAGTGGCCTCCTGGATAACTCTCTGATAGCAGTACTCATTCATTGAACTAGAGTATAGTCTACTGGATTATACGCTCTGTAGAGTAGTCGGGTTTACACCTTAAAATGATAGGGTGCTTCAGAGAACGGTCCAGTGGGAGTCGGGCAAGATAGGCTAAAATAGCTCCTGCTCATAAGACAATTAATCAATGATAGGAGGGTAATCAGCATCGGATTTTGACCAGAGATTTAGAGTTTTTCCTGGCGAAATTTGAAGAGATAGGAGTTATTAACAGCCTCACGGTTGGAGTGGTCAGCTGCCTCTCAGTGGTCGTCATCAGCATTACCTCCCCTTCACTGATAACTACCCCGGCAGATTCAATGGCTTGCGACGGCAGGCAGCAGCCGCTAATTGGTGAGCATGCTTGAGTTGTTGATAGGATTCACGTAGGTTTTTCAGAGCTGCCACAATAGGTCTGGGGAGGAGTTGATGCTGCCATTGGCTGATGAGCGTCTCCAGCAGTTTCAGGAGTTCCTCCATCTGTTTTTCCGCTATGCAGGGATCCCGCTTTTTTTTCTCCCAATTCAACAGCTCAGTCACGGCCAGGTCAACGCTATCTAATTGCTTTTGCAAAGCCTGCTTGGTGGCGAATTCACCTTTAGAGCTCTGCTCTGCTAGTTTTTGTTTAACGCTGGTATCTAACGGTGGTTTAATTTTATTCAGTTGATCAATCATCTCGTTTAAAGGTGCTAAAAATAGCGCCCTCGAAATAGCCCGCTCGCTGGCTAATAAGGGTTTACTACCTTCGGTGAGGGTTTGAAAGCTACGACTGGCAATGGAGAAATCGGTGGCAACTGGCGGCAGGGAGTGATACACAAGAGGTTGTTGGTTACTAGTACTATGCTGCACTATAGTGGTTTCGGTGCTAATTTTCGGTTTACGCTCACTTTGAAAAGCTGTGGTATTATTAGGGTTGTTTTTAGTGATCTCAGTTTTTTGGGCGGCGGCCCTCGTCAAGTTGGCCCCTGGTCCGGAGATCCGCATTAAATATATAAAAGGATTGTCACTATCTTTAGAAAAACCCTGACGCATAGCTTGAGAAAGGGTAGATTGTTCGGGAAGGGAAGCTGTTTTCTGCAGGGCTTGCCGTCTCTCCCAGGAGATCTGGTGAGCCCCCAGGCGTTTGCCACTGAGTGCCACACCGGCTAGTCGATGATGTTGATTCGCATCCAACCGCGCGGCCGCTTTAGTCAGTAAAGCTATCTCATTGACTAGTCTACTCATAGCTCTATAGTTAGAGAATGAAATTCTCGATTGCTGCTGGTTACTATGATCAGTTACAAGAGAACAGGGTGTGTCCGCTGCGGCATTGGATGCACTAGTCAAATAATTACGATGAGCTGACGGTGTTGGAGCAGCTGTATCCGTTAGTGGTTTTTCTGCTACACCATGCTCTCCTATATTTCCAGCGGCTGCTGTGGTAGATGACGTTTTTTCACCGCCTTGATCTTCTATTTTTTTGTGAATTATTTCCAACAAACACCAAAGAACATTTTCTTCTGCTACAGAATTGTTTATATCCATACTATTCTCCACAGAATCAAGAGATTCCTTAAGCATTTCTATAATAGCCAGTAAATGTGATCGAAGCTCCGGATTTTCTATGATGTCTTCTATCTCTGCTAGTGAATGCGGAATTTTATAGGCATTTTCTCCATTCAATAATTTTAACGGCGGTTCTTGGAGGGCAGTAGACAGGAGGTTTCGAATTCCATTAATATCTTTTATTGGATTGGGGCCGTTAGCCAGCCTGTAAGTTCGACCACTACCACCAGGAGATGGCCCTGAGTAAGTGGGTTGATTCTGTGTCGTAGGAGCACTAATGATAGTAGCAGGCGGCTCGCCAGGGGGGAGCGTAGAGTTTGACATAACCGCCTGCCTCACACTTTACTAAATGATTAGCAAAGTCTACTAACGCTTGCACAATAATTGCAAGTTATTACATTAACAACAACCCCGTAACTTATCAAATCAACTCTAACGGGATAGCTTTCAACGCTTTTAAAATATTGTCTATCTCTGAATCTGATTTATCTAGTATTATGCGATTAGTTCCTAAAACTTTAGCAATCTCCCAGGAGTCAACAGGACGAACTTTGGGGGCAACTGTTTCTAAAATAGCTCGGCGTTCTGGATGATCCATATTACGCAACCCAACTTCCACATTGTGAATAGTCTGTTCAATCAGTTTTAAAAAATCTCTGTCTACTGTTCCCGCTTTTTTGACTTTTTCAAACTCCTGCTTCACTGTAGGTAATTGTCTCCTGACAACACCACTGGCGGCGTAAGGGCGACATAAATCACGTAAAACTACTCTTGGTTCGTCGTTTATGGTACCAGTCAGCAATCTTTGACAATCATGATTAAATTCTAATATTTCTTGTGGGCAGAATTTTTTATAATCAATAAAATACCTTGATTCTGACTGATAAACTAGTTTTTTGATTTTTTGTGGATTATTGACCAGTTTTTTTATGACTTCTATAGTTTCATAGTTTTCTGCGATCAGCGGATGGCTCTTGTCAGTGTTTTTTGTTTCTTTTAGATAGGCTGTAATAAATTGGTTTTTTATGCCCACAGCTTCTGTCAGTCTAGAGTCAAACTGTTTAAGCTTCTCAGTATCAGTCTGCTCCCTAACAGCAAATCTACGCAATAGATTGAGGGTGTTACCCTTTGCTAGATAGGAGTAATGAAGCAAATTGTATTGCTGAGGAGTCAGGTGTAGTTTGTTTGATAAATAGCATTCACTTTGAAGTGGAACTTTAGTATGCTGAACGGTTCGAGGATTTGAGGTAGAACGCTCCCCTAAGTCATTAAGAGTAGCAGTATTGCCATGATTTCGGTTAACACCTGGCGGTGAGTTAACAGTGCTCTCACGAACGCTGTTAGTTTTCATACAATTGAATAGACGCATAGTACGGTTCTCCATAGTGATGAGTATAACTCATACTCACAAGGTTTTATCGTAGCAGCCTCGTCACCTAAAGCACTATTAGGGATTTTGCTTAATTTATTTTCAACGCTTTTAAAATATTGTCTATCACGGTTATTTTTAGAAATATCTGTGTTTTTTTGAATGGTATGTAATACGGCTGCATATTCTGCAAAATGATTGTTAGATGAAACCCCTAGGGCAGTGTTATTGGGCAGCCTGTTATTCTCTTTATGGCGTGACCAGGGAGGAGGATGCTGCTGGTGCGCATACTATTCTGATATGTAAAACAACACAATAGGGTCATGGACACTTCCTACCGGGATGAAATTTGAACTTATCCTGCCATTTTAGCTGATTCGTGAAGCGATCACTAGCACTATTAAAAGTTTAATCTCTGTTACAGTTATAATAGAAAAATTGTTTATTTGCTATCTTTTATCACTATTAATTAACTTTTAAAGATTTAGAGAAAGCACCTAAATTTCATAGCCTATCTGTAAGGGAAATTATTATTCCCTTTGGTGGTCAAAGACAATGAATATCTCATTTTTCATTAGTTCATGACAGCGTGCATCACCCGTAGAATAGATTGCCGGGTTATCTTGAATTCGCACGCCCATAGATAGCCGCCTCTACTACACGCTTGCAAGCTGCTGCACTGTTAATGAGCGTGGACGACCGAACCGTTTGTCGGCGTCTTTGGCGCGAAGGATCCTGGACTGAGTCCGCTCAATGAACAATCAGCGCACTTTTATTGTACTCAACCATCCAGTACACTAGTCTCTTTCAATGATGAACGATTCCCACAGAGTCGTTCAAGCCATTTAACCGTTATCGGATCGACGTTGCTGTATGACCCTGTTGGTGCTCGGTATTAATGATAAAAGGTCGCCACTGGTGCTCCGTGAGCAGCTGCTATTCCTACCATCACAACGGGCTGCTGTCTATACCGCTCTGCTACAACAACCGTCGATTCAAGGCGTGCTGTTACTCTCAACCTGTAATCGGAGTGAGATTTATCTCCAATCGACACTGGCCTCACCAGCTGCTTTAGAAGAACAGGTGCAGCAGCTTCTCGATTGGTGGAGCCATTATCATGCGGTTCCTCTTGCAGTATTAAAGGAACAGCTTTATTGGCACACTGATCAGGCTGCCATTACCCATTTAATGCGAGTTGCCGTAGGTTTAGATTCAGTCATTGTCGGCGAATCGCAGATCTTAGGACAGGTGAAACAGGCCTATCATCAGGCACAACAGCAGCAAGCGCTGACCCCTATTTTGATACGGCTGTTTCAACAGGTTTTCTATACGGCTAAACAGACGCGTCGGGAGACAGGGCTAGGAAACAATGCACCGTCAGTAGCAACCATCGCGTGCCGGTTAGCTCGTCAGCAGATCAGCACCTGGTCCACCGCTTCGGCACTGCTGATAGGTGCTGGAGAGGCCATGACTTTGGTGGCCCACCAGCTCTATAAACAATCGGTTGGTCAACTAATCCTGGCAGCTCGTCACTGTGAACGGGCCACCTCCTTAGCCTGCAGTGTCAAAGCAACTCTGATTACACTACACTCATTACCACAGTGGTTGCCGACTGTAGATATCGTGATCAGCGCGACTAGCAGCCCGGAACCCATCCTCAATAGCGCCTTAGTCGATCAAGCGCTGCAACAGCGGGCTGCCACTAAGGCCCCTTTACTACTGCTGGATCTGGCAGTACCTCGGGATATGGCAGCAGAGATTGCTCAATTATCAGGGATTCGGTTGTATACTATCGATGATGTCCAGGCAACACTGTACTCCCAGCAGGCTCAACAGCAAATAGCTATCGTGCAAGCTGAAGCGATGGTGAGCCGAGCCGTAGTTGCGTTTATGGGGTGGTTAGCCAGCACCTCGCGAACGGTAGTCATTCGCCAGTTTCGGGAGCAGGCCCATCAACGGCGACAGCAGTTAGAACAGCAAGCTTTGGCTGCTTTACAACAGGGGATAGCAGCGGAGCAGGTGGTGCAGCAATTGGCGTATCAATTGACCAACCAGCTGCTCCATCAGCCGACTAAACTACTCCAATGGCTGATCCAACAGCCCAGCGAGCTGCTAGGGAAACCGCTGCAGCAGGCGTCAGATAACCCCATACCCTTAGAAAAAACCCGAGCAGACAGGATATTGGACTCATGAAGGCATCATTGGTTGCTAAATTGCAGGGATTGCACCAGCGTTATCAAGAGTTGGCTGCACTGTTGAGTGATAGCGCGGTCATCGCTGATCAAACCCAGTTTTGTGCCCTGTCCCGTGAATATGCCCAGTTGACCGAGATCATGGCGTGCTTTACCCAGTGGCAGCAGGCACAAATCGATTTAGAAACCGCCCAAGCACTGCTAGATGATCCCGAATGGCAGGAGTTGGCACAAGCAGAGATCCAGCAGAGTAGTGAACAGCTGGCCACCTTGGAACAATCATTACAGGGTCACTTAATTCCCTGTGATCCCCAGGATGAGTGCTCCTGTTTTTTAGAGATCCGCGCAGCTACAGGGGGCGATGAAGCGGCGATCTTTGCCGGTGATCTGTTTCGTATGTATAGCCGTTATGTTGAGACTCAGCGCTGGGGGATCAGTATCCTCAGCAGCAATACCGGAGATCAAGGTGGTTTTAAAGAGCTGATCGTAAAAATCAGCGGTAGAGGTGCCTATGGTCTCCTCAAATTTGAATCTGGGGGCCATCGCGTGCAGCGGGTCCCTAGCACGGAGTCGCAAGGTCGGGTGCACACCTCCGCCTGCACAGTTGCCGTGATGCCGGAGGTTGCAGCAGCAGAGGTGCAACAAATCAGTCCAGCTGATCTGAGAATCGATACCTTTCGCTCCTCGGGTGCCGGTGGCCAGCACGTCAATACCACCGATTCCGCCATTCGCATTACCCATCTGCCCAGTGGACTGGTCGTCGAGTGTCAGGATGAGCGCTCACAGCATAAAAACAAGGCCAAGGCGATGTCAGTATTAGCGGCACGACTTCGCGCCGCTGAGCAACGGGCACGGCAGCAGGAGACCGAAACATTACGCCGTAACTTATTGGGCAGTGGTGATCGCTCTGATCGTATCCGTACCTATAATTTTGCGCAAAACCGCGTGACGGATCACCGGATTAATTTGACCCGTTACTGCTTAAGTGAACTACTGGAAGGGCAGCTTGATTTGCTCATCCAGCCACTACAGCAAGAGCATCAAGCGGATCAACTAGCTAATCTAGCTGATCAACTAGCATGACTTACCAGCAGTGGTTACAACAGGCCATCGCGCTGCTGTCGCCTGGGACCTCAACTCCCCGCTGTGAGGCTGAAGTGCTGCTCTCCTGGGTGAGTGGCCAATCCCGTACTTG
Source organism: unidentified bacterial endosymbiont (assembly GCF_918320885.1). NCBI lineage: Bacteria > unidentified bacterial endosymbiont. The sequence continues at coordinate 1,241,681 of NZ_OU907312.1, read as the reverse complement.
GTTGTTGGCTTATGGGGAGACCCCCTTAACGCCTTCCCTCCTGCAACAGTTGGCAGTGTTGGTTCAGCGGCGCCAGCGGGGGGAACCCATCGCTTATTTGGTAGGGCAACGAGAGTTTTGGTCGTTGCCCTTACAGGTGACCTCGGCGACCCTGATTCCGCGGCCAGAAACCGAGCACTTAGTCGAAGAGACCTTAGCACGGCTTCCTAAGTCTCCCTGTGAGATCCTGGAGTTGGGAACAGGCTGCGGTGCCGTCGCCTTAGCGTTGGCCCAAGAGCGGCCTGATTGCCAGATCACGGCCATTGATTGCTGCCCGCAGGCTGTCGCAGTCGCACAATGCAATGCTCAGCGGTTAGCACGACAGAATGTCACCTTTCTCATTGGAGAGTGGTTTACACCGGTATTGCAGCGTCAATTTAGCGCTATCGTGAGTAATCCCCCCTACTTGGAGGCTGCCGATCCTCATCTACAATCGGGTGATCTGCGCTTTGAGCCCCGAAAGGCTTTGGTCGCTGCAGAGGGCGGATTGGCGGCTTTACAGCACATTATCCAACAGGCTGGAAACCATCTACTCCCTGGTGGCTGGTTACTGGTAGAGCATGGTTGGCAGCAAGGCCCCGCGGTTTTTGAACGGCTACTAGCGGCCGGGTATGGGCAGGTAGCTACCTTAGACGATTTAGCCCAACAGCCACGACTAGGTATTGGGCAAGCTGCCACAGGCTTATTATCCCATTGATAGCGGCATCACTTTGTTCGGAGAACACCCCATGAGTGCAACTTCACCATCCCTACAAAAAACAGTTCATATTGGCACGATGCCGGTGGCTAACCACCTGCCGTTTGTACTGTTTGGTGGCATGAATGTATTAGAGTCGCAGGATCTAGCTTTTAGAATTTGTGAGCACTATGTTCAAATCACCGACCAATTAGCCATTCCTTATGTATTTAAAGCCTCCTTTGATAAAGCTAATCGCTCTTCGGTACAGAGCTATCGTGGCCCAGGATTAGAGAGTGGCCTAAAAATTTTGCAGGCCCTTAAAGAGACCTTTGGGGTGAAACTGATGACGGATGTGCACCAGCCACAGCAAGCTAAAGCGGTAGCTGAGGTCGTGGATGTCTTACAACTACCAGCCTTTTTAGCCCGCCAAACCGATCTCATAGAGGCGCTAGCCCGCACTGGAGCAGTGATTAACATCAAGAAGCCACAATTTATTAGCCCACAGCAGATGATTCATATTGTTAAAAAATTTCGCGCATTTGGTAACCAACGCTTATTATTATGTGAACGTGGCAGCTGTTTTGGTTATGATAATCTGGTAGTGGATATGTTGGGTTTTAAAGTGATGCAGCAGGTGACCGGCGGTTATCCGCTGTTATTTGATGTGACGCATGCATTGCAGTGTCGTGATCCCTTAGCAGGGGCCTCAGATGGGCGTAGCGCCCAGCTGGCCGAGCTAGCGCGCGCGGGCCTGGCAGTGGGATTAGCAGGTCTATTTCTAGAGGCGCATCCCGATCCGAGCCGCGCACAGTGTGATGGCCCATCAGCACTGCCTCTGTCGCAGTTGCAGCCTCTGCTACTACAGTTGAAAGCGATTGATGAGTTAGTTAAATCCTTTTCAACGTTAGAGGAGTGCAGTAGCTAGCGAGGCGGCTAGCGTTATTGTTTAACACAGTTTGGTACTCTCTACATTCGATCCAAGGTTTCAATCCCCAACGTGGCTAATCCTTGTTGCAGCGTCTTGGCAGTTAAGGCTGCCAACTTGAGCCGGCTCTGACGTTCAGCCGGTTGACTCGCCTTAAGGATAGGACACTGCTCATAAAAACTCGAGAAGAGACCGGCTAACGCATATAAGTAGTGGCACATCAGATGGGGCAATCCCTCTGCAGCCACTTGATAGAGGGTCTCTTCAAATCGCAGCAGTTGAACAGCCAGGCGCTGCTCAGCGGGTTGAGAGAGGCGGAGCGTTCCAGATAACTGATCGGGGGCACACTGTGCTCGCTTAAAGAGTGAGATAATACGGCTATAGGCATAGAGCAGATAGGGGGCTGTGTTACCTTCTAAGCTCAACAGGCGCTCCCAGTCGAAGCAGTAATCGGTCGCACGATGCTTGGCGAGATCAGCATATTTCAGTGAACCCATGGCGATCACCTCGACTGCCTTCTGATGCTGTTCAGGGGTCAAGTCTGGGTTTTTCATCGTGATTAATCGCTCGGCTCGCTCTAGGGCTTCATCCAGCAGATCAGCCAGTTTGATGGTGTCACCGCTGCGGGTTTTAAAGGGTTTACCATCGGCACCCAGCATCATACCAAAAGCGTGATGTTCTAACGTCGTCTGAGGCGGGAGATAGCCCGCTTGCCGCACAATAGCCCAGGCCTGTTGCAGGTGCTGCTGTTGCCGGGAATCAACATAGTAGAGTAGCCGATCAGCGGCATAGGTGTCATAGCGATATTTGGCACAGGCGATATCGGTCGTAGTGTAGAGAAAGCCACCATCACTTTTCTGGACAATCACTCCCATTGGTTCGCCGTTTTTGTTAGTGAACTGTGGCAAATAGACCACCCAAGCCCCTTCACTGGACACTGCCAAGCCTTGGGCCTTGAGATCAGCAATGAGAGGGGGCAGGTGCGGGTTATACAGACTCTCTCCCATGACATCGTCAGGGGTCAGCAGGATTTTAAGACGCTCGTAGAGCCTTTGATTTTGCTGCATGCTGATCTCCACCATCTGGCGCCACTGCGCCAAGTGGTGTGGGTCCCCCTGTTGCAGTTGTACTACCGCCAGGCGTGATCGCTCAGCAAAAGCGGGATCACTATCGTAGCGCTGTTTGGCTTGACGGTAACCCTGTTCCAAGGCTTGAAGGGTCAATGATGCGATCGGTTGTGAGTGCTCTGTCAGATGGGCGAGTAGCATGCCAAATTGCGTTCCCCAATCCCCGATATGGTTGGCGCGGATCACCCGGTGCCCTAGGCGTATCAAGGTGCGTACCATCGCATCGCCAATTACCGTTGAGCGGATGTGATGGACCGCCATCTCCTTAGCGACATTGGGTCCTGAATAGTCGACTACAATGGTCTGTGGTACAGCGGGGGTGACCGCCAACAGGGGATTCTGCAAAGCACACTCAGCTTGTTGGGCTAACCAATCAGGAGAGAGAAAAATATTGATAAAACCAGGACCGGCAATCTCGATGCGTTGTGCGATCGTTTGAAGATCTAAGTGGGCCATAACCTGCTCAGCTAGCTTTCTAGGAGCGCAGCCTAGTGGTTTAGCTGCGGCTAATAGTCCATTGACTTGATAGTCGCCAAACTGCGGTTGTGTGGCTGGACGGACTTGGGGATCCAAGGTGTCGGGTAGTTGGGCCGCCGCCAGCGCTTCCCTTACTTTTTGAGTAATCAACTGTTGCAGATGCACTCGGTTGCCTTTTTAGTGGTTGTCAATTTTTGGTTTATCAGGGCGTGTGGCACCCTAAGCTTTGTCTTCGCTCTAGGCCATTATCATACCGTGTCCACTCATGGTTGAAAATAGCGGCCATTCGGTTGTCAGGGGTGCTAGAAAGCACCATCGCCCAAGGGAAATTAAGGGCCGTTGGCCACGACTACCCCCCGTAGTGGGGCTGGGTAGCCCTCAATGGTTTTGTTGGGATCCTGGGGACTTAGCCAATGGAGCAGTGACTGTTGACCGCTCCAGTCGGTGCAGCGTTGCTCAGCGACCGTAGTGTGTGTTCGGTCTACTAGGCGTGGGTTGTTGAAACCGCAGCACTCTAGCCAAGTCAACAAGGTAGTTGCTGAGGGAATAGCGTAGACATTCCGCATCTGAGCATAACGCTGTTTAGGGAGCAGTAGGGGTACTGTCTCATCTGGTAACAGCAAGGTTTCTAGCACCAGTTCACCCCCCGGTCGTAGCTGCTGCTTGAGCTGTTGTAGGTGTTCAAGGGGATCACGACGGTGGTAGAGCACACCCATGGAGAAGACGCTATCAAAAGTCATCAGCGGCGGCAGTTGCTCTAAGGTATAGGGGAGCTGAACGACCGGAAGATCGCCCCCTAACAGCCGTTGCACAGCGGTGAACTGGGCTAAAAAACGCCCCATGGGATCGATTCCAAGGGCGCATCGAGCGCCCGCTCCGACCATCCGCCATAAGTAATAGCCATTGGCGCTGCCGACATCCAGAACTAAACGGCCCTTCAAGGGGGTGATATGTGGCAGCAATCGCTGCCACTTCCAGTCCGCTCGCCATTCACTGTCAATAGAGATGCCGTAGAGATTAAAAGGGCCCTTACGCCAGGGCGCCAGCTGGTGCAGTAATTCTGCCAACTGCCGTTGCCAAGGGCAGGGGGGCTCAGTGTTGGAGAGAGTCATTGAGTACGCTACCGCTGTTTCAGCTAAAAACTGGCCGTGTACTGTGACACTATTCTGGAGATCACGGGCTGTTGGAAGCACCGGGGGGAATTGCTGTACGATAGGCCACCCCTGCATAAAGAGGGTATACTGTGGGCTCTGCTGCCACATCGCCAACTGTGCAGGAAGATGCATGAGCCAGTGCTGCCAGCGTCGGCTGTTGGAGGCCTGATAGAGTGGTTCAATAGTCAGCATGGGGGGTTAAACTGAGTTTTTTAGCGCCAGGAGGGATCCAAAATTAAGGTATTGAAACCAGAGCGTGATCTGCTTAAAACCGGCACGCCTAAGACGAGCCTGGTGAGTTTCCAGGGTATCGATCCGCATCACCTGTTCTAAAGCGGTGCGTTTCTGGCTGATAGCCAACTCACTGTAGCCTTGAGCCCGTTTAAAATCAAGGTGCAACTCATCCAGCAGTTGATGCTGACTGGGATCAGTAAACGCCAGTTTTTCTGAGAGCATCAGCAAGCCCCCAGGTTGTAAACCTTGGTAGATCCGCTGCAGTATCCCCAAACGCTGTTCAGGTGCCATAAATTGCAGCGTAAAATTGAGCACTACCAGGGCGGCACCATCAATCGTAATCTCATTGAGATCCGCGTGAATGACTTGGATAGTGTGCTGCGCCCCCAAGGCGACTACTTGTCGTTGACAACCAGCCACCATCGCAGCAGAGCTGTCAATGGCGATAATTTGGCAGCCAGGGAGCGATAGGTGGTGATAGATAGCCAGGCTAGCCGCGCCCAATGAGCATCCGAGATCATAGGCACGGCTGTGAGGCCGCATAAAGCGCTTGGTCAGTTGACCAAGCGTATGAATAATGGTGTGGTAGCCTGGAATGGAGCGTTGCACCATATCCGGAAACACGGCAGCAACCGCGGTGTCGAATGTGAAATCTTCCAGAGTCGATCGTGGCGTGTCAAATAGCCTATCTCGGTTTGGCATGGTGTTTTTAGGCGGTTTATCTTAAAGATATAAGAGTCGATAGTATAATGGATGGCAGGGTTTTGTCCTACAGAAAATGCGTAGATGGTGACCTATCGCCTAAGCGCCAGGTCACCTGATGATCAGTTAAAATTTAAAAATAGAACCTGGATCATAAGGAGGATCAGAGATTAAAGGGCTTGGGTCGTTAACTGTAGTGCTTGGGGCGTTAACTGTAGTGCTTGCATTGATTTGTTCTATCAAATTTTGATCCTGCCCTACCGGAGGTTCTGGATTTTTTTTTGAATCAGTCTGATTTTTATTTATACATTTGTTAGCATAAGCAAGGTAACGGCTGCTAGATTGATTACAATCTATTAAATTATCCCACACACCGTTAGATTTAAATGCATTCAATATTTCACAATAATCGGTTAATGCTTTTTTAATAACAGTATCGCTGTCTGGCAATATTGCTATTAGTTTATCAATGTTTTCTTTGAAATCTTGTTCTTTTTTATTAAAAAAATCTGTGATTTTTATTGCTTCAGATTCTACACACTTGATGGTTAATCGTTCAAAATCACTACTGATAGCCTTTAGATTTTCTTTTATAGTCTTTATATTTTCTTTACTACATTTAGTTATATATTTTTCTATTCTTGTTAATAACGTTTTGTTGATTGCTTTTAGGAGCTCATCTTGTACTTTTTTTAGTTCATCTAACTTTTTACAAATTTCAAATTTACCATTTTTAAAAATGATAATACGGGTTAATTGGTTTTGGCTGTCTTTTATAAGACACTCTGCTTTACTTTTATCATTCTTACCGATGCTAGCTCTTGATGCTAGCTCTTTTTGTACACTCGTTTCTATTTTAAGTTCTCGGTTGAGCAGCTTTGACTCTAGGGTTTCTGTTATACTATCTATTTCTTTTATATTTTCTATATCTTTTTTAGTTTTTACAAAATAATCAATGCTATTATCAATAATTCGTATGGTTGCATTTTTATCTGTTTCATGTATTTGTATATTACTTGGAGAGACATTTGATGAGCTAGAAGCTTTTGTATGTGACATGATTAGTATTATCCTAAATTTTATAAATAAATATTAGTCTGTGCTTAAATAATATCATAACAATCATTAGGTTACTAATCTGTATTGCTATTGTCAATTATTTGATAGAAAAATTGTGAGATTGGGGAATCAATCACTGACTAGGCGACGTTACCACAGGATAAACGGGCTATAGTGATCAGCTAAGCCTCCCGCCTGGCCTGCTTGCTGAACCGCGCTGCCTACAGTGATTCGTTGACGATAGCTATTCAAACTTTTTGTTTATTGATACTATTCAAACGAGTAGCCCAGGTGGCCTAAGATCGCTGCTAGTAGCGGCGTGGCCCTATTTGCCAAAAGGATAGTTCTATGATGCGCACCCACTATTGTGGAGAGATCACTCGTCAGCAGCTCGGTGCTGAGATCACCTTATGTGGTTGGGTTCAGCGACAGCGTGATCTGGGTGGCCTAGTCTTTATTGAGTTACGTGATCGAGCGGGGAGTCTTCAGGTGCGCTGTGATCCCCAATACCCAGCCGCTTTTCAGACCGCGCTAACCCTGAGGCAGGCCGCCTGTTTACAAGTGACCGGGGTAGTGGCGCTGCGTCCTTCGGCACAGATTAAACAGGAGCAGTCCGGGGGGGAGATAGAAGTGATCGCCCAGACGTTGCATCTATTCAATGCGGCAGCCCCATTACCCGTGGATTTCAACCAATCCTGCAGTGAAGAGCAGCGCCTGAGATATCGCTACCTGGATCTACGCCGACCAGAGCAAGCTCAGGGGATTATCTTGCGGTCACAGATCACCGCTCAGGTACGCCGCTTTCTGCAAGATCGGGGATTTTTAGACATTGAAACACCGATGTTAACCCGGGCAACGCCTGAAGGCGCACGGGACTATTTGGTGCCGAGCCGAGTACATCACGGGAAATTCTACGCCCTACCACAATCGCCACAGCTGTTTAAACAGTTATTGATGATTGCCGGCTTTGATCGTTACTATCAAATTGTTAAATGCTTTCGTGATGAAGATTTACGGGCCGATCGCCAACCCGAATTTACGCAGATCGATCTGGAGCTCTCCTTCGTAGACTCTTCCACTGTGCGCGAGATAGTCGAGGCATTGGTCCGTTATTTATGGCTTGAATTTCAAGGGCAGACCCTGCCGGTTTTTCCGGTGATGACCTATCAGGAGGCGATGCGGCGCTTTGGGTCGGATAAGCCCGATTGTCGTAATCCTTTGGAGCTCATCGATATAGCCGATCTGCTGAAAACCATCTCTTTTACACCGTTGGCAACGGCCGCACAAGATCCCCGAGGCAGAGTGGCGCTACTCTGTGTCCCTCAAGGACTCCACTGTAGTCGTAAGCAGTTGGAAAGCTATAGCACATTAGTGACGCGTTATGGTCTTACAGGATTGGCTTGGCTTAAGGTACAGGCAATAGCGGTTGATAAACCTAGCACTGTCCAAGGTCCGCTGGCTAAATATTTTGATGAAGTGAGGTTATCAGCCTTGCTGGAGCGGGCCCAGGCACAACCGGGTGATCTACTACTGTTCGCGGCCGGTGATCAATCAGTGGTGTCACAGGCGCTGGGGGCCTTGCGCTTGCAGTTGGGTCAGGAGTTTCACTTGGTTGATCAGCAGCGCCCTGCTGCACTCTGGGTGGTTAACTTTCCGCTATTTGAAGTGTCGGAAACTGGCGATTTAGCATCCATGCACCACCCCTTTACCAAGCCACGGGCGGTCACCGCAGAACAATTAAGGGCTGATCCGCTTACTGCTGAAGCTGATGCCTATGATTTAGTGATCAATGGATATGAGATCGGCGGCGGCTCGGTACGGATTGATAACCCAGCCCTGCAGCAAGTGGTCTTTGATCTCCTGGGCATTGATAGCAGTGCCCAGCAGGAAAAATTTGGCTTTTTTCTGGAGGCGTTAAGCTATGGGACCCCACCCCACGCTGGGTTTGCTTTTGGGCTGGATCGGTTAGTGATGTTGTTGAATGGCAGCGAGTCGATTCGTGAGGTCATTGCTTTTCCAAAAACGACCTCGGCGACCTGTTTGCTAACACAGGCACCTAGTCGGGTTGAGCCTGAAGCCCTGCAGATTTTAGGGGTACAGTTGACATCCCCTGAACCTGCAGTCACCCAAACCAGTGTATCACTGTCATAGACGTTAAAGTAGACCAAGAGGAGTGATACCATGGCCGGTCATAGCAAATGGGCCAATATTAAGCACCGCAAAGCTGGACAAGATACCAAGCGAGGTAAACTATTTACCAAATTGATTCGAGAGCTGGCGGTAGCTGCCAAGCTAGGGGGCGGTGAAGTAGCCAGCAATCCACGCCTACGCACGGCAGTCGATAAAGCACTCACCTATAATATGACCCGGGAGACGATTAACCGAGCGATTCAACGGGGTGTTGGCGGGGAAGAGGGCAGCGATATGGAGAGTTTATTGTATGAGGGATATGGTCCTGCTGGGACAGCGCTGCTGATCGCCTGTTTAACCGATAACCGTAATCGAACAGCGGGCGAGGTACGGTATGCCTTTGATAAGTGCGGTGGTAATCTGGGTATCGAGGGCTCAGTCGCTTATCTATTTGCTAAAAAAGGGGTGCTTCATCTCTCTGGTGTGGAGGATGAAGAGGCACTGTTCACCCTCGTGTTAGAAGCCGGTGCTGATGATCTACACTGTAATGCCGATCACACCAGCGTGGTTTTAACACCGCCCGAACAGTTCATGGCGGTACAGCAGGCTTTAGAACAAAGCCAGTACAGAACAGAGCAGGCGGAGTTGATCTGGATAGCCCAGAGCCAACTGCCACTAACCGCCACAGAGGCTGATCGATTACAGGGTTTACTCGATCGATTAGAGGATTTAGACGATGTTCAAACGGTTTATCATAATGGACTGCTCCCGGATGAGTGGACTGAAGATCACCGGGCATGAGGGTAATTTTAGGTCTAGATCCCGGCTCTAGGATCACCGGTTACGGTGTTATCCAACAGCAAGGAGAGCGCCTACACTATCTCGGCAGTGGTGCTATTCGCAGTGCTACTGCCCAAGATTTTGCCGGACGTTTGTCGATCATTTATGCCGGGGTAGAGAGCATTGTTCAGCAGTTCTCACCCCATATTGTCGCCGTTGAGCAGGTGTTCATGGCGCAGAATGTCGATTCTGCGCTAAAATTGGGGCAGGCTCGTGGTGCCGCAATTGTCGCCGCCATGAACGCGCAGCTCGCCTTCTTCGAGTATAGCGCCCGGCGCATTAAGCAGACGGTGACCGGCACCGGCTCAGCGACTAAAGAGCAGGTACAACAGATGGTGCGCTATTTATTAAGTTTGCCAGCGCTGCCGCAGGCAGATGCCGCAGATGCCTTAGCAGCGGCTATCACCTATTGTCACAGCCAGATCGAGATGACGAGAGCGTACGATCGACCACCAGTGAGCAGACGGTGATGCTCAGTCGTTTAACGGGGGTCGTGATTGAAAAGCAGCCTCCTTACTTAGTCTTGGAGGTGCAGGGGGTGGGCTATGAACTGCAGATGCCCATGAACTGCTTTTATCAGCTGCCAGCGCTAGGAGAAGCGACGGTGCTGTTTACCCACCATTGGATCCGTGAAGATGCCCAGCTGCTCTATGGTTTTAAGGATCGATCGGCGCGTACACTCTTTCGATCATTGATTAAAGTCAATGGTGTTGGGCCTAAATTGGCCTTAGCGATTCTCTCGGGGCTGTCAGTACCCCAATTTATTTTTGCGGTAGAGCGCAATGATCCCACTCTCTTGATAAAGTTACCCGGAGTCGGTAAAAAAACGGCAGAGCGCTTAATCATAGAGATGCGGGACCGTTGCCAAGATTTGGCGGTTGAGCCACTAGAATACGCGCCATCCTTTAAGGGATCAGCAGTCACTGCACACCTGCGTGATTCAGAGGCGGAACACGCTGCAGTGGCCGCCTTGATCACCTTGGGTTATAAAGCAGTCGAAGCGCAGCGGTTGATCCGACAAGTTATGCAGCCCGAGATGGATTGTGAGACACTGATCCGCCAGGCACTACGCAGCCTGGGGTAATCGAGAAAAAAGAGATGAGTATGCGCTATCCTAAGGGGCTCTCCTGGAGCCTGCCAAGCAGAGAGTTCCCGCTACGATGATAGAGCCTGATCGTTTGTTGACTACCACGCAACAAGCGCTTGATGAACCCTTTGATCGCGCCTTGCGTCCGCGGTTGCTACAAGATTATGTTGGACAACCCACCGTACAGTGTCAGATGGCGATTTTTATTCAAGCGGCTCGACAACGGGAAGAAGCGCTGGATCATGTGCTTATTTTTGGACCGCCGGGTCTAGGAAAGACCACTTTGGCTAACATTATAGCGAATGAGCTCTCCGTGAACTTACGCGCTACTTCAGGTCCGGTATTAGAGAAAACCGGTGATCTGGCGGCTATTTTAACCAACCTAGCCCCACACGATGTGCTGTTTATCGATGAGATCCATCGCCTTTCGCCAGTAATTGAGGAGATGCTCTACCCAGCGATGGAAGATCAGCAACTCGATATTATGATTGGAGAGGGGCCGGCAGCCCGCTCCATCAAGCTGGCCTTGCCCCCTTTTACCTTAATTGGTGCCACCACCCGGGCCGGATCCTTGACCGCTCCGTTACGTGACCGCTTTGGAATTGTGCAACGGTTAGAGTTTTATTCAGTGGCTGATCTACAACAGATCATTGGACGCAATGCTCAATTACTGCAATTAACGCTGTCTGACTGTGGTGCCCATGAGATTGCTCGGCGCTCACGGGGGACCCCGCGGGTGGCTAATCGGTTATTACGCCGTATTCGGGATTATAGCGAGGTCTGTGGTCATGGCACCATCGATGTATCCATTGCTTCACAGGCTTTGACGCTATTAGCGGTAGATGCTGAAGGTTTTGATCTGATGGATCGCAAACTACTCTCCGCCATTATTGATAAATTTATGGGAGGACCGGTGGGTCTGGAGAGTATTGCCGCCGCGATTGGCGAGTCTCCTAGTACGATTGAAGAGGTCTTTGAGCCCTATTTGATTCAGCAGGGATTTTTACAACGTACCCCGAGAGGCCGGATCGCCACCGCGCGGGCTTATGAGCATTTCGGGCTATCCAAGGATACTGAAGCGTCCTTACAATAGCCATCAACGATTAACTGTTCGGTTGCCGCAGTGAGATAAGCGTGAAGCGGGATTACCATCAATGATGCGTTCAGGAGTGACTATGTTAGAGGTCGTTGAGCTGTCGCGATTACAGTTTGCGTTAACAGGGATGTACCACTTTTTATTTGTCCCTTTGACGCTAGGCCTGGCTTTTCTATTAGCCATTATGGAGTCAATCTATGTGATCACTGGTCAAGTGATCTACCAGGATATGACAAAATTTTGGGGCAAGCTGTTTGGTATTAATTTTGCTTTAGGGATTGCCACCGGACTCACCATGGAGTTTGAATTTGGCACCAATTGGTCCTACTACTCACACTACGTTGGGGATGTTTTTGGTGTTCCCTTAGCGATAGAAGGCTTGCTCGCTTTTTTCTTAGAATCGACGTTTGTTGGCCTCTTTTTCTTTGGCTGGGATCGTTTAAGCCGTTGGCAACACCTGATGGTCACTTGGTTGGTGGCTTTAGGATCTTCCTTGTCAGCATTATGGATTTTAATTGCCAATGCCTGGATGCAATACCCTGTAGGATCCCAGTTTAATCCGGTTACCTTGCGGATGGAGCTGGTGAGCCTAATCGATATGCTGTTCAGTCCAGTAGCGCAGGTCAAATTTGTCCATACCGTTGCGGCAGGGTACACCACCGGTGCGCTGTTTATGCTGGGGATCAGTGCCTACTATCTATTAAAAGGGCGCGATCTACCGTTTGCAAGACGCTCTTTTGCGATAGCAGCCACCTTTGGTTTGGCTGCGGTGTTATCGGTCATTATTTTAGGAGATGAATCAGGCTATAACTTGGGCGATGCGCAAAAGATTAAACTGGCGGCTATCGAAGCCGAATGGGAGACTGAGACACCGCCAGCGTTTTTTACAATCTTCGGAATACCTAATCAGCAGACGCTACAGACTGACTACGCCCTCAAAGTTCCTTATGCGCTAGGCCTCATTGCAACCCGCTCCTTAGATAAACCGGTGATGGGGCTCAAGGCGTTAATGCAATTGAATGAACGCCGTATTCGCAACGGTATCACCGCGTATGGCTTGTTAACCCAGCTGCGTACTGGTGATCAAAATCCTCGACTACAGCAACAATTTGATAGCCTAAAAGAGGATTTAGGGTATGGTCTGCTTCTCCATCGCTACACCCCGCAGATCACCGATGCCACCGAAACCCAGATCCAGCAAGCGGTGCAGAGCTCAATCCCCAGCGTGCTCCCCCTATTTTTTACTTTTCGCATTATGGTCGGGTGTGGTCTGCTCATGTTACTCATTTTTACAGTGGCTTTTTATCAAACGCTACGGCAAAAAATGAGTGAAAAAAAGTGGCTATTAAGGCTGGCACTCTATGGCATTCCTTTACCGTGGATTGCGAGTGAGTGTGGTTGGTTTGTCTCTGAGTATGGTCGTCAACCTTGGGCCATTGATGGGATCTTACCGACGGCGATTGCACATTCAGACTTAACACGTGGTCAATTATGGTGCTCGCTAGGGGTGATCGGCGTCTTATATTCGATCTTTTTAGTGATTGAGTTCTACTTAATGTTTAAGTTTGCCCGCCTGGGCCCGAGTAGCCTGCATACCGGTAGTTACCACTTTGAACACCCAAGCACCGAAGCGATCTCAGCCTAAACCGTGACAAGGGGTATCTAATGTTGAACTACGAAACGTTGCGTTTTATCTGGTGGCTGATCATCGGTCTACTGCTGATAGGATTTGCCGTGACTGATGGTTTCGATATGGGTGTAGGCATGTTGTTATGCGTGCTGGGCAAAAATGACCATGAACGGCGTATTATGATTAACAGTATTGCACCGCACTGGGATGGCAATCAAGTCTGGTTAATACTCTTTGGTGGGGCAGTATTCGCTGCTTGGCCGATGGTCTATGCCGCCGCTTTTTCCGGTTTTTATGGCGCAATGCTGCTGCTACTAGCCGCCCTCTATTTTCGTCCCATCGGCTTTGATTATCGGCAAAAGATCGCGCATCCCTATTGGCGGGGTAGCTGGGATCTATTAATCACCGTCGGCAGTGGCGTGCCGGCACTGATCTTTGGTGTGGCCTTTGGTAATTTGCTACAGGGTATTCCCTTTCAACTAGATAGTCATTCACGGCTCTCTTATCACGGAACCTTTATCGAGCTACTGAATCCTTTTGCTTTACTCTGTGGCTTGCTGAGCCTCTCACTGCTGCTGCTCCAAGGCAGTGTCTGGCTGCGGTTGAGAACCCAGGGTGAACTGCACAAACGTGCGGGCAGGGTCACGTGCTGGATGGCTTGCAGTATACTCCTCTGCTTCAGTATCGCGGGTATCTGTATCTACCAGGGGATTCATGGTTACCAGGTCACCTCTGTCCTCGATCACTTAGCCGAGTCTAACCCCTTGAACAAAGTCGTTATTCGACCACTCGGCGGCTGGTTAGCCAATTTTAGAAACACTCCCTGGTTAGTCTGCTTTCCGATAGCAGGCTTACTGCTGCCACTTTGTACCCTGGTAGCCTCGTGGAACAAGCGAGAAGGATTAACCTTTTTCTGTAGTACGGCTACGATTGCTTGTATCATCATCACCGCTGGTGTTGCGATGTTCCCGTTCGTGCTACCCTCCAGCTTGATCCCTGCTCACAGCTTGACGCTATGGGATGCCACTTCCAGCCAGAAAACCTTACAGTTAATGTTGTGGATTGTGGGGCTATTTCTACCACTGGTGTTGGCTTATACCCTATGGTGCTACTACAAGCTCTGGGGTCGGTTAGATGAAGCCATGATTGAAAAAAATCAACATTCGCTTTATTAAGGAGCCGCGTGATGTGGTATCTCACTTGGATTTTAGGACTGCTGTTTGCGTGTGCCTTAACGGTCATCATGGTGCTCTGGTTGGAAAATCATGAAGATAAACCCTTAGATCCGCCCCAATAATTTTAGTATGCTGAACTCAAATTTTAACGTGGCCGGTGATTTAACTGGCCATAATCTATTGTTTATCCTCAATCATTTGCCTATTATGGTGGTTAAAGGTGGATCAAGGAGAGGATTCAATGCCCATTCATCCCAGGAGTAAACACTCCGTGCAATGCCTCATGGAGTTGACCGAGTGACTGAGCTACGCTTTATTGATATTTTTATAAACGCCTCCCTGTTAGTTCAAGGGGTCATCGTATTATTGCTGGGATTTTCCGTCACCTCATGGGCCATTATTATTCAGCAAGCCTGCCGACTCAATAAAGCTAATCGCCACGTTATCCTATTTGAAAATAAATTTTGGTCAGGTATCAATCTAAACCATCTCTACCAAGAGATCGTAGGACAAGGCCAAGCGTTGACTGGTAGTGAACAGATTTTCTGCGCCGGATTTAAAGAATTTTCACGGCTACATGCCATCAATAACTGCGCGCCGACGGCACTGTTAGAGGGTGCTGCCCGCGCGATGCGAATTGCTTTTCATCGTTATCAAGAGACCTTGGAAGGGTATGGCTCATTCTTGGCAACGGTAGGATCCGTTAGCCCGTACATTGGATTGTTAGGAACCGTCTGGGGGATCTTGCAAGCGTTTATTGCCCTAGGGAGTGTCCAGCAGGCAACGTTACAGATGGTGGCACCTAGCCTGGCAGAATCGCTGATTACTACCGCAATCGGCCTATGTGTCGCCATTCCTGCCGTTATCGCTTATAATCGCTCTAATACGCAACTGAGTCAGCTCGAGCAGCGTTACGCCAATTTTATGGAGGAGTTTATAATCATTCTTCATCGGCAGGCGATTGCCCGTCCATCCAGCTAGATGGGCCCCTCGATGATACGTCTGCAACGTCCCCGATCAGCTTTAAAGGCTGACATGAATGTCATTCCCTTTCTTGATATATTGTTGGTGCTATTATTGGTTTTGATGGTGGCCACCCCAGTGATCCAACAAGCGGTGCAAGTGGAGTTACCCCAGGCTCACCAATCCAAAACAGCGTACAAACCAGCCATCCCCAATCAGATTATTTTAGAAATTTCCGGAGCTGGCTGTTATACCTTGATTGTCCAAGGGGCTCGCTTAGAGAATTTGCCCCCTCAGCAGATCGTCATGCACACTAAAAAAATAGTAGAAAAAGATGTGGGGAGTCAGTTTTTAATTGGGGGTTCAGCCAGCGTTGCTTATGAAGAGATCCTCAAGGGGTTAAGCCTACTACACCAGTCTGGGGTGACTGCAGTAGGCTTAATGACTAAACCTTTATAGCACACTGCATGTTTCGACAGGGTCGATCCTGGAGCCCATTGTCCCGCGGTATATTGGTTTCCATAGTACTGCATGGGGGCATTGTGATACTATTGAGCTTAAAACCTCGGGTGGTCACGCTGACCATCGGGCCGGAAAGCGGTCTAATGCAGGCCACGCTAATAGCTGTCCCTACGAATCAATTATCAACCGGTCGACCGCTCAGTGCTCCAAAAGCGTCTCAGCAATCGGCTGAACAGCCCCCACGCCGGGTTGAACAACTGCCACGCCCGGCAGAGAAACCTCCTTTAAAAAGGGCTAAGGCAGAAAAAAATAGTCCTACTATAGAGTCTTCTAAGGATAGCACGACAGGTCAGCTAGTGAAGGCTGCCCAAGCGCCCCCCCCCCCATTGAAACAAGCAGCGACTCCTACCCCAAAAAAGGTCAAGGGGACGCCGGTTGAGGGGAGTGCCAGCACTACTAGCAAAAGCGATGGGAAAACAGCCTCTGCGATGACTTCTCCGACGTCAGCTGACTTAGACCATTTTTTTGGCCATTTAGCGGCGAGTACCAGAACAGGAACTGCTCAGTTGCCGAGTACCCAACAATGCAGCCATTATGCCAGCCAAATTAAAAGTGCTATCCAAG
Source organism: unidentified bacterial endosymbiont (assembly GCF_918320885.1). Classification (NCBI taxonomy): domain Bacteria; species unidentified bacterial endosymbiont. Next base: position 1,225,278 of record NZ_OU907312.1, on the reverse strand, counting down.
CCAATTTGATTAAAGAGCCGGGATACCAAGGAAGAAGTTGTGAAATCGCATTACAATTGGCGGCTGATGGCACCATTGTACGGGCTGAGGCCCGCCAAGGTGATAGGTTGGTGTGCGCCGCCGCCCTGCGGGCAGTTGGCATCACGGAGCGCGTCCCTAAACCTCCTGATCCAGCGCTGTATGAACGGTTTAAAGCGATGGTCATCAGCTTTGAATTTTAAACCAGATCTCAACAGGACACTGCTATGAAAGCGCTTGGCCCCCTTGTGAAGGCCCTCTGTTTATTCACAGGTCTACTGCTGTATGCCCCGTTACTGCAAGCCGAGGTACGGATTGTTATCACCGAAGGCACTGAATCCGCTAGACCCATTGCGATAGTGCCCTTTAAGTGGCAGGGAGTTGGAGAGGTGCCGCAAGATATCAGCGCCATTATCGCGGCTGATTTGCGCCACAGTGGCACCTTTAATCCGCTAGCGATGGAGCAATTACCGCAGCGGCCAACGACGGTATCTGCCCTTGATCCAGCTTGTTGGCGAGCACTAGGCATTGACGCGGTCATCATTGGGCAGATACAACCAGGAAAAGCTGACCATTTTCTCATTTCTTATCAGCTTATTGATGTCACCAATTTGAATAGTGCCACTGGTTCGGTGTTAGAGCAGAACCAGTGTCAAGTCACCGCCGAGTGGCTACGTTATGCTGCCCACCGGATCAGCGATAGTATTTTTGAAAAACTCACCGGTCTTAAGGGAGCCTTTAATACCCGGATCGCTTATGTGGTTCAGACTAATCAGGGACGCCACCCCTATGAACTACGGCTGTCTGATTATGATGGTCATCACCAAAAAACGATTTATCGTTCGTCGGCACCTATGATGTCATTGGCTTGGTCACCCGATGGTCGACAACTGGCTTACGTGACCTTTGAAAACCAACGTTCTGAACTGATTTTACACGATCTAGCCTCAAAAAAGCGCAAGCAGTTAGCGGCGTTCCCTCGGCATAATGGGGCACCCGCTTTTTCCTTTGATGGAACCAAGTTAGCCTTAGCACTCTCTAAAGGGGGCAGTCTAAAAATTTATCTCCTTGATTTGAAAAGCGGGCAGATGATCCGTCTGACTGAGGGCAGCAGCAACGACACTGAACCAGCCTGGCATCCCGATGGCCGTTCGCTTATTTTTACATCTGATCGCGGAGGACACCCGGAGATTTATCAGATCCAGTTAGCGGATAGTCAGATACAACGCCTGACCTGGGAAGGGTTACAAAATCAGGGAGGGGAAATTTCTCCCGATGGCCGCTCTCTCATTATGGTCAATCGGGGGAGTGACGGGTACCATATTGCTAAACAAGATTTAGAAACGGGCAGGGTACAGGTACTGACCTCTACTTTTTTAGATCAAACACCTAGTATTGCCCCTAATGGTACGATGATTGTTTACAGCTCTACTGAGTCGCTTGGAAAAGTACTACAATTAGTGTCAATGGATGGTCGTTTTAAGGCACGACTTCTAGCAACGGATGGCCAAGTGAAATTTCCTGCTTGGTCACCCTATCTACAATGAAAAATGGTTATCCCAAAAGGAGTCTACGATGCTATTAAAACCCACTCTGAAAGCAGTGCTATTGACGTTGCCGATCATCGCTGCCACCAGTTGTTGCAAAAAGCCGGTTGAGCAGTGCGAAGAGGTGCTCCCTACAGCGCCTATGACGACGCTTGAAGTCCCGGTCGAAGTAGAGAATCAACTGTATGCAGACGATCAAGCACGGCAGTTGGAAGAGTTAAAAAAGAGTAATTTAATTTACTTCGGCTTTGATAAATATGACATCACCTCGGAGTTTGCCCAAATCTTAGATGAACACGCTGATTTACTACGGAATAACCCGAGCTACCGGGTGCTGATTGAAGGTCATGCGGATGAACGAGGAACTCCTGAATACAATATTGCCTTAGGGGAACGTCGGGCTAATGCAGTGGCTATGTACCTTCAAGGCAATGGCGTCTCTGAGCAGCAGATCACCATTGTCTCTTATGGCCAAGAGCGTCCTGAAGATCCTGGCCATCAAGAAGCGGCTTATGCCAAAAATCGGCGTGCCGTTTTGGTTTATTAAACACGTTAGTGCATGAGTCGGCCTCAAGTTTACCTAATAGCTAGAATAGTATTAGCCCTCCTAGCGGCTAATACTGCACTGGCGAAGAGTATACCAGTCCATGAGGTCACGGTTGCTGGCATGGAAGCCCGCATCGTGCGTCTGGAACGACTGCTGAATCCAGGTCATCAGCTGCAGCTCTATCAACAGCTGACCACCTTACAACAAGAATTAGAGGGGCTGCGAGGCAGCGTAGAGCGTAGCCAACATCGGCTACAACAGCTGGAACAGCAGTTAAAATCCCTCGCTGCCGCGCCTCAGCCAGGTAAGGGTAATGGTGTTGCGGCGAATCAACCCTCGATCGTGGATCCCCCAGCGCGTAGCGACAAGCTACCGCCTCAAAGAGAGCTCTCAGAGCGTACAGCCTATGAACAGGCTTTGCAGGCAGTCAACGCGTCACCAGCACCAGCACCTGAAGCCTTACAGCGGCTTGAGCAATTTATCAAAGATTATCCTAAGTCAAGCTATCTGCCAAACGCCTACTATTGGCTGGGCCAGTTGCTGTTTAAGCAAAACGAGTTTTCACGTGCCTCGCACTATTTTGCGAGGGTGCTGCAAGCCTTCCCGAAATCGGCTAAATGTAGTGACGCCATGTTAAAAATAGGCTTCATTACCCAGAAACAGGGTGATACGGCTAAAGCCAAGGCTATTTATCAACGGGTGGTGCAACAGTATCCTAGCTCATCCTCTGCAGAGCAGGCAAAAGCACGTTTATCCAAGCTAAAATAGGTCCAGATGGCCAGCTAATCAGGCGATATTGGTCGTTTTATCAGCAATCACACGGCTAAGAGCTCACTGGCTATTGCATTGCTTGATAAAATGGGTAATATAGGCGGCCATTACTACCGTAACAGCGCTAGAGCGCTGCTTTAGTAGTGTAGAAGCAAGATTTGGGGTCGTTAGCTCAGGTGGTAGAGCATCGGACTTTTAATCCGTTGGTCGAAGGTTCGAGTCCTTCACGACCCACCATATCACCCGGTTGACAAATCAATTGGGTCGTTAGCTCAGTTGGTAGAGCAGCGGACTCTTAATCCGTAGGTCGAAGGTTCGAGCCCTTCACGACCCACCATAGGATACCCTATTAGCTGCCATGAACGCATCCCCGCTGGCAGTACAGCTACGCCCAAAAACCCTGGATAGGGTCGTCGGCCAGCCGCACTTGATTGGGCCGGGCAAACCTCTGTCTGGTATAGTCGATAGCGGACAGTTGCCCTCTCTTATTTTGTGGGGTCCCCCAGGCTCTGGCAAAACAACCCTAGCTCACATCCTCGCCAACAGTTGCAAAATACCTTTTGTTGCACTCTCTGCTTTGTCCTCAGGCGTGGGAGAGCTACGAAAAATTTTCGAAGGAGCCCAGGCCATTTTTAGTGCTGGAAGGGGATCGACCATCCTTTTTGTGGATGAAATTCATCGTTTTAATCGGGCACAGCAAGATAGCTTTTTACCTTACGTAGAGAATGGCAGCCTGACGCTGATTGGAGCCACTACAGAAAATCCCTCCTTTGAACTCAATAACGCACTGCTCTCTCGATGTCAGATCTTCACGCTGAATCGCCTGGATCAAGCGGCCTTGAGGAGCCTGTATACTCAGGCAGCAATCACCTTAAAACGCGTGCTGCCGCTGACGCTGGAGGCGCAAAACTGCTTACTGGAAATGGCTGACGGTGACGGCAGAGCCCTGCTGAATCTCATAGAGAGGCTACTCTCCTCTGCTTCTGCTGATCGCTTAGATCCTCAAGCACTGTCTACCTTGCTTAGCAAACGAGCGCCGCTGTATGATAAAGCGGAAGAGGGCCATTATAATCTGATCAGTGCCCTGCACAAATCCTTACGAGGCTCCGATCCAGATGCTGCACTGTACTGGTTTGCACGAATGTTGGCGGGGGGTGAGGATCCGCTGTATATCGGCAGGCGCTTGATTCGCTTTGCATCAGAAGATATCGGAATGGCCGATCCTCAGGCCCTGCTCCAAGCCCTTGCCGGGATCCAAGCCTATGAACGTTTGGGGTCGCCAGAAGGTGAGCTGGCCTTGGTGCAAGCCCTGGTCTATTTGGCCACCGCTCCAAAATCCAACGCGCTTTATCGGGCTTACCCCAAGGCGCAGCAAGCCGCGCGACAGTCAGGCTCACTACCGCCGCCTAAAGCTATCCTCAATGCACCGACCCGGTTGATGCAGCAAGCAGGTTATGGTGCAGGATACCAATACGATCATGACACACCAGAAGGTTTTTCAGGGCAAACCTATTTCCCAGAGAGCATGAAGCGGCAAATTTTTTATACTCCCGTAGAACGCGGCTTTGAGCGTGAAATCCAAAAACGGCTGTCCTACTGGCAGAAGTTGCGACAAGCAAAAGATCGAACAGGCTAGTGAGCAGTGGTTGGGGGCTGGGTTTGGTTAAGATGAAGAGAGAGGCACTACCCAAAAGTGGCTTTTTTCCACTTTTGGGCTCATTTCCTGTCAGAAACAACCACTCCTTCAGACTCATTTCATATTGGATAAGACTCTATTTAGAAAATAGTGGTTATTGACGTAAAGATGAGGATGAGGATGAGGATGAGGATGAGGAGTTATGACTACCGCCAATGCTTGCATACGATGCATTAGAGTGACGTCTTCCATAATGAGAACTATCAGCCGATCTCCTAGAGGTTCCTCTTTCTCCAGAAGATACACTAGGTATTTGTTGAATTAACGCTCTTATATCGTTGACTGTAGTGATATCTTCCTCACTGATTGAGTTGCCCACGTGATGATTTTGTTGTGAGCCACATTCTTTGCAAAGCATTGAGTTTCCAGTTAACTCACCCTTGACCATCGTTCGCGTGACCGTGATGCTCTCTCCTTCACTCACTGATTGCTGAAAATGGCATCTCTCGCACTCCAAAGTTGGTTCTTTTTCTTTAAACCTAAGGTCAGAGTAGACATTTGTTGGAAGTTTTTCTCGCAGAGGTTCAGAGAGAGTGGGCGGCAAATGAGCTTTTGATTGAAGAATCTCACCGAGTTGCTTCGCCAGGTTTCGAACTCCGCTGCTTACTTGACGGTGGTACTGGTCTAGGCTGTAACGTAGTCTAATCTCTTTAACTGATTTACCATCGTTGTTTGACGCTTTACTGTCCATAATAACCGATCATCCTAAGTAAATTAACAATATTTTTTGACTTTATTATTATAAAATAAGCTTACAAAATACTACTGGACAATAAAATAAGGTAAATTCATCAGATTAGCAACAAAAATATTAGATTAGTAACTTTTAGAAAGGTAGCGATATCCTGGTGAGCGGTGCCAGAAACAGTGCGCACCAAGCGGCAGATGTTCCAATGTCTGCTGAGTTCAAGATCTAACGGTCATTTTATTGTTTCCCAAAGTAAACGAATAATTAATTAAAGTTAATAAAATGTTAATTTTATTAACAGTGTCTATCTATCACCATGGATTTTCCGTTAGCTTACGCTCATATTCAAATTTACATTTAAAGTCATCCCCCTTACCTGCTTCATCAGCCATCGTGTTTAGCATTTCCAGTATTTCAACTCCACCCTCAGAGAGATCCTTATAATCACCATTTTTTATTGCTAATTCCATTAACTGTAAAATACTGATTATTCTATTTGGAAGCGTTCCATTATTGTAGGCATTACTATATTCCTCTTTATCTTTTTCTGAACTGCCAACTAAATTACTAAACTCATTACTAATGTTACGCCAATAATCATTTTCCTCAAATAATTTATCAAACGGTGGCATCGACATCATAAAACATGAAGAGGGAGTTTTACCAAAAAAACGCAGATTTATTAAAAAATCCTTCTTAGGAAAATTAAAACTGGTTAATAGTCTTGCACTGTCAATGTTTCTAACATCATACTTCCTACCCACTCGGGAAATTAAATAGGCACGCGCTTTTAATTTTTCTGTATGGTCAGGGTGATATAAATCCTCTTGACCAAATCCATCCCTCTCCGCTGATGGGGTACTACAGATAAATAACCCAGCCTCCTCGCTACTCTTTTTTCTGCCGATTAAAAACAGCCGCCCCTGCGGGAAATCTTGCGCATGCCTTTTATGACAGCGCTCATCGGCAAATTTCCAGATACTGCCCGTATCATCTTGAGCTCGCTCATAAAAGGGCACTTGATTCCAGTTAGCATCCACTTTCGAGGGCATCATCCAGGATGCCGTTTTTCTAGCAGGCTCAGACTCAAACTCTATCCCACCAAAGGACAACTGATTGCTGTTCAAATCCGCCGTGCGAGCACGGTTTTTGAGTCGAATTTGCGGGCCTTGGAGCAGTGACACCTCAAGGGATTGCTCCTCCTGGTTAAACAGCAATTGGTTACTGCTCAGTTTTCCAGTAAATAGACCATTTTCATACTCAATACTGTGATCTTGCATGTGCAAATTGGTCTCCATCATATTGTACTCTGGATGCCCCTCAATTTTTTTACGCCGCAAAAACCCGTTAGCATCAATGATATCGTGGGGGTTGACCCAAGTGACACTGGCGAGGTGACCAGGGGAGATCAACAGCTCCTTCCCCTCCATTTCCCACCCCCCTTGGGTGCCGGTAATTTTATCTGGAAAGAGTACGGACATATAACCGGCCTGTCCACCCACTAAGGTGCTAATTTTACGCAGAGCATCCTCAGAAATAGCTTGACCTTCCTGGGTAGTAATCACCACTTGTAATAATGAGATCTCCTCCTGTTGTTTCGGAAAAAGCTGTATTTTATAATGCTGTTGGTAGTTGTTTTTTTCAAGAAAATCAGGCGGCAGATAACCCGCTTTTCTTAAGATCACCATCTCCAATTCGCTGGGTTCAGCGGAGAAGTCGCTGTAGTGCTCTTGAATATAGCGTGTGGTCGCCTGATCGACCTGTTTAAGATGCCGTGCAACCGCTTGATGAATATGACTGTCAAGATTATTTTGGAGATAACGTGAGCCTAAGCTCATGAGACTGATGAGCACTGTGAGTACAACGATGGTTTCAATCACAGTAAACCCACGCGCCCTGGTTGTATCGTCTGCCCTAAAGCGATAGTGATAAGCTGCTGGGTAGGAGAGGATGAGGATCTTAACGATACCACTGACGTTGAAGCCCATAACCTGCTCCTAGAGAGATGAGTTTCAGTGCTCCTTCATTGTGAGTTTTCTGCTGGGGAGCTTCAAGTCTGCCCCCAAATTTTTTTTCAGTGCGTTACGCATGATAAGGGATATAACCGTGATCGGTCACCCATTACAGCGTGGCTGACACTCCATCGTCCCCAGAAAACTGGATCAGGATCACCGTAGATTACACTATTGACACGGTTAGGTCAGATCGTTCACCCTAATGGATCTTTCAACACCGTAGCGATGAGTTCCAGCGCTACGGTCTCAATCTCTCGTCGATGCTCAGGGCCAATAAAACTTTCGCAGTGAATTTTACACAGCGGTTCGGTCCCTGAGGGGCGGATAGCCAACCACCCCCGCTCGCTGATCACTTTTAAACCGCCGATCGAGGCTCCCGTATGGGGGAGGGTGGTATAACCAGCAGTAATGAGATCACCCGCCAAATCAAGCAAAGGGGGTTGTTTGGTCAAAGCTGCCATCAGCCTTGTCCTTTGAGAAGCGGTCAGTGGACATTGCAAACGGTGATAACTGATGGGTCCTAACTGTTGCTCTAAGCGTTGATAGTACACCTGCGGATCATCACCGGTGACCGCCATTATCTCAGCAGCCAATAGACAGAGCAGGATCCCATCTTTATCAGTGGTCCAGGGACTGCCATTAAAGCGTAAAAAAGTGGCCCCAGCACTCTCTTCACCAGCAAAACCCAATGAGCCTTCGTAGAGCCCGGGCACAAAGCCTTTAAAACCGACCGGTAGCTCCTGCACTGGATGGTTTAATTGACTAGCCACCCGATCAATCAGGCTACTCGAGACGATGGTTTTACCCACAGCGACCTGGCGAGGCCAGTGTGGCCGGTGCCTCAATAAGTAGTCGATAGCCACACTCAGATAGTGGTTGGCATTCATCAATCCGGCCGGCGTGATAATCCCGTGGCGATCGTGATCAGTATCGTTGGCTAGACAGAGATCAAACTGAGTGCGTTGCGCCAGTAGCGGTTGCATCACATCCTCGGAGGCACAATCCATACGAATCAGGCCATCACTATCTAAACACATAAAAGAGAACGTGGGATCTAGCAGTGGATTGGTTATCGTTAAGTTGAGTTGATACTGCTCAGCAATCCGCTGCCAATAGGCCAGGCCAGCGCCTCCTAAAGGATCCACCGCTAAGATCAGCGATGCCCGTTGAATAGCCGGCAAATCAACGACATTCACTAAATCATTCACATAAGCTTGCAGTAGATCCTGTGATTGGATCAAGCCACGTTGTTTAGCTTGAGATAAACTTTGACGTTTGATCCCTGGCAATCCCCTGTTTAATAGGGCATTAGCTCGCTGTTCAATAGCGCGGGTGATCCGGTGATCGGCTGGCCCCCCCTGGGGCGTGTTATATTTCAGACCGCCATCTTGTGGCGGATTATGTGACGGTGTAATCACAATACCATCAGCGAGCGTTGGGCTGGCTTGATTATGGCTTAAAATAGCATGGGATATTGCAGGTGTTGGCGTAAAGCCCCCATCGCTTGGAAGAATGACCGTGATACCATGAGCAGTTAGGACCTCTAGTACGGTATTCAAGGCGGGCTCTGACAGCGCATGGGTATCTCTGCCGATAAAGCAGCAACCGGTGATGCCATTCAGGGCTCTCAGTTCGGCAATTGCCTGAGCGATGGCCAGTAGGTGTGGCTCGTTAAAACTGCCAAGCGCTGCACTACCCCGATGACCCGAGGTCCCAAAAGAGACGGCTTGCAGGCTATCAGCGTGCTGATGGTATTGCTGTAGCAACTGCGGTACATCAATACAGTCGGAAGGCTGTGCAGGTTGTCCAGCCCGTGGGTGTTTCATCATCACTGATCTCTCTCTAGTGGCCATCAGTTTACCGTTTGACGGCAAGTATTCATCCAATTTCTGCCAGTAGCGACGCTTCGACTAGATCTGTTACAAACTGTCACATAGTGACTCAATCAGTGGTTTAGGGATCTGCATCGTTGTCAGCATAGCGTGCAAAATAGCGCGTTTACGGGCCGCATTAGTGTTGGTGATCACCCAATAAGGGGTTTTGGGAATTTGCTGGGGCTTAGTCTGTAGACCACCGAGCTCTAAGGTGTGCTGATCACCGGCAAAATAGCGCCGTGTTCGCCCCTGAGTCATCGCCGCTGCCTGCGCAAAAGCGCTGGCATCTACTGCGTAAAGGGTTGATAACACCAACATCAATCGTCCGATGGATGTTGGTTCATGACGGTACCTCGAAGCCGTTAACAACTGTTTCAGGGCTTGCTGCAGATCAGCAGTGGGCGGTACCGAGGGAAGCGGGGCTGTGGAGGAGTCCTCCAAGGGTAGCTTTAATAAGCGCCGCAAAATCGCTGAGGCACTCTCTCCAATATGCTGAGTTTGACGGGCAATATAGTCGTAAAGTTCAGCATCAATCTGTAACACCTTCATTTTCATCGAAACAACAACGCTCTTAACTAGGAATTATAAGGGTTCTAGGCTAATCAGTGAATAGCCAACGGTAAACCCATCAGGTATTGGTGATTGGTTGTGGCACTTCCTTGTTCAGGGGGCCTTAAAAAATTATAGTTTTCTTCTAGCTTGCCGTCGTTGCCACTGCCGACTGACCGAGTAACGCCAAAATAGTCTGATCCCCCAATAGCCTAAGCAGGCCAAACCAGCCCCACATAATAGATTACCCAATAGAAAAGCCTCCAGATGCTCACTGATCTCCCGCCAATGGAGGCCAATCCATTGCCAATTCAGCAGGTAATTTTTTATCCAGGGCCAAGAGAAATGTTGGCCATTCATTAGGGGAGCTGGTTGTATTATCCAGGCGCCTAAGTGATAGGTGGCATAAAAAACGAAAGGCATAGTGAGCGGATTCGTCAACCACACTAAAGCAACCGAGAGCGGCAGATTGACCTGAAATAGAATGGCGCCAGCCGCTGCTAAAGCCATTTGACAGGGGAGTGGAATAAAGGCTATCAATAGCCCTACCGCAAAAGCACCCGAGGCCGATCGACGATTTAAATGCCATAAATTGCTGTGATGCAACCAACGGTTAACAATACCCAGACCTTTTTGTGCCTGAATAGTTTCCATACTGGGAATAAAACGTTTGATCAGTTTTTTAGCCATTGGCGATCGATCCTGGCAAATCAGAAGCTCTTTAGACGTAGCAGCTGTTGCTGTGTTACTCGGTATGTTACCACTATTGTTTCTACCGAGACTACCATCCCTTCCATTACTACTAGGATTGGTTTTGGGGATACTGTTGTTATTAGCTATCCCACTGGCGGGTTGCCGTCTGCTGGCGCTGATCACGGGTAGTTTTCTCTGGGCTGTGTTATCGGCTAAACAGTGTCTATACCCCTTACGCTATGCAAGCGGCACGCCAGTTCAGGCCGTTATCCAAGTGGTTAGCATTAATATTGGCCAGAGAGCGTCTGGATATTCGGTACGGATCATGGCATTAGCTGGTCGTTCACTACCCCATTGGCAGCGTTTTTTAATCAAAGCTTACTGGCCGAAGCGGGCACCGCTGATCCAGGCTGGACAACAATGGCAAGTGACTTTGATCTTGCGTCCTGTGCATGCGCAACTCAATGAAGGGGGATGGGATAGTCAACGTTGGGCCGTAGTGCAACGACAGCTATTCACGGCTCATCTCCGTCAGGCGACCTTATTGACGGACCAACCCACCTCTCGACAACAGTTGATCACTGCGTGGCGACCTCGTCTCGAAGGATTTGCCTCTACTGATCTGCTGTTAGCGCTGCTATTCGGTGAACGCAGTCGTTTAAGCTCCGAACATCGCCACTGGTTACAATGGAGTGGCATCGCTCATTTGCTGGCTATTTCAGGATTACATATTTCATTAGTAGCCGGTTTAGGCTGGGGCTGTGGACGCCTACTGCAGTGGCTAATCCCGTGGAGTCGCCTGCAACTGCTGATGCCGCTGGGGCTTGGATGGTTGTTAGCCACGCTCTATACCGCGATAGCAGGCGCCAATCCTCCCGCATTACGCGCCTGGTTGGCATTGAGTATCCTCCTATGGCTACGGTTACGGGGCTATTATTGGCTGCCTAGCCAGCTGCTATTACGGGTGGTAGCGCTGCTACTTCTGTATGATCCTTTAATGGTGCTCTCGAGTAGTTTTTGGCTCTCGATCACCGCTGTTTCAGGGTTACTATTCTGGTCTCATTGGGTTCCCTGGCCGCAGCGCTGCGCCTCGCGCAGCTGGCGGTGGCTGTTGTCTGGGTTATATCTCCAATGCGGACTGTTATTACTGCTGCTTCCTTTACAGGTTGGGCTATTCCAGGGCGTGACCCTGTGGGCGCTCCCGGTGAATCTTTTAGCAGTACCTTGGGTGTCGCTCTGCACGATGCCGTTGCTGTTCGGGGCGATTCTTAGCAGTGCTTGGCCTCTGCTCTCTCAGCTCTTATGTCAATATGCTGATCACTCCTTAGTGCTGTTAGGTAAACTCACGCTGTTTGAACGCTTTGCCACGGTAGCCCATCAGGGGTGGTTGAACTGGCCCGCAGCGGCTCATGGTGTCAGTTACTTAGGGTGGTTTGTTGTCATCACAGGACGTTTAAGATTGTGGCGCACCCATTATGGGACCTTGGGGGTGCTATCACTGATCAGCCTTGCTCCGCTATTAGGTAGCCGTCAGGAGTGGCGTGTAGACTTGTTAGATGTTGGCCATGGATTAGCCGTGGTCATCAGCCGCCAGGGACGGGCGATTCTTTATGATGTTGGCACTGCTTGGCCGGGGGGTTCGGTGGCAGAGCGATCCATTATTCCTCACTTACAGTGGCGGGGATTAGCACTGGAGGGGGTGATCCTTAGCCATCAAGATCGGGATCATGCCGGCGGTTGGCCAGTGATACAGCAGCACTATCCTCCGATCTGGTTACGCAGTGCAGCGACCCAGGCAGGTGCTTTGCCCTGCCGAGCTGGCGAGCATTGGAGGTGGCAAGGACTCTATTTTGAGGTATTATGGCCCCCGAAGCTGGTGCCGCGGGCTTATAATCGTGACTCTTGTACACTGCGAGTGAGTGATGGTCAGCATCAGGTGCTGTTGACTGGTGATTTGGAGCGATCGGCCGAGTGGCGGCTAGTACGAGAACGACCAGAACAACTGGCCGCTACGGTCCTGTTGATCCCGCACCATGGCAGTCGGACCTCCTCATCGGAGGCATTACTATCGGCCGTAAAACCGCAGGCTGCTATCGTCTCAGCGGCGCGTTATAATCCCTGGCGCTTACCGGCAGCGGTCATCCGAAATCGTTATCAGCAGCAGGGAATAGCCTGGTTTAGCACCGCACAAGTTGGGCAAATCACCCTGCGTTTTACTCCATCAGGTTGGCAACTATTAACCTACCGGCATCATTTAGCGCCACGCTGGTATCATCCGTGGTGGGGTGTGGCGTCGACTACAGGATAGTCGCTAGCCCGTCAGTGGCTGTTAAGGCAGAAAGAGACCTCCATAAGGAGCATATCACTTGAAAAATAATGATTTAAAGACTTGGCAAACCTTTCGACAACTCTGGCCGATGATTGCTCCTTTTAAGCTTAGCCTAGTATTGGCCGCACTCGCTTTAATTGGCAATGCAGCAATCGATCTAAAAATGATATGGTTGAGCAAACTGCTGTTAGATGAAGGGTTTGGGCAGACTGATCCGCAGGTGTTGCGCTGGATGCCATTGACCGTTCTGCTACTCGTGTTGCTGCGTGGCTTAAGCCAATTTGTAGCCAGTTATGGCTTGGCTTGGGTCTCTGGACAGGTAGTAATGACGTTACGACGTCGCTTATTTGACCATTTGATGAGCCTACCGGTCCCTTTTTTTGATCGCCAATCGACAGGTAGTTTGCTGTCACGTATCACCTATGATTGTGAGCAAGTAGCCAATAGCAGCGCTGAAATTTTAGTCACCCTAGTTCGTGACAGCGCCTTTGTGATCGGGGCACTGTGCATAATGTGTTATCAGAGCTGGCAACTCTCTTCTATCATTATACTGGTAGCTCCCGTGGTATCCTTCACCATTAATCGTGTTTCTAAACGATTTCGTATGTTGAGTAAACGCCTGCAGGAGTCCATGGGGGTGATGACCGTACGTGCCGAGCAGATGCTTAAAGGACACCGCGAGGTGTTGCTGTTCGGTGCTCAAGCAACCGAATCGCAACGTTTTGCTAGGGTAAGTAACCAGATGCGCCAGCAAAAAATGAAAATCGTAGCGACCTCGGCACTGACTGAACCCTTCATCCAGTTGATCGCTTCCACTGCTTTAGCCTTCATCCTGTATGCAGCGACTCTACCCAGCATTAAACATGCTCTCTCTGCCGGGACATTGACAGCACTTTTCAGCACCATGCTATCCCTAATGAGACCACTGAAATCGCTGACCAATGTCAACACGCCATTTCAGCAAGGAATGGCAGCGTGTCAAACTCTGTTTGACTTGTTAGCGATCCCTACCGAGCAAGATAACGGATTGGAATCGCTACCCGCCGTCAGCCCAGAGATCACCTGGAGTCAGGTGACCTTTCGTTATCCCACCAAGCAACAACCCACCTTAAAAAAGATCACGATGACTATTCTTGCTGGCAGTCGAGTGGCCATCGTGGGACGTTCAGGGGCGGGTAAAAGTACGCTGGTCTCTCTATTAACCCGTTTTTACGAGCTCCAAGAGGGAAGTATTCAGCTGCATGGTCGTGATATTAGAGAGTATGGCTTAACCTCACTGCGTCGCCAAATTTCGGTAGTCTCTCAACAGGTCCATCTATTTGATGATACTATTGCCAATAATATTGCTTATGGCTGTGACCTGCCAATCTGTGAGTCAGCTATTGAAGAAGCCGCCTGCCAGGCCTCTGTGACGGAATTTAGCGAATCGCTGCCACTCGGATTGCAGACTCCCATTGGTGAAAATGGTCTCTTACTCTCTGGTGGGCAACGTCAGCGTATCGCCATTGCCCGTGCCTTACTCCGAAACAGTCCGCTCCTGATTCTTGATGAAGCGACCTCAGCACTGGACACTGTTTCAGAGAAGCTGATTCAGGCTGCCTTGCAGCGACTGCAAAAAAATCGTACGGTGTTAATCATCGCCCATCGGTTATCCACCATTGAACAGGCTGATCATATCGTCGTTCTCGAGGGGGGAGAGATCGTTGAAACCGGGAGCCACCAGGAACTATTAGCTCATGCAGGGCGCTATGCAGCGTGGTATGGTTTACAGTAGTGGCGGACTACCTGCTGAAAAAATCTATCGTCTTAGGACGATTGGCCCTTAAAGCCATTGATAAGCTTTGGTTTGGCAAGCGGCGAATGGCCTGCCTGCTACTGCCCTTGTCGGTGCTCTATGCCCTGGTGGTGACGTTACGTCGCTACACCTATCAGATCGGTTTACTGCCGCGGTGGCAAGCACCACTGCCGGTGATAGTGGTGGGTAACTTGACCGTTGGCGGTACGGGTAAGACCCCCTTAGTCATCTGGTTAGTGCAACAACTGCAAGCACGCGGATTGCAGGTCGGTGTCGTGGCCCGCGGTTATGGCGGACAGATCGGTCGGGGTGTACAGGAGATCTATCCAGCGTGTTCAGCGACTCTAGTCGGCGATGAACCGCTGCTGATTGCTCAGCGGACTGGCGCGCCCGTGGTGGTAGCAGCGAAACGGGCACGGGCGGTGGCACTGCTGTGTCAACGTTACCACTTGGATGCTATCATAGCGGACGATGGGCTCCAGCACTATGGGCTTCAGCGCGATCTGGAGTTCGTGGTCATAGAGGGTCAGCGCCGTTTTGGCAATGGCTATTGGTTACCGGCAGGTCCGTTGCGGGAGGGGATCGGGCGCTTGCAGTCCGTCGATGCCCTGATTGTTCATGGTGGCACACCAGAGCCTGGGGAGTTGCCCATGCAGCTCCGTTTATTGAATGCCGTGAATCTGTTGACCGGAGAGCAGTGTCCGGTGACTCAACTGCCACCAGCCGTGGCGATGGCTGGTATTGCTCATCCTGAGCATTTTTTTACGCTGTTAAAACAACAGGGCGTCTCTTTGCAAGGCACCACGGTTTTTCGAGATCACCAGCCCTATCGACTCGCGATGCTCCAGAGCTTAACCCTGGATCGGCAGCCCTTGCTGATGACAGAAAAAGATGCGGTGAAGTGTCGTCTATTTGCCCAGACGAACTGGTGGTTTTTACCGGTGGAAGCTGTTCTACCAAACTGGGCTGAAGAGGCGTTAATCCAGCGTATCATGAAGAAGATTCCCCATGGATCCACAACTACTTGAAAGCTTAGTGTGTCCCCGCTGTCAGGCTGCTTTGCTGCTTGAAGCATCACTAGCTAATCAACCGCCACAGGCGTTGATTTGTGCTACTGATCAGCTGCGTTACCCGATTGAGGCGGGCATTCCGCTACTCCTGCTGGCGCAAGCAAGCACTGATTCCAGTGAGGCTCTATTATGAAGGTGCCACCTAAAGCGATGGCGGCAGTAGAGTTTGTAGCGGTGATTCCAGCGCGTTATGCAGCCACCAGACTGCCGGGTAAACCCTTAGTGGATCTCTGTGGTCAACCGATGATCCTGCGAGTATTATCAGCGGTACGCCGCTCAGGTGCTCGCCAAATTATTGTGGCGACTGATCATCCTCAGGTCGCTGAGGTAGTGACCGCGGCAGGGGGTGAAGTCTGCATGACCCGATTAGATCACCCGTCAGGGACTGCCCGTTTAGCGGAAGTGGTCGCCCACTATCAGTGGGCCGATGAGACGATTATAGTGAACGTGCAAGGGGATGAGCCGCTGATGCCACCAGTCTTGATCCAACAGGTTGCAAATCAGTTGGCGCCGAGCAGTGCCGCGGTGGCGACGCTGGCGGCACCACTACAGTCGGTGTCAGCACTCTGGGATCCTAATGTGGTGAAAGTGGTGACTGATCGGCAGGGTTATGCACTCTATTTTTCACGCGCCGCGATCCCCTGGGATCGTCAGCGGTTTAACACGCTGTCACCGCCAGCACTGCAGGCGTTTACGGTGCATCACACCATTGACGCTGATCAAGCGCCGGCGATCTTAGCTCACCCCTGTTATCAACGGCATATCGGGATCTACGCTTATCAGGCGGCTTTTATCCGTCGTTACAGTCACTGGACGGAGAGCCCCTTAGAACAGCTCGAGCTATTAGAACAGCTGCGGATCCTTTGGCAGGGTGAAAAAATCAAGGTGGCCACAGCACAGGTTCCTGCCTCCCAGGGGGTGGATACTCCAGCGGATCTCTTCAGGGTGCGACAGCAACTGGCCGAAGCGTTATCTGTTGGATAATTCAATTGTTAGTATTGGGTATTATGGAGAAGTAGCAACATGTTATCATGCCGGTTAATTTCAGAAGCGGTCAAAGGGTGCACCTTTAGTCCAGAGGCCATTAAAGTGCGCAACGCCCTACGGGCACGTGGCTTGGAAACACCGCTGCAAGCCTTGCAGCACCTGGACTCAGAGCAGCGCAAACAGCAATTAGAAGGCCATCTGCGGGCTATTTTGCAGCTGTTGGGGCTTGATCTCAGCGACGACAGTTTGCTGGAAACTCCCCGTCGAGTCGCCAAGATGTACCTAGAAGAGCTCTTTATTGGGTTAGATTACGCGCATTTCCCTGACATCACGGTGATCGCGAATAGCATGCAGCTGGATGAGATGATTACCGTACGGGATATTACTCTAATCACGACCTGTGAACATCACCTGGTGACCATCGATGGTTTGGCTAAAGTGGCTTATATCCCAAACCAGCAGATCATTGGCTTATCTAAGATCAATCGCATTGTACAATTTTTCGCTCGTCGTCCCCAGGTACAGGAGCGTTTAACCCAACAAATTTTGCTAGCATTACAAACACTACTCGAAACCGACAACGTCGCAGTAGCCATTGATGCTGTGCACTACTGTGTTAAAGCACGTGGCGTACGAGATACCCACAGTGCTACTACAACCAGCGCCCTGGGCGGTGTGTTTAAGCGCTGCCCCATGACCCGCCAGGCCTTCTTATTCACTCAGCCCATGGGTTGTTGATCTTCAGAAAAATCTAGGATTTGGTGTGTAATTGCTGTATAGTTCCGCTGCAATGTTTTACCTCACCATGACCCGATAACGGTAGGATGTTGCAATGATCCGTGTCACGCCAACCGCACTAACCTTTGATGATGTACTGCTGCAGCCAGCCTATTCAACGGTGCTGCCCACCCAAGCTGATCTCAGCACCCGCCTAACGGCCACCATTCCGCTCAATATTCCCTTGCTATCGGCTGCTATGGATACGGTCACCGAAGCGGCCTTAGCCATCGCTATTGCACAAGAGGGGGGTCTCGGTTTTATCCATAAGAATATGAGTATTGCACAGCAGGCACAAGCGGTGCGATCGGTTAAAAAACATGAGAGCGGGATTGTCTCTGATCCGGTGACTGTTCAGCCAGAAACCTCTATTAGTCAAGTGCTTACCCTCACCAAAAAAAATGGCTTTGCCGGTTATCCCGTTGTCACTGCGGCGCATGAATTGGTAGGGATTATTACCGGCCGTGATGTGCGTTTTGTCTCTGATCTAGATAAACCAGTGAGTCAAGTGATGACGCCGAAAGAGCGCCTAGTCACCGTGCGAGCGGGCGCTTCCAGCGAGACGATTTTGCAGTTAATGCATCAACATCGGATAGAAAAAGTGTTGGTAGTGGATGCTCAGTTTCGTCTTCAAGGGATGATCACCGTCAAAGATTATCAAAAAGCCGAAAATAAACCCAATGCTTGTAAAGATCACTTAGGGCGTTTACGGGTAGGTGCTGCCGTTGGGGCAGTGGCTGGTAATGAGATCCGCATTGCCGCACTGGTAGAAGCAGGCGTTGATGTGTTGCTGATTGACTCCTCACATGGTCATGCAGAAGGCGTTTTGCAGCGCATTCGCGCTACCCGAGCGACCTATCCTGATTTGCCGATTGTGGGGGGTAATGTCGCCACCGCTGCTGGCGCGCTGGCATTGGCGGAAGCTGGGGTGAGTGCCGTCAAGGTGGGTATTGGTCCAGGCTCGATCTGCACCACTCGGATTGTCACCGGTGTTGGCGTCCCACAAATTACTGCCATCGCCGACGCCGTACACGCCTTGGCAATGGCAAATTTAGATATTCCGGTGATTGCTGATGGCGGCATCCGTTTTTCTGGAGATATTGCTAAAGCGATTGCCGCGGGTGCCTCCTGTGTCATGGTGGGGGCCCTGTTGGCTGGGACCGAAGAGGCGCCTGGCGAAGTGGAACTCTCCAAAGGGCGGGCTTATAAAAGCTACCGGGGGATGGGATCGCTCGGGGCCATGGGTAAAGGATCCGCCGATCGCTATTTTCAGAGTGATAATGCGCTGGATAAATTAGTACCCGAGGGGATTGAGGGACAGATCCCTTACAAAGGTAAGCTGAAAGAGGTGGTGCATCAACAGATGGGTGGACTCCGGGCTTGTATGGGGTTAACCGGCTGTGCCACTATCGAAGCTTTACGCACCCAAGCACAATTTGTTCGTTTAACGCGTGCGGGCATTGCTGAGAGTCATGTCCATGATGTCACCATCACCAAAGAAGCGCCGAATTATCGTTTAGGGTAATCCATCAGACACACAACCTCTCTTAAACTGGTGGCGCTACTCCTAGCGTTGCCGCTATTGAATGAATAGGCTACCTTCACCCATGCAGACCAACTCTCCAGAACAGCGACTCCTAATTTTAGATTTTGGATCACAAACTAGCCAACTGATTGCCCGTAGAGTTCGCGAATGTGGCGTGTACTGTGAACTGTGGGATGGCTCAGTATCAGCCGCCAAGATCCGTGAGTTTAATCCACGTGGCATTATCTTATCCGGTGGTCCCGATAGTAGCCTGGCCGTCGATAGCCCGCGGCCCGCTGAGGCTATTTTTCACTTAGGAGTCCCGCTCTTGGGGATCTGCTACGGGATGCAGATCATGGCCTGCCAATTGGGGGGTGAGGTTACTCCGGCCGCTGCACGAGAATTCGGTTATGCTGAAGTGGTACTGCATACCGCTAGTGCTTTATTCGATAACATTGAAGATAGCCTGACAGCTCACGGTGATCCGCTGCTCAAAGTGTGGATGAGCCATGGTGATCAGGTGACGCAGTTACCGAAGGAGTTTGTGAGCCTGGCCAGTACCCCGAACTGTCCGCTGGCCGCGATGGCCGATGAAGCCAGAGGTTTTTACGGGATACAGTTTCACCCAGAGGTGACGCATACCCCCCAAGGCCTGCGGATTTTAGCGCGTTTTGTACAGCAAATTTGTGGCTGTACGCCGAGCTGGACACCGCAGTCGATTATTGACGAGTTAGTCGCAAACATTCAACAGCAGGTTGGAGCAGAGGAGCAGGTGATCCTCGGGCTCTCTGGCGGGGTGGACTCAGCAGTGACCGCCTTGCTACTCCACCGTGCGCTGGGCCAGCGACTGCACTGTATCTTTGTGGATAATGGCCTATTACGCTGGCAGGAAGCAGAACAGGTTCGTCAAACTTTTGCTGAGCATTTTGGGCTGCATTTAACAACCGTTCAGGCTGAACAGCGGTTTTTTGCGGCACTACAAGGGGTGGTCGATCCAGAAGCCAAACGAAAAGTGATCGGTCATCTATTTATTGAGGTGTTCGATGAGCAAGCAGGGCAATACCCAGAGATCAAGTGGTTAGCGCAAGGGACCATTTACCCGGATATCATTGAATCAGCCGCCTCAGCCACCGGGAAAGCCCAGGTAATCAAATCGCACCACAATGTTGGTGGCTTGCCTGAGACGATGACCTTAAAACTGTTAGAACCCTTACAGAAGCTCTTTAAAGATGAGGTGCGTGCCATTGGTTTAGAGTTAGGCTTGCCCTATGAACTCCTCTATCGTCACCCCTTTCCGGGACCGGGACTCGGGGTACGGGTTCTGGGTGAAGTGCGTGCCACCTACTGTGACCTACTGCGCCAAGCCGATGCTATTTTTATGGAAGCCCTGCAGCAAGCAGGGCTCTACTATCAAGTCAGTCAAGCCTTCGCAGTATTTCTAGGGGTTCGTTCGGTAGGCGTCATGGGCGATGGCCGACAATATGCCTGGGTCATTGCGCTACGGGCGGTAGAGACCATCGACTTTATGACCGCCCGCTGGGCCCGGCTACCGGGGGATTTTCTAGAGTTAGTAGCCAATCGCATTATCAATGAGGTCCCCGGCATTGCGCGCGTGGTGTACGATATCTCAGGAAAACCCCCAGCGACGATTGAATGGGAGTAGGGGGTTGCTATGACTGATGGGGACTGCAGACGGCGCCAGGTTTAGACTTTAGCACAGGGATGATTTCCTGTGCTGCTTTAATAGAAGTAAAGGAGAGACTAAGCCTGTCTCTCATGAAAAATCTATTTATTTCTGGAAAGAGTTATTATATTCATTATCATGCATCAATAAGTTATTCACTCATAGATTGATAAAACTCTATGGCTTTGTTTAAATCCTCTGCTGTATCAACAGAAATAGGAATATTATCAACATAACATACCCCTATGGACATATCATTTTGTAATGCTCTTAGTTGTTCAAGTTTTTCGATTAATTCTAAGGTTGAGGTGGGTAAGTTCCTGAATTTAGTTAATGCTTCTTTACGAAATCCATAAATGCCTACATGACATAAAAATTCTTCAGCGCCATGAGGAATAAGACTACGAGAGAAATACAAGGCTTTATCATTATGGCCAGTAACCACTGTGACCTTGCTCGGGCTATTGACGATATCTATTCCAACTTTTACCACGGGTGTCATAATATCGTAATGACTCGATTTTAGGCTTTCAATAACTTTTATAATTGATTTTGGTTCTACAAAAGGCATGTCACCTTGTACATTCAAAATATAATTAATATGCTGATTATCAGGAATGAGCTGAAATGCTTCACATACTCGGTCAGTACCCGATTGGCACTCTTGGGTGGTGAGAATGAATTGTCCACCACAATCAGTCACTTTTTCAGCTATAGCTTCTGAGTCAGTTGCAACATAAATATTTTTTAGGGTGGTTAAGTGCACCTGCCTGAGAACGTGCTCGATCATTGAAACTTCCCCTATAAATCGTAGAGGTTTTTGGGGAAGCCTTACCGAATCAAGTCTTGAAGAAATGATAATAGCAACATCAGAATGCATAATACACCATACCTATAAAAGTAGTTGCCCTATTACTTTGCAATGGTAGCTTTTTTAAACGATAAGGTACAGTGAAAAGTGATTCTTTCCTCTTAAAAAGATGTTATTCCTGTATAAACAATAATCCATAATAGTTAATAGTCTATTCTGGACTATTAACTATAGGATTATCTATCCGATAGAGCAGCCCAGACCCAGACCAAGCTTAGCTTACATAGAGGCAAGATCCATCATAGTGACTGGCTCTATTTTAGAAAAATTATTTTCATGGAATGGGTGTACTCCTTGATTTTTTTAGATTTATGATCCAGGATGCCCTATGCAAATATTATGTAGCAGGTACTTAGGGTGCAGGATAGTAGGGTTAAAATTAAAGGGGTGGCCAATACAGTAGGAGGGAGTAGCGTGACGCTGTGGGGGAGTTTGACTCTAAGCCTAGCCCTATTATCGAGCATACACGTTGTCGGTGCTGAAATCCCCTCTGGAGTAGCGCTTTCTCCCCATCAGGAGCTGGTGATTAATAATGTGGCTGAACCGGCATCCCTAGATCCCCATAAAACTCTTGGCTCCCCTGAGGCCAGTATTATGGCAAATCTTTTTGAGGGCTTAGCCTCTTTTGATCCTCGTGGAGAGATAGTTCCCGGGGTGGCTGTGCGTTGGGAGAGCACTCCAGATTTTAAGCGCTGGACCCTCTATTTACGAACGGAAGCTAGTTGGTCCAACGGCGAACCCCTGACAGCCCACGACTTTGTCTACAGTTGGCAGCGCTTGGCTGATCCTGAGACTGCCGCACCCTATGTTGATGCTCTTCTAGGGATGAGGTTAGAGAATATCGATGAGATCGTCAGTGGGAAGCAGCCGAGCGGAAAATTGGGGATCTGTGCCATTGATGACCATACTCTACAGTTATCTCTCTCCTCTCCAGTGCCCTACTTGAGTAAGATGCTCGCCAATTTTCCGCTCTATCCTATTCATCAGGCTACGGTGGAAAAGTTCGGTGACAAGTGGACTTCCCCAGCAAACTGGGTGGGTAATGGGGCCTATAAGATAGATAAGTGGCTGGTCAATGAGCGGATTGTTCTATTGCGCAACAAAAATTACTGGGACAATTTAAACATGGTTATCGACAAGGTAACCTTTTTGCCCCTCTCTTCGGATGAGAGTGCTGTCAAGCGTTACCTAGCAGGAGAAATTGATATCACTGGGAGAAATTTGCCAACGGAACTGTTCAAGGAGTTTAAGCATACGATGGCAGAAGAGGTACAAGCTTCCCCACGTTTAGCCCTCTATTTTTATGAATTCAATATACGCCAAGCCCCATTTAATGATCCCCGGGTGCGCAGGGCGCTCTCTTTAGTTTTGAATCGTGAATGGATCTCCTCATCGGTTCTGGGCCAAGGGCAACTGCCAGCTTACACCTTCAACTCGAGAGACCCCAAGGGCTTTCAGCCACATCCAGTGGTGTGGAGCAGCTGGGAGCCACAACAGCGGCAGGTGGAAGCTAGAAAGTTACTTCAAGAGGCGGGCTATGGCGAGGAGAAGCCACTAAAGTTTACTCTGAGCTATGACAACAGTGAGTATAACAAGAAGATTGCGCTAGCGGCGGCGGCCATGTGGCGTGAGACATTAGGGGCCGAGGTACGCTTGGAAGGGCAGGAGTGGCGGAGCTTTATGGAAAACCGCGCTGCAGCCAAGCTCCAGATGTCAGCCCTGACCTGGTTCTCCGACTATAATGAACCCAGCTCGTTTCTGAATATTCTAATTTCCAACAGCAGTGTGTGTACCTCGGGGTACAGTAGTCAATATTTTGATGATCTGATGCTACGCAGCTTATCAGCTACAACTGTGGAGGAGCGCTATCAGATCTACCAAGCGGCGGAGGATCAGTTAATGTTAGATCTACCGATTATTCCTCTTTTCCACGTAGTGACGGTTCGACTGGTAAAGCCAGATATCGGTGGTTATAGGTGCGATAACCCTATGAGGGTTTTCTATATGAAGGATCTGTACCGCATTAAGCGGTAGCTAAATTATTTTGGTCTAATAGATCAATAGAGTAAAATCTATTGACTAATACTGTTATCGACTGGCGCTTCAGGCGGTTGCGTGCGGCAGGCGGTGCTGGGTTTTTTAGACTTTAGCACCGCGACAATCTCCTTGGCGTCTAAGGATAAAATTTCCTGCTCGCCATTGACGGCGACTTTAAAGATATAACGCCCCCCAATATCCCATAGGACCTCGATATTCTCTACGCTGCACTGTGGGGAGATCTCCAATAACTGTGTCTCTTGGAGACGCTGACAGCTCTCTGACGTCAGATACACTTGAGAGGCTTGATAGTTACCTATGTTAAGGGTTTTAACAACCTTTGCTGGAAAGGATTTTCCTATATTCGTCAGAAAAAACAAAAAATAAAAAAAACTGATAATTATCATGAATACACCCAATTTATTTTTTTCAATAAATAGCACTGTGATAATGTTAATAAACATAGTGGTAATAAAAATAAAAAATAAAAAGATAATCTCATTGAGATGGGATATATTATCTTGGAAAATATATGAAAAAATAATACAAAAAACACTCGAAATAAATATCGAATAAGTAATCATCATAAAATATTCAAGGCATCGTTTATAAGGGAGTTGTAGTTTCTTCCAAAGAGTACTAGCAGTGATTCCCCCTAAAATGATAGGCATCAAAATAAAAACAGATGTTATCACATAGGCATTTTTAAAGGCATAGCCAATCAATACTAACAGCAAGTTATTGATTAGTAATGGTATCCAAAAGCAATAAATTGTTATCTTTCGAAGATAAAGGTCATCTAATAACCAATCTCCTTTTTTGTGGGCTATTTTTTTTAATAAAATTTTATCCTTAACAACAAAATTACTCCAACAATAACTCACAACTATTATAAAAGAAATTAGAATAAAAAACCAGAGAGACCCTAAGATAAAAGCAGAAATGATAAGTGATCCCCAATTAAAGATATCCATATTGGGAAAAAAATCATTTTGAATAAAATAGAATAAAAATATTGAATAACCTATTAATAATGAAGTAATTTTTAGGGTAGATATTATATTGTATTTTAATTCATTGAAAAACCAATTATTTTTACTGTTTTTTTTTGGACAATCTAGATCAGGCATCGAACGACTCCTTGTATCGAATGTTTTAAATAAGCGAACAAAAACTCTTTTTTATTGTTTATGGTGGGTAAGCGATCAAGCATTAGGTCATTCATAGGAGTGCCTTATAGCGCATTGCTATTGATTCGCGAGGTCAAGAGGTGATCTTCCCAGAGACCATTGATCTTGAGGTAAGCTCGGGCCTTGCCCTCGATTTCGAAGCCTAGACGGGCCAGTAATTGGCCACACCGCCGGTTTTCCGGACGATAGTTAGCCATGATACGATTCAACCTATAACCCCTAAAAATAAAGTCTATGGCGGTAGATAACGCTTCATGCATGAGGCCTTGACCCTGGGCAATGGAGAAGCCAAGGTAACAGGCCTGGAAGGGACCGCGAATAATAGCCGTGACATTGCACTCTCCCTGTAGCCCCACACTTTTTCGGCCAATGAGTAGCCAGTGAATAGCATGGCCTTTCTCCATGGCCTCTACCCGATCGATCAGGCTTTGTTGCAATTTTGGCAACGTATAGAAATCATCTGGATGTTGTGGTTCCCAAGGCCTCAGGTGGTCACGATTGGCGTGATAATAGTGAAGCAGATCAAGCGCGTCTTCTGGCTTGGGTGGGCGCAGTAAGAGTCGTTCAGTTGGTAGTTCAATCGTTGAGATAGCTGCAATAGGCATCATGAAATTT